>NZ_JBKGLW010000005.1:0-349730 GCF_046555775.1 Citrobacter sp. U14242
GGCGAAATGCGCCTGGTAAGCAGAGTTTTTGAAATGTAAGGCCTTTGAATAAGACAAAAGGCTGCCTCATCGCTAACTTTGCAACAGTGCCCCTTCGGTGCTTATTAATGAGCGCAATATCCGGTTCGTTCAGAAAACACATTCGGGTCAGAATAATTTCATCATCTGGTATAACCAGTAAGCGTTCCTGCTCTTCGCTGCTCAGTATCTGTCGCCGTGGCATAAATGCCTCCCTCGCGTATAGTTTTCATCTGTTATTTGTTCGCTGTGACCGAAATCGGTCGGTTTCGTACACCACTTACAGCACATGTCCGAAACTTAGTGAAATTAATTTCGGACACACGTTATAATTCGGACATCCATTTCGTACGGAAAGTTTCCCATGTCACGTGTTTTTGCCTACTGCAGGGTCTCAACTCTGGAACAGACCACAGAAAACCAGCGTCGTGAAATTGAAGCGGCGGGTTTTGCCATCAGATCCCAACGACTTATTGAGGAGCATATCAGTGGCTCGGTTGCTGCCAGCGAACGCCCCGGATTTATCCGGTTGCTAGATCGCATGGAAAATGGGGATGTACTGATTGTCACCAAACTTGACCGTCTGGGTCGTAATGCGATGGATATCCGAAAAACAGTAGAGCAACTGGCGGCTTTAGATATTCGCGTTCATTGTCTCGCACTCGGAGGCGTTGACTTGACCAGTCCGGCCGGAAAAATGACTATGCAGGTAATTTCTGCTGTAGCGGAGTTTGAGCGGGATTTGCTGCTTGAGCGAACGTATTCAGGTATTGCGAGGGCAAAAGCGGCTGGAAAACGCTTCGGTCGCCCCCCCATCCTGAGCGAGGAACAAAAGCAAACAGTGACAGAGCGCCTAAATGCTGGCATCAGTATCAGTGCTATTGCCCGGGAATTTAATACCACCCGCCAGACTATCCTTCGGGTAAAGGCTGGATTGCTGCAAGAGTGAGTGGCTGGGAAGATTATAAAAAAAATCAAATGGTTATTATGAAATAAAACAGCCTGCTGGGTTCTTTTCCCCCTATTTTTTATAAAAGAGTAGACAAAAGAGGTTCGCGATATTAATCTACCAACTAGATGGTTGGTACTGATTACACCAGCTATACCTTTTATCAAGAAATTACAGGAGCCATTATGTCTACTACCGTTAAACCTTCTGCAGACGCAGCTGCGATCCACAATACCCGTGAAGCAGTTCGCAGCCAGCCTGGCCTGGGTAACCTGACTTTCCAGATGAAAGCCCGTTCCAGCGGCGGATTAACCGTTCGCACAGAGACCGGCGCCACAATCCAGAACGGCGTTATCGATACCAGCCGTGTGGGGAAATTTTCTAATATCGGTGATGAACCCGCAGGTTTACTCGGCACCGATACCGGCATGAGCCCGACTGAATACATCATGCAGGCGCTGGCTGGCTGTTATACCGCCACCCTTACCATGATGGCTGCTGAAAAAGGGATCGACCTGGACGGTATCGAGCTGGATCTTAATTTCGATATCAACCTCAACGGCTTCCTTGGGCTGGACAGCAACGTGCGTAAAGGTGCGAAATCTATTCGCGTCGATGTTCACCTTACGAGCAAGACCGCCAGTCGCGAGGAGTTAGAAGCGCTGGTCAGCGAAATGCAAAAGAATTCGCCAATCCACGATACTCTGGCTAATCCGGTTGAAATGATTACACGCCTGGCGTGATGTCAGAGATGTAATGCTGCCATTCAGAATGCAGGATGGCAGTGACGTTCAGCTCTGCACGATACTGAGTCAGTGATACAACTTGCTACGGAAAAATAGCAACAATATAATCTATCAACTAGTAGATTATATGGAGTAATTATGACAACCATGACAAGGGAACGGCTGCTCAGCGAAGCAGAACACCTGATGCGCGAAAAAGGGTATTCAGCATTCAGCTATGCTGATTTATCAAAAATAGTGGGTATCACCAAGGCCAGTATTCATCACCATTTCCCGACCAAAGATATTCTGGGTGAGCAGGTGGTAATACAGGCGTTCTCTGATACACAACGCGTATTTGAGCAGATAGAGGCGACTGAGAAAAGCGCGGAGAGAAGAATTGCGGCTTACATCGATATCTTCGCGCAAAGCCATAAAGCTTCGCTACTGCCACTGTGTTGTGCGTTGTCAGCAGAGACCGCCAATCTGCCTCAGGCAATTACTGTACAGACATCACTTTATTTCGATATGCAAATCGAGTGGCTCACAAAAGTCGTCAGGGCGGGCATGGAGTCAGGTGAGTTTTCATCCCATGCCGAACCATCAGATATTGCTTTGATGATCATTAATGTCTGTGAAGGCTCAAGCGTAGTGGCGCATGCAACGGCCAGACCCGAAGTCTTCGCCAACAGCCTTAAGTATATAAAACTGCTTCTTAATACCCCTCATTCAGGAGAATGACACTATGCTGGACTGGAACAACTATCGCTCAGAGTTAATGCAACGTTTAGGCGAGTTGGGCAAACTGACCCCCGAGACCATGAAAGGCGTGGTTGCCCTGGGCAACGCAGGTAACAAAACTGACCTTTTGGGCGCAAAAGTGCGTGAACTCATTGCCCTGGCGTGCGCAGTCACAACCCGCTGCGACGGCTGTATTGCTTTTCACGCCGACGCAGCTGTGAAAGCCGGTGCAACCGACGCTGAAATTGCTGAAGCGCTGGGCGTGGCGATTAACCTCAACGCTGGCGCGGCGGTCATTTATTCAGCCCGCACTCTGGATGCCGTCGGTCAGGCACGCGGTTAAGCATTAATAAATTCCACGTTAAAAGGGCATTACTGCCCTTTTTTTATGTCCGCAATAGCCTGAGCATATACCGATGCAGGTTTCACACCCGGTATGCGTTTAACTAATTGCCCTTCATGAAATATCAGCACAGACGGCAGCCCCCAGATCTCGTATTTGGTTGTCAGCACCGGCGCCTGATCTACATTGACTTTCCCCACCTGAATATCTCTATCGAGCCGGTCTGCAAACTGACTGAACATTTCTTCGCTGGCCTGACAGGGCGGACACCAGGGTGCAGAGAAACGTACCACCGATATTCCTTTGTACTGCTCTATCTGGCGGAAATTATCTTCGTTATAAGCTGTTAATGTACGCATGGTGATGACCTCGCAAAATGAGTGACAATTCAGAAATGGCTGCGTTATGACAAAAAAATACGACACAGCCATTGACCTACCTACTAGATGGTTGGTATATTGCCACCCATCAGATGTTTATGCAACTCCAGTGCGCGACGTCCAGTCGATGATACTGCCGGGCTGTGCAAATCCCTGCCGGGATACTCCTTTTTGTTTTTTGTGAGGTATACGATGAGTAAGCTTTTCACCCCCTACAATCTGTCTGGCCTGGCGTTAAAAAACCGTGTAGTCATGGCACCGATGACCCGCACCCGCACCATGAATGACGTGCCGGATGAGGTCGTGGCTTTGTACTATGCACAGCGTGCTTCTGCTGGCCTGCTCATCACCGAAGGGATGCCGGTTTCAGAAGAAGGCCGGGGTTACCTTTATACCCCTGGTATCTACAACGACGAACACGTCCAGGGCTGGCGTAAGGTGACACAAGCGGTTCACGCCAAAGGTGGCCGTATTTTCGCGCAGCTCTGGCACGTCGGCCGTATGTCTCACGTCTCTCTTCAGCCAGGCCACATAGCGCCGGTTTCAGCGGGCACCGTTCAGGCGGTCAATACCACCGTTTTTGCGCTGACCGAATCCGGAGAACCGGGCCCGGTTGTACCAAGCCAGCCACGCGCGCTGGAAACGCATGAAGTTAAACGCATCACTGCAGACTTCGTGCACTCCGCACGCCTGGCGATGGAAGCCGGCTTTGACGGCGTGGAAATCATGGCGGCAAACGGATTCATCTTTGACCAGTTCCTCAGTAGCGAACTGAACACCCGCACCGACGAATACGGCGGCTCGGTGGAAAATCGTCAGCGTTTCCTGCTGGAGACCATTGACGCCGTGGCGGAAGCCGTGGGTAACAGCCACGTTGCCGTGCGCCTGTCACCGTTCGGCCGCATTTATGACCTCGCGCCGTATGAAGGTGAAGAGCAAACCTGGTCAGCCATCACCGACGCGCTCGGTCAGCGGGAACTGGCCTACGTACACCTTTACTATCAACCGGTGTACACCAAAGCGCCACTTCCGGAAGGCTTCCGCCGCCGTTTTCGCAACACGTTTAAAGGCACCATCATCGCTGCCGGCGGTTTTACCCGTGATATCGCAGAGCAGGCTCTGGAAGATGATGAGCTGGATCTGGTGGCATTTGGTGTGCCCTACATCGCTAACCCGGATCTGGTTGAAAGAATGCAAAACGGCTGGCCACTGGCAGAAAGTGACCGCGCCACCTACTACGGCGTCAGTGGTTCCCCGGAAAAAGGCTATACCGATTACCCGGTCTGGCAGGCGCAATAAATCCCATACGGTCGCGGTTCTCTGATAAGTGAGATCCGACCGCCCAACGTCTTTGAGGAATCATTATGCAAACGCTGAAACCCACCCTTACCATCGATATCTGGTCAGATTTGGTCTGCCCGTGGTGCTGGATTGCTAAAAAAAGATTTGAACAGGGTCTGAATCGCTTTGAATTTCGCGACCAGGTGGTGATCCGCCATCACAGCTACCGTCTGGCCGGTGGTACTCCCGCGATGCCTTTTAAGGATGCCATCGTTAAAAAGCTGGGCAGTCAGCATTCAGCGGAGCTGATGATGAATCAGGTGGGCACCGCCGGTAAATCTGAAGGTCTGATCTACAACTTCGACGGCATGATGTTTGGTGATACAGAAGATGCACACACCCTGCTGGTTGCCGCGCGTAAGGCCGGAATTGCGGACGCGGTGGAAGAACGTTTTTATCATGGCAGTATCACCGAAGGTCGCTCTCTCTTTGACCGTCAGCAGCTCGTTGCCATGGCCGTAGAAGCCGGTATGCCGAAAGCTGACGCTGCAGCCGCCCTGGAAAATGACGATTTTCGCGCCACCGTTTCCGACGATGAAGCCCACGCACAGTCTATTGGCCTCAGCGGCGTTCCGGTTTTTGTGATGAACGAAAAATATGCCATCAGCGGGGCTCAGGCAGCAGATAACTTTTTGAATGCCCTGCGTCAGGTCTGGGATGAACAGCAAACCGAATTTTCAGCCACTGCGGGTCAGACCTGCGGAACGGATGGCTGCAGTATTTAATCCGTCAACCGCCGGCAGTTTCACGCTGCCGGCAACGTCTTACCCACCAGTAATGGAGTCAGAAAATGAACACTTTTTTCAAAGGTAAAAAACTGCTCGTCGTCGGCGGTACCAGCGGCATGGGCCTGGCCGTGGCACGCATGGTACTGGAAGCGGGCGGCAGTGTCGTGCTGACCGGGAATAAAAAAGACAAAGCCGAAGCGGTGCAAAAAGAATTGAGCCCTCTGGGACCGGTTGCGGTCATCGCGGCGAACCTGATGACCGAAGAAGGTATGGAAACTATCCGTCAGGAAATTAATGCTCACCATCGCGATATCAGCCTGATGGTGAATGCCGCCGGTATCTTCATGCCCAAAGGATTTACCGAGCACAGCTTTGCCGATTATGACATGTATCTTTCGCTGAACCGAGCCACGTTCTTTATTACACAGGATGTCGTGAAGAACATGCTCGCCGCGAAGCTCGAAGGGTCTATCGTCAACGTCGGTTCGATTGGTGCTCAGGCTGCACTGGGTGACTCGCCGGCCTCGGCCTATTCAATGGCAAAAGCGGGTCTGCATGCCCTGACGCGTAATCTGGCGATTGAGCTGGCCAGCGCGGGTATTCGTGTCAACGCGGTGTCTCCCGGGATTGTTCATACGCCGATATACGAAGGCTTCATGGACAAAGCGGATATCGCAGATGCTATGAAGTCGCTGAACGATTTCCACCCGCTGGGACGCGTCGGAACTGCCGAAGATGTGGCAAACACTATTCTCTTCCTGTTGTCTGACAAAACCTCATGGGTGACGGGCGCTATCTGGGATGTCGATGCGGGCATCATGGCGGTCAGACGATAACCCCGTGACGCTGGCATAAGCCGCCCCTTAAGGGCGGCATTTTTTTGTCGCCAGACATGTCATCAGCAGGCTTCACTAAGAATATTCACGACCTGTTCATCCGTGCCTTTTGTGTTCCCGGCACAGGGTGTTATGCCGGGTTCTGACGACATCCTGACAGGACAAAACGGCCAGAGAGAAAGGGGTTATACACGATGAGGAGCCGGTATCCGCAGTACCTGTGAAATTCTTTTCATCCCTGCTGTCAGCATACTCCGTGGGCAGGCCAGATTTAACCGGATATATCCGTCCCCATTGTCGACAAACAGCAAGCCCCCTTCAAGAAGGACCCCTGACTCCCGGGCAAAATACAGCGATAAATCCTCACCTGCGGTGTCGGGCAGGTAGCGGCTAATATCTATCCAGGCCAGATATGTCCCTTCGGGGATCGAGAACCTGGTTTCGGGTAAATAGCTTTTGAGATAGTCGTGCAGGTACTGGAAATTGCCGTCAATATATTCCCTCAGATGGACAAGCCAGTCATCACATTCACTCCACGCCGCTTTGTTTGCTGCCAGGCTCAGTGGAGAGATGAACTCGTCGTGTCTGAGACGCCACTCGCTTCTGACACCGGGATCCGGAATAATAATATTTGCCAACAAATTCCCGGCCAGATTGAATGTTTTACTCGAGGACATGCAGGTAATAATGCGTGTAGAATCAGGGAAAAGAGAGGCGGCCGGTGTATGACCGATACCGCTTCGGGACAGGTCGCAGTGAATTTCGTCAGATATCACCCAGATGTCATTGGCCAGGCAAATTTCAATAATCCGCTTAAGTTCATCAGGCCGCCAGACTCGTCCGGTCGGGTTATGCGGATTACACAGGAAAAGAATTTTCACACGTAAATCGGCCTGACTGGCTTTGCGTGCAAAGTCTTCCCAGTCAGGTTCCCAGCCGCCTGCTGATTTTTTTAACGCCGAGTACACCACGCGACGCTGACTGTATTCACCCGCCTTTTTAAACGGGCCATATGAAGGCGTCATAATAAGAATACTGTCATCCATGTCGGTCAGAAGCGGGACGAGACGGTTCAGCGCGGGAATAATGCCCGGAGACAGCACAATGTCTTCCGTTTTGAAACGGTGACCATATTGTCGCTCACACCAGCTGCCAAAGATCTCATAGTATTCTTCGTCGTAGATTTTAGTGTAGCCGAGTATTTTTCTATCCAGACGGTCTCTGATGGCCTGAAGAATCGGCTCTGGTGTGGCAAAAGCCATGTCAGCAACCCAGAGGTTGATTAGCCCTTCTGCCGGATACCGCATTGCAAATTCGGACTGTCCCGAAAACAGGTATTCCCGCCAGCCGTCCACGGTGAGACTGTCTGTTTTCTCTCTGCTTACGTACTCATCAAAATCATATTTCATTTCATAAACCTGCCTTAGGTGTAGTCAGAAACGTCGACCTCAGTATTACTGTCTGTCTGATGCCGGAGCGGGAAAACTGGCTCGTGTGATTAACATAAGAGAATCATCACAACTGCATGAATTAATTGCGTTATTAAGGTTCTCTCGCCTTTGTCATCGACTTACGGGGGGATTTCTCGCGTGTCACCATCACAATGCCAGTCAGCACCGCCAGGGCAGAAAATATCGTTCTGACCGTCAGTGATTCATCCAGGAATACCACACCCCCTAGCATTGCCAGACAGGGAACGCTGAGCTGAAGGGTACTGGCGGTGATAGAGCCGAGAGGGGGTAAAAGGGTATACCACAATACATATGCACCGGCTGAGGCGGCGGCACCGGACAGCAATGACAAAGCAATGCCCGCAGCATCATAGTGACCCTGCTTCATAAACAGCAACGAAAGAGCGAGAGCCATCGGCGTGGCGAGTACAAAATTTGCCGCCGTTGAAGCCCCGGCCGCCTGGCCCGCCCTCCCCCTGACGGAATAGGCGGCCCAGGCTAATCCGGCAACGATCATCATAAGTGCACTGTAAAGCGGCGGTGCCTTCGCCCCGGGTAACAGCAGGGCAGCAATTCCTGCCAGAGCAATAACTAAACCGCAAGCCCGCATAACGGAGAGTGATTCCCCTTTAAATAATCCGTGGATCACCACCGCAAACTGTACGGCACCAAAAAGTAACAGCGCACCTGCCCCGGTATCGAGATGGATATAGGCGACAGAGAAGAGCACTGCGTACACCATGAGGTAAAATCCGCTCAGCGGACGCCACAGCGATAATGTAGTTTTTGCGTGATAAAACAAGAAAGGTGACAGGACGAGTGCACCACTGGCCAGCCTGAGGCTGCTGAATGAAAGGGGATCAATGTGGCCTCCCTGCAGGGCCAGACGGCACAGAATAGAGTTTGCAGCAAACGCCAGCATTGCCAGGGATATTTTAAGAATGAGCGCGCAATTGGCCATTCAGTGAGACCTCATAAAATTCTTGCAAACTACCATCTAGTTGGTAGCATAGCGTAAGTGATCACCGAACAGGAAGCAATAATCAGCTTTCAAACTGGAAGGTGAGGACAGGCATTCGGAATGAATTCTGTTTCACATCCCCAGTAGAGGAAGGGAAGGTGCGAATAAGCAGGTCATTTCTTCCCAAGCTGACTCGCTGATTAAAATTTCGCGGATCTGGGCCGATTTTTTTCCCGCAAACACATCGAATCAGCCTATTTAGGCTATTTTTTCCACCATTTCTGGCGTTATTTCCGGTTTTTACTGAGATCTCTCCCACTGACGTATCATTTGGTCCACCCGAAACAGGTTGGCCAGGGTGAATAACATCGCCAGTTGGTTATCGTTTTTCAGCAGCCCCTTGTATCTGGCTTTCACGAAGCCGAACTGCCGCTTGATGATGCGAAACGGGTGCTCCACCCTGGCACGGATGCTGGCTTTCATGTATTCGATGTTGATGGCCGTTTTGTTCTTGCGCGGATGCTGCTTCAAGGTTTTTACCTTGCCGGGACGCTCGGCGATCAGCCAGTCCACATCCACCTCGGCCAGCTCCTCGCGCTGTGGCGCTCCTTGGTAGCCGGCATCGGCTGAGACAAATTGCTCCTCTCCATGAAGCAGATTACCCAGCTGATTGAGGTCATGCTCGTTGGCCGCGGTGGTGACCAGGCTGTGGGTCAGGCCACTCTTGGCATCGACACCAATGTGGGCCTTCATGCCAAAGTGCCACTGATTGCCTTTCTTGGTCTGATGCATCTCCGGATCGCGTTGCTGCTCTTTGTTCTTGGTAGAGCTGGGTGCCTCAATGATGGTGGCATCCACCAAAGTGCCTTGGGTCATCATGACGCCTGCTTCGGCCAGCCAGCGATTGATGGTCTTGAACAATTGACGGGCCAGTTGATGCTGCTCGAGCAGGTGGCGGAAATTCATGATGGTGGTGCGATCCGGCAGGGCGCTATCCAGGGATAATCGGGCAAACAGGCGCATGGAGGCGATTTCGTACAGGGCATCTTCCATGGCACCGTCGCTCAGGTTGTACCAATGCTGCATGCAGTGAATACGCAGCATGGTCTCCAGCGGATAGGGCCGTCGGCCATTGCCCGCCTTGGGATAAAACGGCTCGATGACAGCGGTCATATTCTGCCATGGCAGAATCTGCTCCATGCGGGAGAGGAAAATCTCTTTTCGGGTCTGACGGCGCTTAGTGCTGAATTCACTATCGGCGAAGGTGAGTTGATGGCTCATGATGTCCCTCTGGGATGCGCTCCGGATGAATATGATGATCTCATATCAGGAACTTGTTCGCACCTTCCCTAAGGTACCAGCACTGGCTCAATGGCTACATACGGCACCTGGTTTACGATTACGATATAAAAGCTCAAGGATGATGAATTCTTTTCTTTATGATTTCGACGTTATTTGTCTCCTGCAACACCACGGGGTTGCTATAACCAGCGACGAACCCGTTGGGTATAGCGTTCCCATTCCAACCCGAAACGTTTTCGAAGCTGTACCTCTTCAACATGGATATGTAATCTGGCTACTACAAACATAAACAACGGTACAGCAAGTATCCCCACCAGGCTGCCAAAGCAGAGAGCAACGGATAACTGGAGCCCGCTCATTCCAAGGTAAATAGGGTTTCGACTCCATGCGTAACAACCGACAGTTACCAGCTTGGTGGTTCTATCCGGATGAATCGGATTAAGCGTCGTGCCGTTCGTGCTCATCTGCCAAGCGGTGTGCAGTATCATGGTAATACAAACACCGGTCAGCAACACGCTTAGCACTATATTCACGATGTCGAAGGTAAAACGCGGGATTGCAGTCAACACATCAGTGACGAAAAACAGCAATAAGATGAGTGGGGGCGGAAACCATACTCTCAATCGAGTCACGAAGTTACGCATTACACAGACCTATCTCTGAACTAAGCAGCCTGAAGGCTGCAAAATGAAAATCCAGTCCTTGCCATTCCTATAGTGACCATGAATCTGACATTATACGCCTGATCTGAAAAGTTATTTTTTTCATAACTGTCCTTATAACGGTGCGGGGTCAGTCCACACCTCTGTTCAGGTGAACAAATTCAGCAGACCACTTCACTGTTAAACCTGTGGCGATTCAGGGTGCCATGTGTATGGCACCTCATCTCTTATTTACTTATTGACTCCGTTACCGCCTGCCAGGTTATAAAGCCACCACTCAGATTATATGTCCTGAAGCCGTGGGCCTGAAGAATACGGTATGCCACATGCCCGCGCAGGCCACTCTGGCACCCTATAAAAATCTCTTTATCTTTAGGCACTTTTTCAAGATTCTCCCGCAGGGAATCCAGTGGAATGGATAGCGCGTCAGGATATTCGCCAAATTGTTTCAGTTCTGCAGGAGAGCGAATATCAAGTAAACAATAACTACCCGGTACCCGTTGTAACACATCGCGGACATGACAGATGACCGTATCTCCCTTGATGACATTTGCCGCCACCATTCCAGCCTGGTTAACAACGTCCCTTGCACTGTTAAAAGGAGGAGCATAAGTCAGCTCCAGATGCTCAAGATCGTTGACGGTAAGTCCCGCACGCTGTGCGACAGCCAGGACATCGATGCGTTTATCAACCCCTTTTTTCCCTGACGCCTGGGCCCCGAGAATTTTGCCAGTATCGGGGCTGAACAGCAGTTTAAGACTGATCATCGTTGCCCCCGGGTAGTAACCGGCATGATCAGCAGCATGGACGTAAACCTTCTCGTATCGGGTGCCGTGGGCTTTCAGTTGCTTTTCATTCGCACCGACGCTGCCAATACTCAGCGAAAATACCTTACAAATGGATGTCCCCTGACTGCCATGGTAAAGGCTGTGGTGATCAAGCATGTTATCAGCAGCAATGCGTCCCTGGCGGTTGGCGGGCCCAGCCAGAGGAATATTAGCGGGTTCCTGAAAAACAAGGTCAGGTGTTTCAACTGCATCCCCCACGGCGTAGATGTCAGGGATACTGGTCTGCATACAGGCATTGACACTTATGCCTCCACGTTTACCCACTTCGAGCCCGGCTAATGTGGCAAGGCTGTTCTCAGGTTTTACCCCGATGGCGAGAATAACCATGTCGGTCTGCACAAAGCCACCGTCAGACAGTGCAACGCGGAATCCCGTTTCTGTCCGCAGTACCTCGGTGAGTGCCGTTCTGAGACGCAGATCCACGCCATGATTCCGGATTTCCTGATGCAGGACTGATGCCATTTCAGGATCAACCGGAGCCATAACCTGTTCCCCCATCTCCAGCAGAGTGACACGGATCCCCCGTTCGCTCAGAGCCTCCATCACTTCAAGTCCGATGAACCCCCCCCCCGACAAGCGTGGTGTGAGCTACGTTATGTTGCTCAATCCACGCCAGGATAGCATCCATGTCAGTAAGATTTCGGAGCGTAAAGACTCCCTCTTGCTGTAGCCCGGGCAAAGGAGGGACAACCGGCGAGCCCTGGCTGCAGCGGATGCGCCACCGGCAACACCACCAACTATCACTATTTTCATTACATCCTCTCTGTTCACTCGGGGCAAAATGCCTACCAGATATAATTAGTTACCCGGGTCAGCTGGACGCTGCAGACCTGGCGAACACGGTGGCAAAATTATGCCACTATCAGTATACTAAAATATATTATATAAAAACACATAATATGAGAAATCATCAATGCAAATGAATGAAGACACAAAACGTCAGACTGATATGAAAAATGCGGCCCTGAGGGCAGCGGATGTTTTACGGGGACTAGCCAACAGCGACCGGTTGCTGTTGATGTGCCAGTTAAGCCAGGGAGAAGCGAATGTGTCCGAACTCGAAGCGGCGGTCGGGATTACTCAGCCGACGTTGTCTCAGCAGCTTGGCGTCATGCGCCGCCTGAAGCTGGTTGAGACCCGACGGGCTGGTAAAATGGTATATTACCGTATCGGGGATAACCGGATCATGACGTTGTTAAATACCTTATATACTCTTTACTGTCCGCAGGCCGGGACAGGTAAAGGAAACCATAACAACGAATAATATGATTCTGCTTTCTCTGCAAACCGTTTTATCAGTGGATCATAAACTTGTTGAGGCTATGAAGTGCCTGGACGAAACTGTAACGGGAAAACGACAGTGATTCGGATATACCCGCCGGCAATCCCTTTCCGGACTGTTTAATCACTTGCCCGCTCACAGGTTTACTGGTTGATTTATCGGTTTTTATACTATTCCGGTCAGATAAAAGAGCCACAGGCACGCAGTGATACTGCTGCGTCAGAAATGGCCTGTGGCTGACAAACTGTTTATCTCTGCTGCTACCGGGTGACATCATTCAAGCAGGCTACGCAACATCCAGGCGGTTTTCTCATGCAACTGGATACGTTGTGTAAGCAGATCCGCAGTGGCTTCATCATTCCCACTATTAACGATCGGGAATAAAGAGCGTGCGGTTTTAACCACGGTCTCCTGGCCCTGGACAAGATTTTCAATCATGTTTTTTGCTGCCGGAATATCCTTGTCTTCATTAACCGCAGTTAAACGTGAAAATTCATGATATGTGCCGGGCGCGAAACATCCGAGCGAGCGTATACGTTCAGCAATATCATCAACGGCGGTGGCCAGCTCATTGTATTGATTTTCAAACATTAAATGTAAGCTATTAAACATGGGGCCAGTTACATTCCAGTGATAGTAATGTGTTTTTATATACAGGGTATAGGTGTCAGCAAGAAGCCGGGACAGACCGTCTGCAATCTCCACCCGGGATGATTCAGCAATACCAATATCAATGATTTGTTTACTCATAACTACCTCTTACACGGTTTCAGTGGAATATACGATATGCGATTATTCTTTCCGGTCTGAGCAAAACACGCCTCAAATTTTTATAATAACCAGGTACACCTGTCGTCTGTCACACTAGCGATGCGCCAGAGCAATATCCTGCGACGGAACAATGAATTTCGCCGTGGCACGTGCCACTGTCTGCTGTCCTTTTGTCAGCCATGCTTCAAGCAGGTAAATCCCCCTGCGTTGCCCAAGCAGTCTGGCACATACCATCAGTTTGTCTCCGGTACAAACGGGTGAAATGAATCTTACCGTCAGTTCAGCCGTCAGGGCTTGCACACCCTGCATGAACAAACAATGAGTCATTGCTGCATCCAGCAGGGTACTCGTCATTCCGCCATGTAAAAGACCCGTATACCCCTGATGCCTGTGATTGGCCGTGTAGTCCGCACATACAGAGCCATCCGGGTGCTCTGAAAACATTAAGTTCACCGTATCAGGGTTGTTGTCGCGGGAACTACAGACCATACAACAGGTATGGGCCTTTCTGGCATCAAGATAACAATTCATCTGTTTCTGCTCAGCGTCCGGTTGTACTGACGGGAGGCATCCGGAATTCAGTCAGCTGAGGGGCTCCCCCGGCATCATTACTGCCTCCTCCACACATTCCGGCTCCTGGTTTATACACAATACGGGTCTGATAAAAATCACCGCCCGTGATGAAATAAACTCATGAATGGCAACAGCGCCCGTTTCCGTGATGATGCTGACGCCCACCCTGGCACGCATTTTCTGCTGTGTTCCCGTCAGAGTGACAGCATTTTTTCCCTTTCGCCTCATGATGAAAGGACTGGCGTCCCTGCTCCGGCTTATTCAGTTCAGTCAGAACACGGGTATCCGGATCACACAGTTCAGTGAACAAACGACGACCACAGTCAGTCTGGTACACCGCGATCTGATGCCCCAGTAATTTACCCAGCATCCGTTCCCCGATGTTACGGACCACAACGCGGCTGACTTGCTGTTGAACCAGCAGGTCAACCAGCTTCCGTTTACCTGAACAATCTGCGCCCAGCGCGGGATTTTCTGTCCGGCTGAGCTCCACACCGCGCTCATCCACCAGGACAAGGTGACTCGCTTTGGTAAAATGATTTGCTACCCGGTCGTCATTCACTGGAATGGCTGTGATCATCTTGTGTAACTCCTTCCCTTTCAGAGTGCATTATTAAGGCCTTGCCCTGAGTGAGACAGTCCACAACCTTAAAACGGGCTGCTTTCAGGACATTGGCCAGTGTCTGCCTTGAAACCCCCATTGCAACAGCCGCTTCCTGCTGTTGCATGCCCAGTAAATCGACTAGCCGTAACGCTTCAAACTCATCTTCTTTTAAATGAACATGTTCAAGCTGGCTCATCGGTCGCGCATTGGGCTTAAAACAGGTATCCGCAGGGCGGCCACAGATGTTACGGGGAATTCTGGGTCTTGGCATGAAGGCTCCTTATTGGCATATGCTATATATACACTCATAAACTGGCATATGCAATATACTCTGCTCACCGGTGGAGAATTTTTTGCTTTACCCTGGAGTCTGTAAGTGGGCAGCAGGTCATGAGAGATGAAGAGAAAGAAAACAGATACTGTATGAGACTCAATTTAAAGTGCTGCCATAAGGGGGTCGTCTCAGAAAACGGAAAATAAAGCACGCTAAGCCGGTGGCAGCGGTCGCAATGGCCTGAACTTCCCCGCACCGACCTTGGCACTGCTGCGCCATAGGTAATCGCCGGTCAGGTTGATATGCTCCCACCCCAGCGGGGACAGATAGGGCGAATGATTGGATCACCGCCTTGCCGTCGCTGCTCGCAGCAGCCAGCTTCATGGCCAGCGCCGCCTCGTGAGTCTGCGCGTCAAAGTTTCTGAACTTGGTCGCATCAGCGCCGAGGTAAGCAAGGATGCGCATTTTTTCAGTAAGCGGTGGCTCGGGGTGTGCAGCAACTTTTGGGGCGAGCTGAACGACCTGAACCCATTCCTCCTGCGAAATCGCACCGGTAATAGCCTGCATGTTGCGCCCGAGTTCCTGCATGATCTTGCGTAGCGCCAGTGGCTCAACCTGGGTAGCGTCACCAGCCCAAGCTGGCAACTGAAAACCCCATAAAAGCAGGCAGGCCGTAACGGTCAGGGTGATAGTTCCAAATGCGTGGCTGTGTTTGCGGTGGGTCATGAAATTCTCCTGTAATTCAATCGTTCTCTCATTCGAACTCCCGCCCTTCGCCAGCTTCCTCATGGGTCACGCCGTCGCGGATGTGGTAGATGCGCTTGAATGTGGGGATGATCTTTTCGTCATGGGTGACGACGATGATGGCGGTCTCGAACTTCCGGGCCATGTCGTTGAGGATGCGGATTACAGCCATGGCGCGCTCGGAATCCAGCGGCGCAGTGGGTTCATCGGCCAGGATCACCGGCGGACGATTGACCAGTCCGCGCGCGATGGCGACCCGTTGCTGCTCGCCACCGGAGAGTTGCGAGGGCATTGCGCGAGCTCGGTGTTGCACATCAAGCGCTGTGAGCAATTCCAGTGCCTTCGCGCGCGACTCTCCATTCGCGACGCCTGCAAGCATCGGCAGCAGCGCCACGTTGTCGGTGACATCGAGAAACGGAATCAGGTACGGCGCCTGGAAAACGAAACCGATCTTGTCACGCCGTAAGGCGCGCAGGTCGCGGACTTTCCAGCCATCGGCGTAGATCACTTCATCGCCCAGCGTCATGCGACCGGCGGTCGGTTCGATCACCGCACCCAGACACTTGAGCAGCGTGCTCTTGCCGGACCCGGAAGGGCCGATCAGTCCCACCACTTCACCAGGCGCAACATGCATATTCACGTCTCTCAAGGCAAAGACAGCGGTGTCACCATCGCCATACCGCTTGCTTAAACTTTCGATGTGTATCCCTTTGCTACTCATCTCAACCTCCAATGGCTTCGGCCGGATCGACCTTGAGTGCTATGCGAATGGCGACGAGGCTAGCTAGAACGCAGATCACGAGCACGGCAAAAAAACCGGCGACAGAATCCATTGGCGTGAGCAGGACATATTTTGGAAAAGCCGGTGCTGAAAAGGTGGCTGTGATCTTGCCGACCACGAAGCCAATCACGCCCAGGGCGAGCGCCTGCTGCATGATCATCGCGGCGATGGTTCGGTTGCGTGTGCCGATGAGCTTCAACACCGCGATCTCACGGATTTTGTCCATCGTCAGCGAATAGATGATGAAGGCAACGATGGCCGCGCTAACGATGGCCAGAATCACAAGGAACATGCCGATCTGCTTGGCCGAGGTGGCGATCAGCTTGCCGACGAGGATGTCTTCCATCTGTGCCCGGGTGTAGACCGTCAAACGCTTCCAGCGCTGGATGGATTCGGCAACCTCGTCCGGCGCATGACCAGGTTTCAGAGTGACCAGCACGGCATTGACGAACGCGTTGCTGCTCTGTGAAGCAATCACGGCATCCAGCAAACCTGGATCACCGGGTCGATTGAAGACCGGGTTGGCTTCGGTGCGACGCCGGCTTTGCCAGATGGCATCGTTGTCCTTGAGGAACTGGGCCTCCTGGGCATCTTTGAGCGGAATGAATACCATCGGGTCGCCGCTGGACGACACCATGCGCCGTGTCAGCCCCACGACGGTGTAATGATTGCGGCGAATGGCAAGACGATCTCCCAGTTTGAAGCCGGTGGCGATGTCGGCCACAGCCTCGTAGTGACCGCGCGTGATCTGGCGTCCAGCGACGAGATAAGGAGGCCATCCGGGTGTAGCCCCCAACGCACCGGGCGCGATGCCGACCACCATGGTGCGTACATCACTCTCGCCCTTGCGTACCTGCATGGTCAGGTAGGTCGCGTTCGCAGCCTGTGAGACTCCCGGCATGGCGAGAATGGCGCGATACACGTCATCGTTGAGGCTGGACGACTCCGCATAAGGACCCAGAGTATCCTTTTGCACCACCCAAAGGTCAGCGCCACTGTTGTCGAGCAACGCCTTGCCGTCGTCCACCATGCCTCGGTACACCCCAGCCATGACTAGGGTGACGCCGATCAGCAGACCCAGACCGATGCCGGTGAAGACGAATTTCCCCCAGGCATGGAGAATGTCGCGGCCGGCCAGGCTGATCATCGTGAAACTCCCGGGATATGCTCGACCACATGGATGCGGCTGCGCGCCGTCAGTGCCTTTTCGCTATAGGTCACAACCTGGTCCCCATTCTTGAGCCCTTCGCGCACCTGCACGTAACCATTGAGGTCGGAAGTGCCGAGCTTGACCGGGGAGAAATGCAGATCACCATCCACGATTTGCCAGACACCAACTTTATCGCCTTCACGCTGGACGGCAGCGTTGGGGATCAGTGGAGCGGCCGGGAGCGCCGGCAAGTCAACCGTGACTTCGGCCAGTTCACCCACTGGTGGCAAAGGTTCTGGTTTGTTATCGAATGTCACCTTGGCAAGCGTTTCCTCGGTTACCGCGTCGGCCTTGGGTTCCACCCGCAGCACGCGACCTTTCAAGGTCTGGCCACCACGCGAACGCAGGACGATATGAGCCGGCAGCCCCCCAGCCAGCCCCGATGCGCTGATCTGGTCGAAGCGCACATTGATCCACAAACTCTTGGGGTCGATCACTTCCACCACGGCCTGGCCCGCGACGATGGTCGTGCCGGGATCGGCATCGCGCACGGCGACTACACCGTCGACCGGCGCGATCAGGCGCAGATTGCTCCGCTGCGCGACGAGTGCTTCGCGGTCGGAGCGTGCCCGGGCAATATCTTCCCGAGCGGCGGATAGGGCGGCATCGGCGATCTGCAGTTCCTGCCGCTTGGTGGTGACGATTTCCTCGCTGGTCGAGCGCACCGCAAACAATTGCTCATAGCGGCGCGCCTGGGTTTGCGCGTAGGCTTGCCGGGCTTCTGCCTCGCGCAAAGCCGCTTCCGCCCGCTTGAATACAGACTCCTGTGAGCGCACCCGATCATCAAGGTCGACCGGCTCCATCTCGCCGAGCACCTGTCCGGCCTTGACCTGGTCGCCTACATGCACCTCCAGGCGTTTGACGCGCCCGGCAAACGTCGGTCCGATCTTGTAGGTGTAGCGCGCCTCCACCGTGCCGATGCCGAACAGCGCCGGTGTGATAGCCTGTGATTCCACGCTTGCCACCGTCACAGCGACCGGGGCGAGCGGCCCTGATCGCAGACCGACATAAATAAAAAGCACCAGCAAAGGAATGATGACGGCAAGCAGTGCCAGGGTGCGGCCTTGCAAGGGTAACTTTTTCATTGCGCACTCCTTATGCCACGCCGATAAATTGCAAAGACGCGCGGCGCATCGCGGTGCATACGTCCCACATCACCCGCCAACAGCGATTGCATGACCAAGCCCTGGATCGTGCCAATGAACAGCGTTGCCGCCGCCTCGTTGTCAAGCGAGGGAGACAACTCGCCGCTGGCCTTGCCTTTCTCGATGAGACGATGCAAACGTTCGCCGTAGCGCTGAATCAAGGTTTGCACCATGCGCTTGGCCGGTGTCGATTCGGCACGCTGAAGCTCACCAAACATCATTCTTGGCACGCCTGGGTGCTCAGCTACGAATTCGATATGACTCATGAACATCGCCTCCATGGCTGCCAAGGGCGACTCGATTCCTTGTGCGGATCGATCGATTCTGGCTAATAGGCGCTCTGCTACCCACTCCATGACCGCCTGCCAAATGGCTTCCTTGTTCGGGAAGTGCCGAAACAGCGCACCCTGGGTCAAGTTCATGTGTTTAGCGATAGCCGCAGTGGTTATCTCGCTTGGGTTTTGTGAACCGGCAAGCGCCACGACGGACTCGACAGTTACGGCACGACGTTCATCGGCCGGCAGATGCTTTGGATGGGTGTCCACGAGCACTCCTGGTAAGATAGTAATTGATTACTATCTTACCACAAGAGGCAACTCAAACAAGAGAAAACCCGACGTACTCGTCAATATCTAGAGTCTGCAATGGGCTTAACGTGCTTTATTTTCCGTTTTCTGAGACGTCCCCAGTATGGCAACCACGATCAGTTGTGTAGAGACATTAAAGTTGTATCCTTTAACCTGAAAAAGACTTTAAAGTTGTAAACTTTTAAAAAAAACACATACAAAACATGATACTAAGTGTGTATCACACGCTGTTCCAACATTATGCCTTGATGTTCTTGCAGGAACTGCAATTTACAGGAGGAAAAAGGTGTTTTTGTAGTTATCTGGCGTTACGTGACAGTGTTGGTCAGATACTTCCACCTCTTCAGAGTTAAAGTTTGATATATGGGAAAAAAACGCTCCCGGACGGGAGCGTAAGCCAGTGACTTCGGCGTCAAATGAGGGTCTAACAAGTGGAGCTGCGGGTTAATTCTGGGTGATCTGGCTGCGATGCTTTTCAGCCTGCTGCTGATGAATAACGGAAGATTGACCATTATTCGCCTTCTCATGCATAACAGCGGCTTTCTCATGCTCGTTCATTTCGGAAAATGATTTTGCTGTTTCGTTAGAAGCTGCTGGCTTGGATTTCATCATTTTTTTATGCATTTCAGCCATGTCCTGATGGGCAGCAGAATTGCCGTTTTGCATCATTTCATGGGACATTGCGGCCTGATCGTGACCGCTCATATCCATCATTTTCATGCTCTCCCCCTGAACTGCACTTTTTTCAGCGGATGATTGCATCTGATGGGCAGGCGCCTGGGCATTATTTACCTGGTCATGCATGTTCATTGTCTCTGCAGCCCAGGCAGATGAAGCGACAGCCATCATGGCAATAAAGGATACAAGGATCTTTTTCATGGTTGGGTCTCCGGTGTTTTCATACCCGAACAATCAATGCTTATAACAGAGAAAGCATTTGATCTCAGGGCTGGTTGATCATCACGCCAGGAACCGGGCGATTGAATTATCACGCTGTCCTGATTTATGGCTGATTATAAAAAACCGCCTCTGTTTATCGCGTGACTGAACGATGACATTTTTGTCACCTTCCGGGTTTCTCCTGAATAACGGTATTAATCCATTAACAGACGCACACTGAACACAATTTCCCGCCCCTGCTGTTCTGCTGACAGCTCGCCGCCGTGAGCATGAATGATCGACCTTGTAATTGATAATCCCAGCCCCGCGCCTTCCGTGTTGTAGAACCTTGATGAGTCTGCGCGATAGAACCGGTCAAACAAACGTTCCAGATTAGCGGGAACCTGGCCGGATATCGTATTCGTAATCATCACGTTCACACAGTCACTGTCACGCTCAAGGTGTATCGCTGTACAGGTGTTATCGGGAGAATACTTGATTGCATTGGAAAGCAGGTTACTGAAAGCACGTCGGAGCATATCGCTGTCTCCGGCAACAACGCCCTCTCCTTCAACCGTGATTGTCTTTCCTGTTTCGTCTGCCAGGGGCTCGAACAACTCACGTAATTCATTCAGTTCGGCTGCCAGATCCACATCATGTTTATCCAGCCGCAGCAGACCATGCTCTGAACGTGCCAGAAAAAGCATGTCACTGGTCATTCGTGACAACCTTTTCAGTTCTTCCAGGTTAGCGAATAAAATTTCGCGGTAATGCGAAACATCCCTTTCCTTAGCCAGTGCAAACTGCGTCTGCATCATCAGATTACTGACTGGTGTGCGCAGCTCATGCGCGATGTCAGACGAGAAATCTGACAGTTTCCGGAATGCCCCCTCCAGGCGATCAAACATATTATTGAACTCCTGCATGGTCTCAGAGATTTCCGGCGGAGCCAGATCGGGATTTAGACGCTGATCCAGGCTGTGTACAGTCATGGAGGAAGCCAGACTGGTCATTTCCCGTAACGGTTTCAGACCAATACGTGTGGTCAGCCAGCCCAGAAAAACAGAAATAAAGACCAGACCGATATTGAACCAGAACAGCCAGGTACTGAGTTTGTCCATAAACAGGGTGTGATACCCAGTATCCGTGGCAACCGTAATGATGACATGTTTGCTTTTACCCTGTTCCGGCGTCACGGCAACCCGCCGCGAGATACTGCGGTACACGGTGTTATTTTCTTCCGTCTGGATCATATAGTCGAGAATATCACCCGACTTATTAAGCAGGACCGCTGGAACAACAGAATTTTTGGCATAGAGTTCAACAATTTTTTCATTTTCCATGTTTTTTATAGAAATGAATAAACCATTGTGCCCTACCATCGCATCGTTTATTTTTTCTGATAATGACTTAATATCCGTTTTGTTCCGGAACGTCTCTGTTTTAAGAAACTCTTCGGTGAGCTGAAGTTTACCTGTCAGAAAATCGCGGTCCTGATTATCGAAATAGCCATTAAGGGTGCTAATCAGGATAAAACTTGATAACCACCATACCGTAAGCATCACCGCAGAAAAAATCAGGCTCAGGCGTGTGGTCAGGGAAATTTTGAACCTCACTCTTCTCTGATCTCCAGGACATATCCGGCACCGCGAACGGTATGGATCAGTTTTGGCTCAAAGTCATCATCAATTTTACTTCTCAGACGTCTCACGGCGACATCAATCACATTCGTATCACTGTCAAAATTCATGTTCCAGACCAGGGACGAGATAAGACTCCTGGGTAACACTTCTCCGGTGCGTTGCAGCAGCAACTCAAGCAGAACGTATTCTTTACCGGTGAGATGGATCTTCTTCCCCGAACGGATCACGGTCCGGCGCACCATATCAACGGTCATATCGGCGATGGTGCAGACTGTTGCGGCCTGCGAGCGTGCCCGGCGCAGTAGGGTTCTTACACGTGCAACCAGCTCCGTAAAATCAAAGGGCTTAATCAGGTAGTCATCTGCGCCAAGCTCCAGTCCTTTCACTTTGTCCCGCACGTTGTCCTTTGCGGTTAAAAACAGGACCGGTTCTTCGTGCCCGGACTCCCTCAGTGCGCTGATGATTTGCCACCCGTCGAGGAAAGGCAGCATCACGTCCAGTATTATCAAATCATACTGTCCCTTCGACGCGGCCCCGAGACCATCGCGGCCATTATTAAAGAGATCGGCCTGATAGCCTTCCTCAACCAGTCCCTGCTGCAGGTAACGACCTGTTTTTTGTTCG
The DNA here is from genome assembly GCF_046555775.1 of Citrobacter sp. U14242. Taxonomy (NCBI): domain Bacteria; kingdom Pseudomonadati; phylum Pseudomonadota; class Gammaproteobacteria; order Enterobacterales; family Enterobacteriaceae; genus Citrobacter; species Citrobacter sp. U14242. The sequence goes on from NZ_JBKGLW010000005.1 coordinate 22,403, forward strand.
TCTTCAACGATTAAAATACGCTGCATGGTCAACTCGCTGATATGAAAGTAAAAATCTCACGCATGAGCTTTGGCTGTCCCCTAGCTGACCTGAGACGGAGCAAGCATTCCGAGCCACGCTACGGCGCCCAGAATGATAATCGCAACAACGAATTCTGTCAGGATGCTGTTTCGCATCAGGGCAACGCTGCGATCATAATTCCCTTCCCTGACCATAACTTCAAGCCGGGGACCCAGGTGAAACCGGTTTGCTGCAGCCAGAAGAAGCATCAGAACAAACAGAGCCGTCTTGGCAAGCAATATCCTCCCCCAGGAACTGTTGAATAAGGGAGTTAAGTTACCCTCAGCAATATACAGATAGTTGACCAGCGCACTCAGGATCAGGGCTACAACAATCACCGTTCCTGCCGTGGCAAATTTTGCCAGGGAGTCAGATATCACAATGACGCTCTGTGCATTATGCTCGTTTCTGCGCATCAGCAGGATAGCAAATGCAACCAGAGCACCTGTCCAGGCACCTGCAGCGCCGAGATGGGTCAGATCGCTCAGTAAATGGAGATAGTAATGCAGACCGTCATGCATAACGGCGTGTCCTCCCCAGGCAAGTGTAGCCAGCGCCACGCCCCCACTCATCGTCATCAGCAGGCAGGACAATACTCTCTTATTAGTGTAAAGGAACAAAGCACCGAGTGTGGTAAACAGGGCACAGAGCCTGACAATCCAGCTAATACCCACATCAGTTTCTTCTATCACCATCTCGATAACATGGATGGATAATTCTCTGAGGTCAGTTACTCCACTCATGGCATTAGATACCAGGAGCATATTAATGCCAGTAAGAATGATGCCTGTAACAACAGCAAAGGTTATAAACGACCTGAAATTAGTCAGGTTATAGGTTTCATATCTGACACCGCTTATTCCATATATCTGAAAAAATGGCAATCCAAATATTACCATCAAATCCAGATAAAGAAGAAAACGAATAACAATCATAATCAGGTCGTTCATAATATTACTTCACTGTAAAGGTGTAATTACCGGTAATAGGGTGCGTATCTGAAGAAACCGCGCGCCAGTCAACACGATAAGTGCCAGCGGGTAAAGGCTCTCGCGGAATAATGACCATCGATTTAGGGTCAGCGCCTGGCGCCACTTTTGCCGCGACCGGCATCGGAGAATGTGATGACATGCCTTTCATACCCGTCATCGTTAATTTTGCACCTGAGAATTTCACGGTCAGATTTTCCGAGAAATTAAGCTGAATCTTTTCCGGGGCCGCTACGGCTGAATCAGCCTGTGGCACAGAGCTTTTTAATTCCGGATGGGCCATAGCAGAGAAAGCAACGCCCATAACGAGGCCACCTGTAAGAATGGCTTTATTTAAAATCGACATTTTATTTACCTGTTTAGTTGAGTGTTTTATATCAGTGCGTTAAAACCAGATTCTGGCTCCCGCCAGGAATACTACCTGATGGTCTTTCTCACCTTCTCTTTTCGCCATATCGGATGTTTTCCCGTAAAGTTGATTCCAGGAAACGCCTATATAGGGTGCAAACTCACGGCGTATTTCATAGCGCAGCCGGAGCCCCAGCTCTGTGTCAGTCAGTCCCCTGCCGCGACCCCGCGATTCATCATCCTGACTGTAGAAATTCACCTCATAGGATGGCTGGAGTATGAGCCGGTTAGTCAGTAAAACGTCGTATTCTCCTCCCAGACGAAGGGCTGCTTTTCCGCCATTACTGACAAAACCCGTAATTTCAGACTCAAAATTATAGAGTGCCAGCCCCTGAAAACCGACAGCAGCCCAGGTCCGGGCAGAAGCAGGTCTGAAATCCTGCCTGACACCCGCAACCAAATCCCACCATGGGCCAACCGCATGTCCCCAGAGTAACTGCGCTTCAGCCGCCTCCGTTTCCCCATTGCTTCGTTCACCTTCACTCTTTAGCCAAATCCGATCTGTGTCGCCTCCAATCCAGCTGTTAACACTCCAGCTGAAATTGTTGGTGTTATCCGACCGTTGCCATTCCAGTTGATCCAGCAGAACCAGATAATTAATCGCACTGTCGTGAATCGCATGCCCCTGTAAATTGCCGAATGCAGCCTTCCGGTCGGCATCGGTAACAGGCGGAATTGGCGTTCTGCTCTCAGTTACAATGGGCTCCATTGACGTCATCTCAGTGAAATTCTCATCTGCTGGCATCTGCATGGCAGACATGTCGTGCCCGGCGTGGGGATCTGCAGAGACGGAGCCCGCCGCAATAGAAAGCTGTGAGGTAAACAAACCGGCGACCAGAACAGGTATGGCCTTCAAATTTCTCTTCATTCGCATCATTCCTCCACCCGGACTTCACGAAACATTCCCATTTCCATGTGATAGAGCAAATGGCAGTGATACGCCCAGCGGCCAAGCGCATCTGCTGTCACTCTGTAACTGCGTTTTGTACCAGGGGGAACATCTATTGTGTGTTTACGAACCATGAAATTACCGTTTTCATCTTCCAGATCGCTCCACATACCATGCAGGTGAATGGGGTGAGTCATCATGGTATCGTTGATCAGCGTGATCCTGAGCCGCTCACCGTATTTCAGCAGCACCGGTGCGGCATCTGAAAACTTGATTCCGTTAAATGACCAGGCAAACTTTTCCATGTGGCCGGTTAAATGCAGTTCTATGGTACGGCCAGGTTCACGTCCGTCAGGATCCTCAAAGCGGCTTTTCAAATCCGCGTACGTGAGAACCTTTCTTCCGTTATTTCGAAGACCAATACCCGGATCATTTAATTTCGGAGAGACGCTCATCGCCTGCATATCAACCAGTGGGTTATCCGTTTCTGACGCAGGATGACTTTGCATACCCGGCATTCCGGCCATCCGGGAATGATCCATACCGGCCATGCTGCTGTGATCCATGGGCGCGGAGGATGTCCCGCTATCCGGAAGGTCAGCACCGTCCATAGACATCATCTCTCCGCTGTTATCCATGCCTCCCATCTGGCTGTGGTCCATTCCTGCCATATCATGTCCCATTCCCCCCATACCCATATCTTCCATGGTCAACAGAGGACGGGGATCGAGGGGGGGAACGGCAGCACTTAACCCCTCTCTCGTGGCCAGTGTCCCTCGAGCGTAACCGGTCCTGTCCATGGATTGTGCGAAGATGGTATAGGCCTCACCCTGAGGCTCCACAATGACATCATAGGTTTCGGCAACGGCAATCCTGAATTCGTCAACGGTAACCGGGTTTACATACTGGCCATCTGCAGCCACGACCGTCATTTTCAGCCCGGGGATACGGATATCGAAATAGGTCATTGCCGAGCCGTTGATAAACCGTAAGCGTATCTTTTCACCGGGACGGAACAGTCCGGTCCAGTTTTTCAGCGGGGCCTGCCCGTTCATGAGATAGGTGTAGGTGTAGCCACTGACATCCGCGAGGTCAGTCGGATTCATTTTCATTTCAGCCCACATTTTCCGATCGGCAATGGTGGCTGACAGCCCCCTGGTATTCACGTCGCGGAAAAAAGAGCCAACGGTTGGTTTATTGAAATTGTAGTAATCCGACTGTTTTTTTAATTTTTTCAGCAGGCTGTGAGGATTTTCATCGGTCCAGTCAGACAACATGACCACATGCTCACGATCGTAAGCAAACGGTTCTGGCTCCCTGGCATCGATGATAATGGCACCGTATACCCCCTCCTGTTCCTGCAGACCGGAATGGCTGTGGTACCAGTAAGTCCCGTTCTGCTTAACCTTAAAGGTGTAAACGTAGGTATCATCAGGCTCTATGCCCATAAAACTCAGCCCCGGAACACCATCCATATTGGCCGGAAGAATAATGCCGTGCCAGTGAATGGACGTCTGTTCATTAAGACGGTTTTTGACCTTCAGGGTAATGGTGTCACCTTCTTTCCAGCGAAGAACGGGCCCCGGCAGGCCTCCATTGATTGTTTTGGCCTGACGCTCACTGCCCGTGATATTGACGGCCGTTTCACCAATGGTCAGGTCAAACTGAGTACCCTGCAGGGATGCGGCAACTGGCAGGCTCAGACTGGAACGCGCATTGAAACTCCATACGCCAAGACTTCCGGCTACGCCAGAGAGGGTTAACCCCTTCAGGAAAGTTCGTCGAGACGTTTTCAACAGCATGCGCATTCCCTTATTTAAAGTATGGTTACTGACAGAATTCGAGAACCGATTTAAATTAAATTACTGGTTCATCCACTTACAATGAAATGAATCTAGCACACCTTAAGAAACAAATTCATTACAATCGTGTAATGTACATAGCTGTATTACATTTACGTCATCTTCCCCACAGGTTGATTATTTTTATATATGATCATAAGGACATCTTTTATGTACCTCAGAAGGTAATTACACATGAATATATTAATCACGACCACTGCGTTTACAGCTTTATTTTGTGGGGCAGCTTTTGCTCAGTCCAGTGATATTGCCCATGAAGCACATCGATTTGTTAATAATGCCTCAGCCGTCAGTCATGTGAATTCCTCGACGCATGAAAACTTACCGGACAGGGTTAATAAAAACAACACGCCCTCATTCTCTGAAATGAATGAACATGAAAGGGCCATTGTTGCTCATTCATTTATGAACAACAGCGCGTCCTATGCGCATCAGAAAATGATTGAGGAACATAAAAAAATGCTGTCCGGCAGTGATGCAAATTCAAAGACCTCGTCTTCTTCTTTTAACGAACTGAATGCCGGAGAAAAAGCCGCTCTCGTGCATGAGCAGGTCAATAATGCCGGTGCGGAAGCACATCAGACGCAGGCAAGAAAGCTTCGCGGGCTGTATTCGACCAGGTAACTGCAGGCGGGTTAGTGCTTAGCGTCAGGTGCGCAGCAGGGCTTTACTGACGGGTTACGTAGCAGGACATGAGCCCCATATTGCTCTGCCGTAACCTGTTTCAGTCCCGTTAATCATCACCGTCGGGCTGGTCATACAGTTCCCAGAGCTTCAGGAGCAAACGGGAAACAAGATATGTTACAAAAATGACGACCATCAACGGTGCTCCCGATTAACTGACAGATGACACGCCTCCTGAAAACCCCTAGCATACGCCGCAGTGTTCATGCTAACGGCGAATTCCAGTAAATGTATTCTACCGATGTCGTAAAAGAAAATGCCTACCTTTCAGCCACCCGCTCGGGGCTGGAATCGAACGAGATCGCTACTCTTCAGCGCTCCTTGCCTTCCCGGTTTAATCTGCGGCATTTGAAAAAAAATGAATCATTAAAACTCGTACTGCAAAAGAAAGCGGGAAAATCACGTGTCGTGGCCTATAAATTTACGTCCGGTTCATTTAATTACACGGCGTATCGTATATCAGATAAAAAGTTCTATAACCTTTCCGATACTTCCGGGAAAGGCAGTCTCGATTATCCGTTACCGGCCACAGCAAGACTCAGTTCGCCTTTCAATCCTGCAAGACTTAACCCGGTATCGGGAAAAGTGAGTCCCCATAATGGCATTGATTATTCCATGCCCATGAACACGAAAATAGTCAGCGTCATCGACGGAAAAATCACCCGGGCCGAATACAACAGTACCATGGGATATTTTGTTGAAGTAACGGGAAAAGCCGGTGTTAAAACTCGCTATCTCCACCTCAATAAAATACTCGTTACTAAAGGGGCCAGGGTTACACGGGGAGGTGCTATTGCGTTATCCGGTAACAGCGGACGTTCATCCGGTCCTCATCTGCATTACGAGCTGGTCATCAATAACAACCCTGTTAACTCTCTGGCGTTCCGGGCAGCGGCACCCGCTGATAACAAACTCGAACAGCATGCCTTTGCGCATGCCAGAGACTACGAACGATACCTGGACTGATAACGGGACCGCGACGCGGCCCCGTCTGCCGGATTAATTTTTTTTATCGTTTTCACTTCCGTGATGTTGATGATCTCCATGCCCTCCGTGGCCGTGGAAAAGATGCATTAGCGGGCAGACCAGCAATAACAGATATGGCCAGTAACCTGCCACATGTGACCAGTGTTCGCGCAGGAGGGCAAATGCCGCGATCGCGGCGACAGCAATAAGCGCATAGGTGGTACTTTTCATACTGGACTCCTTCTGTTCGTAACTGACCCTTCACTCAGTGTTATTTCCCGAGCCTGACACTTTTCAGACGCAACGCATTCACAATGACGCTGACGGAGGAAAGAGCCATGGCCGCCGCCGCAATAACTGGCGACAGCAGTATTCCATACACAGGATAAAGCAGACCTGCAGCCACAGGCACGCCAAGTGCGTTGTAGATAAATGCAAAAAACAGATTCTGACGGATATTTTTCATGGTGATCTCTGACAGATGACGGGCCCTGTTCAGTATCATCAAGTCGCCTTTGAGAAGGGTGACTCCGGCACTTTCAATTGCCACATCTGTACCCGTTCCCATGGCTATACCCACGTCAGCCGCTGCCAGCGCCGGGGCATCATTCACACCGTCTCCGGCCATCGCAACCACATGGCCAGACTCTTTCAGTCGGGTTATCACTGCTTTTTTGCCATCCGGCAGAATTCCGGCTTCAACCTCATCTATTCCCAGTTTCCGTGCGACTGCTTCAGCAGTAAGCTGGTTATCCCCGGTGAGCATAACAATGCGGATCCCCGCCTGACGCAAAGCTTTAAGCGCATCCGGCGTGGTTGTTTTCACGGGATCCGAGATAGCTATCAGGCCTGCAAGGTCCCCGTCTGTGGCCACATAGATAACGGTAGCGCCTTCCATCCGCAACGTATCCGCAACGGCCTTTTGATTATCAATAACGATACTGTTTTCCTGCATAGCCAGTTCATTACCAATAACAACCCGTTGACCTTCGACATCGCCTGAGACACCTTTACCCGACGGTGCATCGAAATGAGTGACTGCGGGTATTGCGATCCCCTTTTCCTGTGCTGCTTTAACTACTGCCATACCCAGCGGATGCTGCGAGCCTTTTTCCACTGCGGCTGTTACACGCAAAAGAGATGTTTCCCCACCCGGATTGAGACTGATAATCCCTGTCACCGTAGGCGAACCTTCCGTGAGCGTGCCTGTTTTGTCGACAACCAGCGTGTCCACTTTTTCAAGACGCTCAAGGGCTTCGGCATTCCTGATTAACACCCCGGCCTGGGCTCCTTTGCCCACCCCCACCATTATCGACATCGGCGTGGCCAGCCCCAGCGCGCAGGGACAGGCAATAATCAGGACCGACACAGCCGCAATGAGACCGTGCGCCATCCTGGGCTCGGGCCCCCAGACAGACCAGATCACGAAAGCAACAACCGCGATAAGTATCACCAGAGGAACAAACCAGCCTGAAACGCTGTCAGCCATTCTCTGGATGGGGGCACGCGAACGCTGTGCATCAGCGACCATCTGAACAATTCGTGAGAGCATTGTTTCATCACCGACTTTCTCTGCACGGATGATGAGACTCCCTGTCTGATTAATGGTCCCCCCGATGACAGGGTCACCCTCCGTTTTGGTAACCGGCATAGATTCCCCGGTCACCATCGATTCATCAACGGTTGTTTTGCCTTCGATCACAATACCGTCGACCGGAATACTCTCTCCTGGTCTGATGCGGAGCTTATCGCCAGGCAGAACATCTTCCGCATTAATATCCGTTTCATGACCGTCATGATCCAGCCGCCTGGCGGTTTTGGGGGCAAGATTCAGTAGTGCAGTAATGGCACCTGAGGTTTGTTCCCGTGCCCGCAGCTCAAGAACCTGTCCCAGCAGAACAAGCACCGTAATAACTGCTGCGGCTTCAAAATAAACGGCCACCAGGCCATCCATGTTTCTGAACGATGCAGGAAACCAGGAGGGGAAGACGGTTGCAATGACGCTGTACACCCAGGCTACGCCGGTGCCCATTGCAACAAGGGTAAACATATTCAGGGAGCGGTTACGTAACGACATTCCGGCCCGGGCGAAGAATGGCCAGCCACACCACAACACGACAGGAGAGGCCAGAAGCAGCTGCAGCCATGTGTTGTACTGTGGCGGTACTGTATTCCTCAAGGCGGGAAACAGATGAGATCCCATTTCGAGTACCAGAACCGGAAACGCCAGCAACAACCCCAGCCAGAAGCGTCTTGTCATGTCGCGAAGTTCATCACTTGGCCCCGTGGATGCCGTAGCTACGAGCGGCTCCAGTGCCATTCCACAGACAGGACAGCTTCCGGGACCACTGCGGCGTATCTCCGGGTGCATCGGACATGTCCACACACCTTCAGAATTCTCTTTCTCCGCCTGGTGGTGAGGCTGTTTTATCTGATCAGGGCTGACTTCGTGATGATCGTGGTGATGGTGATGGGAATGTTCACTGGCATCTTCGGTAAGATAACGATCGGGATGGGCTTTAAATTTACTCTCACAGCTGGCGGAGCAGAAATAAAGTTGATGGTCCTGGTATCGAATGCTGCTGTGCGCCCTGTCGGGCAGGATGTCCATCCCGCACACGGGATCTCTCACCTTATGCAATACGTGGCCCTCGTCCGGGGATAATGTCTGCTCAGAAGCAGTCTGGTTGTTGTGTTGCACTGCATTGTCATTTTTCACAGTAACTCTCCTTATGCATACCGAAGCATCTTCTGTCTTCAGGGTATGTCATGGATGCGATTACCACGAATGCCGCCGGCATAAGAGTGCCTGCTGCCGGCGTCCCGTTATCAGCCGTTCCGCTGACTATTCGATTCGCTGGAAGACTTTTTTACTTCCATCCGGTGAGAATGCGATAACATCGTAAGCCTCTTTTCGGGCTCCCATCTCCATTCCAGGACTTCCTGCTGGCATACCGGGGGTGGCGAGACCGTATATACCTGAACCAGACTGCATTGCCTTATGTATCGTTGTCGCAGGCACATGGCCTTCAATGATCAAATTACCGGCAACCGCGGTATGACAACTTCGCAGTCCTGCAGGAATAGCATGCTTTTCTTTCAGGGCTGACAGCGCCTGATCATTCATGACGTGAGTTCGTACTTCAAACCCGTCTTTTTCCATCGCCTTGCCCCACAGGGAACAACAGCCACAGTTTTCAGATTTGTACATATCAATCACTTTTTCACTCGCCATCGCGGGCAGTGAAAGGCCGAGAGCCAGCGCCATCAGAACCACTTTTTTCATACTCACCTCTGTATATTATCGATTTAAACCCTGACGTCAGGGTGAATCAGTAAAGAAGGACACCCACAGGGGGTGCCCTTTCAGGTTCAGGACACGCTTTTTTTATGTCTGCGCAGCCAGATTAATTTGTAGGCGGCAGGAATAATGAACAGGGACAGCAGCGGAGCCGTGATCATCCCACCAATCATGGGTGCCGCGATACGGCTCATGACTTCTGAACCTGCACCGGTTCCCCAGAGTATTGGCAGCAGACCCGCAATGATCACCGCCACGGTCATGGCTTTCGGCCGGACACGCAGTACGGCACCATGATAGAGGGCTTCATCAAGGCCTTCCGGTGTGAACGTCTCTTTACGGGACAATTCCGGGTGCGCTTCAATGGCATGACGCAGATACATCAGCATGACCACGCCAAACTCTGCTGCCACCCCGGCCAGAGCGATAAACCCCGTTCCGGTTGCGACAGACATATGGAAGCCCTGCCAGTACAGGAACCATATCCCGCCAACCAGGGCGAACGGCAGGCTCATCAGGATCAGCAGGGCTTCATCAACCCGGCGGAATGCCAGATACAACAGGATGAAGATGATCATCACCGTCATCGGCACCATCAGCTTCAGTTTCTTGTTGGCATGCTCAAGCAGTTCAAACTGTCCGGAGAATGACACGCTGGTACCCGGTCTCAGTTTCACTTTCTGACTGATCGCCGTTTTAATGTCATTAACCACCGACACCATATCCCTGCCGCGCGCGTCAATGTAAATCCAGCTGGCTGGACGGGCATTTTCCGTTTTCAGCATAGTCGGCCCGGAAACGACCTTAATATCCGCAACATCGCCCAGCGTGATCTGCTGCTTCATCGGGGTCAGGATCGGCATCTGTTTCAGGGCCTGCGGGCTGTTCCGGTAATCCTGCGGATAGCGGATATTAATCGGGTACCGGGCCACGCCTTCAACCGTCTCACCCACCATAGCCCCACCGATGGCTGATGAGATGAACAGCTGCACATCGCCCACCGTCATTCCGTAGCGGGAGGCTTTTTCCCGGTTGATATCCACATCAATGTAGCGCCCGCCTTCCAGTCGCTCTGCGAGAGCAGACACTACGCCGGGTACGGTTTTGGCGACCGCTTCGATACTCTGCGCCGTTGCATCGATATCGGACAGAACCGTTCCGGACACCTTGATACCTATCGGGCTTTTGATCCCGGTTGAGAGCATATCAATACGGTTACGGATTGGCGGCACCCAGAGGTTTGCCAGCCCCGGTAAACGGACGGTCCTGTCGAGTTCTTCAATAATCTTGTCAATCGTCATGCCTGGACGCCACTGATCCTCAGGTTTGAGCTGGATCGTGGTTTCAACCATTTCGAGCGGTGCGGAATCCGTGGCGGTCTCTGCTTTACCGGTCTTGCCAAATACAGAGGCCACTTCAGGAACGCTTTTGATTAACTTGTCCGTCGTCTGCAGGAGCGCTGCAGCTTCAGCCGGAGAGACACCCGGCAGGGTCGACGGCATATACAACAGGTCGCCCTCGTTAATCTTCGGCAGAAACTCACCGCCCACCTGGCTCAGCGGCCAGATAACGGTGAAAATGGACAAGGCCGCAACCAGCAGGGTTGTTTTTGGCCAGTGGAGAACCCGCAACAGCAATGGATGATACGCTTTGATCAGTACCCGGTTCAGGGGGTTACTGGTCTCTGCAGGAATTTTCCCCCGGATCCAGAATCCCATCAGAATCGGAATGACGATGATGGCCAGCGCGGCCGCGCCCGCCATGGAGTACGTTTTCGTGAATGCCAGCGGGCCAAACAGACGTCCTTCCTGACCTTCCAGGGTAAAGATAGGAATAAAGGACAGGGTGATGATCAGCAGGCTGATAAACAGTGCGGGTCCCACTTCAACGGAGGCATCGGTAATCACCTTCCAGCGGGTGGCGTTGTCAATCTGCTCACCAGGATGCTGATGATCCCACTCCTCAAGCCGCTTATGCGCATTCTCAATCATCACAATGGCGGCATCCACCATCGCACCGACGGCAATCGCTATCCCTCCCAGCGACATGATATTGGCGTTCAGTCCCTGGAAGTGCATGACGATAAAGGCGATACACAGACCAAGCGGCAGAGAGATAATCGCCACCAGGGCAGAACGTACGTGCCACAGGAACAGGGCACAGACGATGGCCACCACGATAAACTCTTCCAGAAGTTTGGAACTGAGGTTATCAATCGCCCGGTCGATGAGCTGGCTGCGATCGTAGGTGGTCACGATTTCAACGCCTTCCGGCAGGCTGGCCTTCAGCGTCTCAAGTTTATCCCTCACTGCCGTGATAACGTCGCGTGCATTTTTACCCGACCGCAGGATCACCACGCCGCCAGCGACTTCGCCCTGGCCGTTCAGCTCGGCAATACCACGCCGCATTTCAGGCCCGGTCTGCACTCGGGCAACATCCCGCAGATAAACCGGCACGCCGTTCTCGCCTGTTTTCAGGACGATGTTATTAAAATCATCAATGCTCTGAAGATAACCGCTGGCACGGACCATATACTCAGCTTCGGCCATTTCAACGGATGAGCCACCGGCCTCCTGGTTAGACGATTCAAGGGCCTGTTTCACTTCGGGCAGGCTGATACCATACTGAGACAGTTTTACCGGATTGACCTGAATCTGGTACTGTTTCACCACGCCGCCAACCGAAGCGACCTCAGCCACGTTCGGGATGGTTTTCAGCTCAAATTTCAGGAACCAGTCCTGCAGAGAACGCAGTTCTGAAAGGTCGTGTTTTCCGCTGCGATCGACAAGGGCATATTCAAATATCCAGCCCACCCCCGTGGCGTCCGGACCGATTTCAGAACTCACACCGGCGGGCAGTTTTCCCTGTACCTGGTTCAGGTACTCCAGCACGCGGGAACGGGCCCAGTACAGATCGGTGCCGTCTTCAAAAATGACATACACATACGAATCACCGAACTGTGAAAAACCACGCACGGTTTTTGCGCCAGGCACGGACAGCATGGTGGTGGTAAGTGGATAGGTGACCTGGTTTTCTACAATCTGCGGGGCCTGGCCGGGATAGCTGGTTTTGATAATGACCTGCACATCTGACAGGTCAGGCAAGGCATCGACAGGCGTGTTAATAATCGTCCATGTGCCCCAGATGCTGAGAAACAGGGCCCCCATCATGACCAGGAAACGGTTGGCGACAGAGCGCCGGATAATCCATTCAATCATCGTCGTCTCCTCAGTGCCCTGAATGCATATTTACAGGCTGGTCAGACATTGCTGGCATACTGCTTTCTGTTTTTTCAGGGTGGCGCATACGTTCCAGTGCGCCCGTAATATTGGCTTCAGAGTCAATGAGGAACAGGCCACTGACCACCACGGTATCGCCTTCATTCAGGCCGGAGCCGATGCCGGACTGTTGCTGTGACTCATGCAGAACGTGGATCTGTTTCGGCACAAACTTGCCTTCATCATCAACAGTAATCACGCGCTGTTCTTTGCCGGTATCGATAACGGCCTGGCTTGGTATCAGCAGCATCTCCTGGCTTCTGGTATTCAGTTTCAGATAGGCATTCATGCCCGGCTTGAGAAACTCATCCTTATTAGAAACCTGGAGACGGACCTGAAGCGTACGGGTTGTCTGATCCACGCTGGGAAGAATATTCCATTTTTCGACATGGAATGTTTTATCCGGATAAGCCGGTACCGAAATTTCAAACTGCGACGTATCTTTCAGCAGATAGGCGATAGATTCTGGCACTGCAGCGCTGATCCAGACCGGGTCCATTCCCTGAATCTGAGCCACCACCTTATCTTTCGAAATATTCATGCCGGTGCGCAGGTCAAATGCAGTAATGACACCATCAATAGGTGCTTTAATGGTAAAACGGGTCTGAATGCTCCGGGTAGAACGCAGTCTCTGAATATCCTCTTCCGGCATACCTGCCAGGCGAAGCCGTTCCAGAACGCCTTTAATTTGCGTGGAAGTACCACCGGTGCTGGATAACAGAAGGAATTCACTCTGTGCTTCCACCCAGTCCGGAATGGTAATATCGATAAGTGGCGTCCCCTTCTTCACATGATCGCCAATCGTCATGGGGTAGACTTTTTCGACAAACCCGTCAGAACGCGCCTGCACAATAACAAACTGATACTCGTTATAGCTGACATTAGCCGGGATTGTCTGAGAATAATTCAGCATTCCTCGCGTGACTTTTTGCGTTTTTAATCCCAGATTCTGAACCTGGGTTGGGTCGATACGGATCCCGCCACTGCTTTTATCGCCACTGTCATCAGCATATTTTGGCACCAGGTCCATATCCATAAAGGGCGATTTTCCGGGTTTATCAAATTTGGTATCCGGTTTCATTGGGTCATACCAGAAAAGCACCTTTCGTTCCGGTGCCTTTTGTTCTGTTTTTTCTGTCTTTTGTGCTGAGTTTACATACTGCCAGGCAGTAACCGATATCAGCCCCCCTGCTATGAGGCTGCTGATAATTATTGCAGCATATTTTATCTTTAAAGAAGCCATACAATTTTCCGCTAAAAAATCAAAACACCTGGCATATGCGCCTGACGGTTAACTCACACATATACCTATGTGAATGTACAGGCGCACAGGATGTAATCGCTCCGGACAGCCAATCAGGACTGCGTCACGTTAATGCTTTTGAGTAAGGAGATATTGCCCTGCTGAATAAACGAGAAATCGACATGGTTGCCTGTTTTCAGGGCATTAATAGCATCGTCTGCATTAACAAAAGTAAAGCGCATGGTCATTGCAGGCCAGCCCACCGCTGGAATTGCTTCATGCGAAATGGTGATTTTCTTAGTATTCATATCAATGTCTTTAACGACACCGGTGCCCTTGATAACTTGCTGTACCGAAGCATCACTGGCAGTATTCATATCGCCATGCTGATGTGTTTCAGCATGAAGACCGGCAGAAAACATGACAGAGAAGGCACCAAATAAAACGGCTTTAAGTGAATTACGCATTTTAATTTCCTGATTAATTAAATAAATTTACTCTACCCAACCGCCACCCAGCGCGGTAAACAGATTAATTTCGTTAACCTGCCGGGAATAGGTAAGATCGAGAATGGTTTGCTGGGTAGCGAAGAGGGAACGTTCTGCATCCAGCACTTCGATGTAACTGACAGCACCACTTGCATACAATCCTCTGGCACGCTGTAGAGTTATCTGTAGTGAATCAAGATAACGCTGCTGTGACTCAAGTTGCTGGCTAAGGCTGTCGCGCAGCGCAAGCGTGTCGGAAACATTTTTAAAGGCTGACTGAATTTTTTGTTCGTAATTAACCACCGACTGTTGCTGGCGAATTTCAGCCAGCTTCAGATTGGCTTTGTTCCTGCCAGCATTAAATATAGGAATTTCAATTTTAGGAATAAAATTCCACATTCCACTTCCTGACGTAAAGAGGCTGGACAGCTCCGTACTGCTTGAGGAGAGACCACTGGTCAGGGTAATGGACGGGAAAAAAGCCGCTCGCGCTGCGCCAATATTGGCATCAGCCGCTTTCAACTGGTATTCCGCTTCCATAATATCCGGACGCTGCAGCAATATTTGTGACGACAGATTTGGTGGCAATTTTACTGGTGCGATCTCCCCACCTTTCATCCCTTTTTCTGACGGAACTGCGCGGTACGTTCCAAGCACCAGTTGCAGGGCATTGTTTGCCTGAGCCAGATCGCCTTCTCGTTTGGCTATTTCGGCGCGGGTACTTTCGATTTGCCCCCTGGCTTGTTCAAGCGCCAGAACGTTCGTACTCCCGGTCACCAGTTGTTGCTCAACGAATGCATAAGACTGTTCATAATTTTTCAGCGTTTCCCGCGCAATACGGAGTTGTTCGTACGCCAGTTGCTGGCTGAAATAGCTCTGTGAAACGTTGGAGACCAGCAGGATGTGTACGGCACGACGGGCTTCTTCGCTGGCAAAGTAGTTCTGGCGATCAGCCTCACTCATGTTCTTAAGTTTGCCAAAAAAATCGAGCTCATAGCTGAGCTCCAGACCCGCGTCGTACTCCTGCGTGGTCGGCTTGTCACCTTTCAGACCACCGCTGTATGTAATCCCGGATGAGGCATTCAGTTGGGGATAACGATCTGCATCCGTGACGTTGAACTGGGCCCGGGCCTCTTCAACCTTCAGGGCAGCCATTCTCAAATCACGGTTATTATTCAGGGCTTCACCGATCAGCCTGCTGACCTGGGGATCGACAAAAAAGTTTCGCCAGCCCGTATCCTGATAGCTGTTTACCGCAGGCGTCAGACTGTTTTTAGACAATGAAAACTGCTGGGGAACCGGAGCTGGCGGACGCTGATATTCAGGTGCCAGAGAAACACAACCTGCCAGGATGAATATGGTACTGATGCTAAGTAATTTTAATTTGAACATAACGCTTCTCGTACAGGCAGACCTGGTAAATGGTTCAAATGAAGTTCAGAGTATTACCAGGGTTACTTTACCGAACGCTCTCTGTTTGCCGGGTGACAGGATAATGACAATGTTGTCATTTTTGCTGTAATCCGTTGATAACGATCGTGGGCGCAATAGAATGACATTAGCAGCCAGCCGGGGAGCAAGATGAAAATATTGATCGTCGAAGACGAAATTAAAACAGGTGAATATCTCAGCAAAGGGCTTACAGAAGCAGGGTTCGTAGTGGATCACGCTGATAATGGTCTTACCGGATATCATCTCGCCATGACCGCCGAGTATGATTTAGTCATTCTGGATATCATGCTACCTGATGTGAACGGCTGGGATATCATCCGTATGCTGCGCACTGCCGGAAAGGGTACGCCGGTCTTACTGCTGACGGCCCTGGGCACGATCGAACACAGGGTCAAAGGACTGGAGCTGGGTGCGGACGATTATCTGGTTAAACCCTTTGCGTTTGCCGAACTGCTCGCCCGGGTGAGAACTCTTCTGAGGCGGGGAAACACGATGATCACGGAAAGCCAGTTTAAGGTGGCTGACCTCTCTATTGATCTCGTATCCAGAAAAGTCAGCCGCGCCGGGAACCGCATTGTGCTCACCAGTAAAGAGTTCAGCCTGCTGGAATTCTTCATTCGCCATCAGGGAGAAGTTCTTCCCCGCTCCCTGATTGCCTCTCAGGTCTGGGACATGAATTTTGACAGCGACACTAACGCGATTGATGTCGCAGTAAAGCGACTCCGCGCTAAAATAGACAACGATTACGAGACAAAACTGATCCAGACAGTGCGGGGCGTGGGCTACATGCTGGAGATCCCGGATGCATAGCAAACCGTCCAGACGACCTTTCTCACTCGCTCTGCGGCTGACCTTTTTTATCAGCCTGTCCACAATACTGGCGTTTATCGCCTTCACCTGGTTTATGCTGCATTCTGTTGATAAGCATTTTGCCGAGCAGGATGTCAGCGATCTGCAACAAATCAGCACCACACTAAACCGTATCCTGCAGTCTCCGGTTGATCCGGATGAAAAGAAAATAAGCAAAATAAAGGAATCGATCGCCAGCTACCGTAACGTTGCTCTTTTGCTACTTAATCCCCGGGGAGAGGTGCTGTACAGCTCTGTGCAGGGGGCTGCTTTACGCTCTGCTGTGAGTTCAGCCGATTTTAGCGAGCATAGCCGTGCACGTGATGTCTTTCTCTGGACGGTGGAGGATCCTGCGAGACCGATGGATACCGGGTCTGAAATGAAGATGGAAACATACCGGATTATCGCCTC
Organism: Citrobacter sp. U14242; assembly: GCF_046555775.1. Taxonomy (NCBI): domain Bacteria; kingdom Pseudomonadati; phylum Pseudomonadota; class Gammaproteobacteria; order Enterobacterales; family Enterobacteriaceae; genus Citrobacter; species Citrobacter sp. U14242. Next base: position 39,283 of record NZ_JBKGLW010000005.1, read on the forward strand.
CTCTGGCCAGGCGATATTTCAGGGCAAACAGCAGAATTATGTCATGCTGACTGGCCTCTCCATTAATTTCCATCTCCATTACCTCGATGCGCTGAAAAAAAATCTGATTGCGATCGCCGTCGTGATAAGCCTGCTGATTGTTCTGATCATTCGCATCGCTGTCCGTCAGGGGCACCTGCCCCTTCGTAATGTCAGCAATGCCATTAAAAACATCACCTCCGAGAATCTTGATGCGCGGCTGGAACCGACACGCGTTCCCATTGAGCTGGAGCAACTGGTTATCTCGTTCAATCATATGATTGGAAAGATTGAGGACGTCTTTACCCGCCAGGCCAATTTCTCTGCCGATATCGCGCATGAGATCAGAACGCCCATCACCAATCTGGTGACGCAGACTGAAATCGCACTGAGTCAGGATCGAACCCAGAAGGAACTTGAGGATGTCCTCTACTCCAGTCTTGAAGAGTATAACCGGATGACCAAAATGGTCAGCGACATGCTGTTTCTGGCACAGGCGGACAATAACCAGCTTATACCTGACAGGGTCCGTTTTGACCTCAGAGCAGAAGTCATGAAAGTCTTCGAGTTTTTCGAAGCCTGGGCCGAAGAACGCAATATCACGCTCAAATTTAACGGGATGCCCTGCCTGGTTGAGGGAGATCCACAAATGTTCAGAAGAGCGATCAATAATCTGTTATCCAATGCCCTGCGTTATACCCCGGAGGGACAGGCCATCACCGTCTCAATAAGAAAGCAGGAGAGCTTTTTTGACCTTGTGATTGAAAATCCAGGGAAACCGATCCCTGAAGAACATTTATCAAGGCTGTTTGACCGTTTTTATCGGGTGGATCCATCCAGACAACGAAAAGGAGAAGGCAGCGGCATCGGCCTTGCGATTGTGAAGTCAATCGTGGAAGCACATCACGGAAGAGTGCAGGTGGAATCAGACGTACGCTCCACGCGTTTTATCTTATCCGTGCCCAGACTGGAGAAAATGATCCCGGAAACCCAATGCTGAAAATAAAGATGTAAATGACAAAGATGTCATTAGCCTGTCATGCAGCAAACAGAAGCCATTCGATATAATTAGTGCAACTTATCAGGAAGGCTGGATTGCTTCATCAATACCCGGCGTCAGAGTACGCCAGGAAATGAATATCCAGCCCTCTTCCGGAGAAATAAACGCTGCCGAACTTGTTTCAGTTATGGAACTGAAAACACCGGTTGTACTTCCCCGGACATCACTAATTCAGAAATGGAGAGTTATCATGAAAAATATCGTATTAGCATCTTTGCTGGGCTTTGGTTTAATTTCATCGGTCTGGGCCACCGAAACCGTGAATATCCATGATCGCGTCAACAATGCACAGGCTCCTGCTCACCAGATGCAGTCTGCTGCGGCTCCTGTCGGGATCCAGGGGACTGCTCCTCGTATGACCGGTATGGACCAGCATGAACAGGCCATTATTGCTCATGAAACCATGACGAACGGCTCGGCGGATGCGCACCAGAAAATGGTGGAAAGTCATCAGAAGATGATGGGAAATAACACGGTATCCACGACCGTCCCGTCAACGTCTTACGCGGCGATGAATGAGCATGAAAGAGCAGCGGTTGCCCATGAATTCATGAATAACGGGCAATCCGGCCCACATCAGGCCATGGCCGAAGCGCACCGCCGCATGATCAATGCAGGCTGAATGCGACGGTAGTATCCGTGCTGTTACCTTTTCCCTGATAGATTTTCCTGAAACAACGTTGCTACATTTTTGCCCCCCGTCAGGGGGCTTTTTTGTCTGACTCAGCTACACTTAACCGGTACCTGTCTGAAAGGAATTATTATATGAAAATCAAAAACACCCTTTTTGTAATATTAATGTTATCCCTGCCTGAATCGCCACGGATAATCTAGACACTTCCGAGCCGTTGATAATACTGGTTTTCATATTCTGTCGGTGACATCTGTTCGCTAGAACCATGCCGACGCTTACTGTTATAAAACATTTCGATGTAATCAAAAATATCGCTGCGGGCTTCTTCCCGCGTTCCGTAGATTTTTTTCTTTATCCGTTCACGTTTCAACAACTGGAAAAAGCTTTCTGCAACCGCATTATCATGGCAGTTACCGCGACGGCTCATGCTGCCCTCCAGGCCGTGTGATTTCAGGAACGACTGCCACTCATGGCTTGTGTACTGACTGCCCTGATCCGAATGAACCAGCACCTGTTTTTGGGGATTACGCCGCCATACAGCCATCAGCAGTGCGTTCAGGACAATGTCCTTTGTCATCCGGGATTGTATGGACCAGCCGATAATTTTGCGTGAGAACAGATCAACAACCACGGCAAGATACAGCCAGCCTTCGTGGGTCCTGATGTAGGTTATGTCCGTTACCCAACTCTCATCCGGAGCATCCGGATTGAACTGTCGCTGGAGCCTGTTGGGCGACACGATACTGGCCTCGCCTTTACGTGCCCGCGGGCTCCGGTATCCGACCTGAGCCTTTATCCCGACACGTTTCATCAGTCGCCAGACTCTGTTCACTCCGCACTGTTGCCCGCTGTCCCGCAGATCCAAATGGATTTTGCGATAACCATAGACGCATCCCGATTCCAGCCAGAACTGTTTAATCTGCCCTGTCAGCCTCAGGTCTGCCTGATGGCGTTGTGAATGCGGCTGCTGAAGCCAGGCGTAAAAACCACTGGGATGAACATCCAGCACCCGACAGAGCAGGCGAACAGGCCAGCAACAGGTGTTGTCACGGATAAAGGCGTACCTCAGTCGGACAGCTTTGCGAAGTACGCCGCGGCTTTTTTTAATATGTCCCGTTCGTCGGTAACCCGCTTCAGCTCTTTCTGGAGACGGCGGATCTCGGCCTGAGCATCTGACTCTTCTTTATTAGTGGAAGAATCTGGACCGTACTTCTTTATCCAGGCGTAAAGGCTGTGGGTGGTGATATCGAGACGTGTTGCAACGCTGGCAACAGAATAACCGCGATCAACAACCTGTTTGACTGCTTCAATTTTAAACTCTTCGGGATAACGCTTACCGCTCATGGGCACCTCTCTTTAAGCCATCTTAAATGACTCTGAGGTGTCTGTTAAACCCGTGGCGATTCAGTTTAGACTGGCACTGTTTTCAGGGAGGAGATCACTCAGCGCATTATTCTCCACAACAACTCGATCCGACACGATTATTGAGAACGAACAGGCATTTTCCCCGTACAGTCAGCAGGTTAAAACCCTCTCTCGCAGGCGCACTTTAGTGCTGCCAATATTTTGCCCCGACGCACCTTTTTTGCCTGAACACGTTCACACCATTACCTTGCGAGAACAAGCTACTTTTTCTCACGTACCTATTTTATTGATTTTCAATATATCTTTTCTTATTTCATTATCAATATCTGAAGTGTTTATTTTATTTATAATCATCTTAGCCTGTTCAAAACAATCCATATGACCTTTTAGATCCTCTAATTTTACTGTTGCCAGAGCTGCAATGAGTTCACCATCGTAATATTCTCCCGCCAATGGGTCTTCCTCCAATACTTGTAATACTCTTGGCATTAGCTGGTCGATAAAGAGATCCTGACGAATAGCACGACAAAGATCTTCTACGGACAGCTCTTCTATTGGTATATCAATGACATGTTCAAACCATTGTTCAAGCGATGATTTCTGAACAGAATCAGGTTTTAAATTTATTTTTCCTATCAACTTACGGAAAGTAATCATATCCCATGTCCTTTCAAGGCTGATTCAATTTTATTGATAGCATCTGTTGCGCGACCATATGCCGCTTGAGCTTCAGGATTATTAACATTTTTTAATGTGTCTGCATGATTCCTTAAGCCCCTGAGGGTGTTTTGCATTTCCTGCATGTGATCCCAATATCCACCGCTTTCCTTAGGTACAGGGTTACCATCCATATCCTTAAGAGTTCCTGTGATATCATGATCTTTTAAAGCATTTTTTATAGTGTTATCGATCTTCTTGATAGCACTTTCTTGCTTTTGATTGAGTTTATCAACAGGCTTACTTTCTTGTTTTTCATGATCATCTTCTGGTGGAGTCGGAGAGCCTGACGCAGCTCCACCATATTCAGCCTTCTCGTTATCCGTCATGTTGCCGGCAACGTTGGGTTTCGATTCCTGATTTGAATCATCCGAAGAACATGCACGCCCGAATGAACACTGAGTTGCTTTATCGAGGGCTTCACCCAGATCTTTTATCGCTCCATCAAGTACCGAAGCAATATTCTTATCAGCCTCTGCTTTGACCTTATCGCCTGGTGTCATTGGTAGACCCCAACCAGACTTACTATCTTCATTGGCGAGCGAGTTATTCTCAACTTCCACTTTCGCCGTGTTTGATGCGAGAGCGGCCATTGACAGATCGCCGTCCGTCACCGCAGCCCCGGTCAGACCGCCCGCAATCGTCACCAGGCTGCTCACCAGACGTTTTTCATCGGCGGTGAGCTGGCTGACATCCTTACCGTACAGTGCACTCACCAGATGGTCCGTCATCGCCGAGGCAGTAATGGCCCCAATGGCTCCGGCCTTCATGCCGTCAGAGCCGCTGCCACCGCTCATCTGTGTCAGCGCCGCTGCCACGATACCGTGCAGCGCCGCTCGGGCCGCGTCGTTCTTCACATCCTTAACCAGTGAGGCCAGCAGCGGTGCCGCTCCGGCTGCCGCGCCTGCCTTCAGATTGCCGCCAAGCGCACCGGCCAGCAGTCCTGCCGCCGCGCTGCCCTTCGTCCAGAACTCACTCCCCGGACCGTAATCGGTACTCTGGTAACCCGGCTGCGTTTTCAGAAAAGCTTCCCGCTCCTGTGCCGTTTCACCCTGCATTTTCCCTTCCGCAGTCAGCCGGGCTTCCAGTGCCGCATTGGATTCCTTCGCCTTCTGCTCTGCATACTTGCCGTACACATCCAGCGCAGAGGTTGCCAGCGCAGCACCTTCGCTCTGTACCGCCAGGTTATCCTTCACCTTTTGCACATCACCGTTCACATCCACCCCGTGGTGGGCGTTGTCCGTGTCCCGGCTCAGGTCAGCAATATCCTGTTTCTGGTTATTCTTGTCGCGGATGATGAGGGTGCCGTTACTGATGGCAGACGACGTGGTGCCGCTGCTGCTCTCTTCCGCATGACCGGTACCGATGGCCGGAGCCACGTTGCGGTTTTCACCGCTCCCGCTGCCGCCCATACTGCCCGAAATTGCGACGGTGTGGCTGTCACCGGTGGTTTTGCTCTCGTTGTGAATATCGCTCCAGCCAAGCGTTCCCGTATCCAGCTTGTTCTTGTTGCTGCCCGCCGTGGAGGCAATCACTGCGCCATCAAGCTGGGTATGGTTTCCGACCGTGATATCAAAGCCGCCTTTTCCGGCGAAAATACCGCTCTGGTCAGTGACGCTCTTACCACTCTGGGTGACGTTTTCACCCGAGGTGCTGACATTGCCGGAAGACGCGCCATAGCACAGCGGAGGAATGCACAGGCTCAGACCCGCACCGGAGGAGGACTGCTTGCTGTCGTAAGAGGCCGTATCCTGCACGCTGCTGATGGTCAGGTCGCGCCCGGTGTTGACCACCACATGGTTGCCTGCCAGCGCTGCCCCTTTCAGCGTGGTGTCGCGTCCGCTGTTTACGGTCAGCTGCTCCTGCGCACGGATAACGCTGTTACTGTTGCTCTGTGACTGGCTGTTTTCCTTACCTTTCTGCTGTGAGGCCCCCAGCTCAATACTGATACCGTTCTGTGAACCGATGAGGCTGACGCCCACGCCGGCGCTGACCTGGCTGCCACTGTTTTTACTCTGGCTGTTGTGCGTGTTCTGTGAGGCAGTCAGCAGAATATCCCGCCCCGCATCCAGTACCACCTGTTTCCCGCCAATCTGTACGCCCTGACCGATGATATCGTTGCGGGCGTTAATGATGACGTTCTCACCGGCGCTGACGGTGGTGCCCTGCGTATTCGTGGCATGGTATGAACTGTCCTGCGAGGACGAGCCCGCCGTAACAGAAACCTTGCCCTTCACAACAGCCGAGTCCGTCATCATGCCCTGTGCGGCGGTGGTGCCCGCCTGACCTGCCTTAATAGCAGTGAGTCGGGCATCGTCGCCGTTTTCCGCGCTGCGGGCAGCCGTTTCAGCCGCCTTCGCCGCATCAACGGCCCAGCCACCGGCAGAGGCGGTCACCCCGTACTGTGAACTGCTGCTGTGGGCTTCCCCGTCACGGGTGTCGCGGCTCACGTCAAACAGCACGTTTTCACCGCTGAGTGAAACCGATTTACCGGCTCTGACATCCGTACCGGAAAGGGACAGGTCGCCTCCGCCCTGGGCAATAATGTTGCCGTTTGTGCTCGTTAACTGGCTGCGCTGCCCGCTTTCAGTGGACGCGTCATCACGGCTGCTGTGTTTCTCACGGCTGTAACCTGCCGTGGCGCTGTAACCGTCTCCCCCCAGCGTGCCGATGGTTTTACTGCTGCCGCTGTTTTCATTGTGAGACGTGTCACGTCCGGCGGTCACGTTAATGTCGCCTTTTACCGCTGACAGCATCAGGTCTTCTGTGGCCGTCAGATGACTACCGCTGATGTTCACGCTGCCTTCCCGGCTGTTGACGTAAATATCCGAACCCTGAATGACGGATGCGTTTTCCGTGGTGCGCGTGCCGCTGCTGTGATTTGCTGACTGGCTCATCCCGCCCGGCAGAAGTTGGCTGCCGTGTTTGCCGCCCCCGGTGGTGGCCCGGGTGGCACTGCCTGCGGTCGGCATTTCTGAACTGATGTTCCAGCCACTGGATTTACTGCTGTTGCTGTATGTTTCGGTATCCGTGGAAGTGGTGATGTTCACATCACGCTTCGCATCCAGTATCACCGCTTCACCGGCATTCACCTGACTGCCTGCAATCAGTATATTGCCGCTGTTACCGCCCTGTTTGCCGGTGGCGGTCATCTGGATATTGCCTGCTGCTGCAAGCTGGCTTCCGCTGTTAAATTCACCCTGGTAGTGTGATTCAGAGGACGATTTACTGCTGCCAGCGGAGACAGCGACCATCTGCCCCGGACCATCAAGGGCAAGGGCGGCACCTTCCGCACCCAGTGACTTCACCTTATCAACGGTGCTGTTACCGCTGCTGTCTTTCCCGCGCACGGTGTCACGCACATTGCGTACCGTGTCCTCAAACGGCGCTTTCACGCTGACGGTGACGCCGGAGGATTTTGTCTCCTGTTTCACCAATTCGGTGACCGTGTCCCGTCCGGGGATAATGGCAATGTCACTGCCGGTGATATCGATATGCCCGGTGGCACGGGACGTGTCGTCCTTCGCCCGTCCGGCAATCACGTCGGCGGCGCTCAGTGTCACCTGATTTCCTGCACTGATAATGACGTTACCGCCGGAGGTGCCCACCATGCTGCGCGCATCACTCTGGGTGGTCTCCGCCCCCTGTCGGGTGGTTTTTGACGACTGTGAACCGATGGTCACACCGAGACCCGAACCACTGGAGAAGATGCCGGATTTCTTCGTCTTCTTCATGTCGTAATACGTATCGGTGTTGGTGGCAGCTTCCACCGTCACGTTATTCCCGGCCTTCAGTGCCACATCGCGTTCAGCGGCAACGGATGAACCCTGTATCGTCAGGTCATTGCCCGCCCTGAGTACCACGTTTTCCCCTGAAAGCTGTGTGCCGTTCTCACGGGTGTGGTTTTCCTCATGGATGGTGTGGGTGGTCTTTTTACTGAACATGCCACCGGAGGTTTTCTTCTTCTCCCGGTACTCATAGTCGCTTTCAGTGGCGGTGGTGAGGGTGATATCCCGTCCGGCCACCACGGCCGTGTTTCCGGAGGCATACACGTCAGCCGCCTGCGCGGTCACGTCGCGTCCGGCCACGATGGTGGTGTTTCCGCCGGACGTAATTTCCGTTCCCTGCTGGCGAACGGATTCGTTAATCTCTTTCTTTTTCTTCGACGTATAGCTGTCGCCGGCACTGACCGACTCCGCCATCAGGTTCACGTCACGTCCGGCCTGGATGGCAACGTTGTTTTCGGCTGCAATACCGGCGGCCTGGCTTGTGATATCCCGACCGGCGGCAAGGGTGAGGTTATCTCCGGCTGTGACGGTGGCGACCACTGCATGGCTTTCGTGGTTTTCAGTGCCACCGTTACGATGGGACTCACCTTCACGTGCCGCGTTCAGGTTAAGGTTGTTACCCGCAGAGAGCAGAGCGCTTTCAGCTGCAGAGACCGAAGAAGCGGTTACATTCAGGTTATTGTCTGCCACCATCAGCAGGTTTCCGCCCGCACTGACCGAACTGCCCTGCAGTGTGGTGCGGCTGTTGCTGGCTTCATACCGCCCCCCGTGGCGGCTGTCGCTTTCGCTTAACGGGTTTGCGGCAATATTAATATCATTACCCGCAGACATACCGAGTGAACCACCGGCGGTGATTTCCGCTCCGGCAATGCTGATATCCTTTCTGGCATCCAGTGACAGCGAGTCTGACGCGGTAATCGTCGCTACAGGGCCGGTATCAGTACCACTGAGGTGGGTTCGTCCGGCATTCACATTCCACTGTTGTGAGCGGGTCACATTATTGATACTGCCAGCCACGCTTTCCAGTGAAACGGTTTTACCACTGATGGCCGAGCCAGTGTTGTTGATATCCCCGATTGCGCTCAGATCCAGGCTGCCGCCCGCACTTATCAGCCCCGCATTCAGGTTGTCGATACTGCTGGCACTGTCGAGCGATAGACCGTTCTGTGCAGTGATGCTGCCTGCGCTGTTGGTGATATTGCCGCCCGCAAGCTGCACGTTGTTCCCGCTGATAACGCTGCCGTTATGAAGGGTGATATCTTTCGGGGAAAGGTACAGCTTTGGCACCATCACGGTCTGACCATTGATGGTCGCGGATTCCCACCACAGAATACTGCCCGTGAGTTGTGCCACCTGCTCAGCGGTCAGCGCCACGCCGAACTGTAGTCCGAGATTTTTCTGCTGGCTGGCGGCACTGTCCATCAGGTACTGCATTTGTTCGAGGTCAGAGCCGAGGCCGTTGATATAACGTGAACCGGTCAGGTTCAGCGTCGCATCTGACACGTACCGGGTATCAAAGGCTGCATCCCCGAGGAAGCGGTAGTCTTTCTCCGGTTTCAGGCCCAGGCGATCAAGGAAATACGATGAGCCGAGGAACTGTTTTTCATCGCTCCAGCGCGCATCCGCATGCGGTGCCTGACCGGGTTTCATCCCGAGAAGTCCATACAACCCGTCAAACAGGCTGTTGTCCACATTCCCGAGGCCATCGAGCTTCGGGTTCACCGTAATCAGATACGGGCTATCGGGGTCAGTGGAGGGGACGAAGTAGCCATTGTTACCAAAGGGCAGGCGATAGTTCCCACTATTACCGTTCTGACCGGAAAGTGACGAACCACTGGCAATTTCTTTCAGTCCGTCCGTGATACTGTCCAGCCAGCCGGGTGCGCTGACATTCACGTTGCCGGCACCGGTCAGTGATTCACTGTTCAGGCTACCGCCGACCGTCGCCGGTGTGAGCGTGTTCAGCACCGGCGCAGTAATGGTGTTACTGACTCCCCCTGCGTTTGCAGTGACGGAGGTATTACTGATATTGCTGGTGAAGTTCGCACTGACATTACCGCCAGCACTGATAACCGAGCGGTATACACCGCTATCGGCGACAAATTCGGTTGTCCGCTCACCAAGAACGTAGGGGATCCATCGGTAATCAAGGCGATCCCTTCCTGGAATATATACGTTACCATTAACGTTCGTTGGCGAGTACCATACCCCATATTTCTTATAACCATCATAACGGACGGGTACGACATCACAGCCGGAAGAGTAAAACCACTCACAGCGGTATTCCGCCTGCACATACGTGGTGCGCCGCCCCCCCTCAGCTGACAGGTTGTTCAGGGTGCCTCCCTCCAGGATGGCATTACGACCCGCAAGAATATGGCTGGCACGGTTATCCAGCGTACCGGCATTAATGGTGATATCCCGCCCGGATGCAATTCGGGCAGTGGTTCCTGTGGCAGAGACTGAAACTACGGATTCACTCAGAACGTAACGACGGACATCGCTACCCAGAAGACGGTGCTTATAATTGTCATGGCAAGACTGACTGTTACCCGCGCAGGTTTCCCCCCAGTAGCTCCAGACAATATTTTCCGGATTGTCAGCCCATTCCGCGAGACTAATCACAAAATCCGAACGTCTGCCATTAAGGTCATAAGCGAAGTAATATTCGTCTGCAGCAGGAATGGCATCCGGGTAATCCCGTTCAGACTGACTGATGGTCAGACCATCGGCCTCATTCAGTAAATGCCCGGTATGAATGGTGATATCACCGCGAGTGGTCTCTATGGTGCCCGAACGGTTGATGATTTCGGTATTCGCAGCACCGGAGGCATTCTTCTGCATCCACAGGCTGTTTCCAGCCAGGATATCACCGTAAATATTGTGAATTCTGTCGGCAAACAGCTTCAGGTTATTCCCCGCGTAAATCAGCGCGGTATTAATCAGGGTGCCTGCGGCAGCCATCGTCAGATTGCCAGCCGTCCCGGTAAAGCCATTTACAGTGATATTGCCCCGGCTGGTCAGACTGACATCGCCGCCCGCCTGGAGCGAGCCGGACGCATTCAGCAACAGACTCTGTGCGCTGAAGCTACTGCTACCGTTACCTGTGGTGAGCGTTTTGTTGTTGGTGAACGCGCCGCCCGCACTGAGGACAATGGCATTGCCTTGCATCACACCACTGTTGGTGACGGCGTTCTGCGACGTGACGGAAAGGGTTTTCCCTGCTGCCAGCGTGCCGGTGTTGGTGAGTGTAGTAATCAGTTTCAGCGTCGTATCACCGAGCCCCACCACCTGGCCACGACCGCTGAAGTCACGCACATCGAGCAACAGATTGCCCGCGCTGTACAGACGACCGGCACCGGTCTGCGCCAGCGCATCACCTTTAACGGTGAAAGCGGTTGTCCCCAGAATCGTTCCGCTGTTGGTCGTGCTCCTGTAATTCATCAGCAGGTCCGCGCCCTGAAGCGTGCCGCTGTTATTAAGCGATGTGCCTTTCAGTTCAGCACTGCTGGTCGCAAGTACGCGTCCACCATTGACGGCGTTCACCACATCCAGCAACAGCGTGACGGTCTGTACCAGTCCGCTGCTGTTGTTCGCCAGTTCCGGTGCCGTCAGCGTAAGTTTACTACCGGAGAGGATTTTGCCGTCGTTCTGCAGGCGGGTGGTGGCCTTCGCGGAAGACTCGCCACCGCCCTGTATTGTGCCCTGGTTGTTCAGCGTCGCTGCGGTGACATTCAGTGCATTCTGGCTCAGTAACACACCACCAGAACTGTTGTTCAGTTCTCCGGAGACCGCCAACGTCAACGCTTCCCCATGAAGCCGTCCGCTGTTGGTCAGTTGCCCCGTGGTGACAGAGGTCGTCTGGCCCTGGAGCTGCCCGCCGTTCGTGATATCGCTCGCGTTGAGCGTCAGATGACCGGCACTCAGCAGTTTACCGCTGGCCTGGTTGTTCAGCGTCTGGTTCAGGGTGACCGCCAGCGTATCCACGCCGGTTATCTCACCGCTGTTGGTCAGCGAATCCGCATTCAGCGTCAGGTTTTTCGCTATCCACTGTCCACTGTTACTCAGCGTCAGTGCCGATAACGCCAGCCCGCCGTTTGAGGTGATTTTACTGCCGGCTGTGCCGGTGAGGCTGTTGCTGATTTGCGCATCCAGTAATTCTGCCGCCTGGAGCGCGCCGCTGTTCGATAGTGTCTGCGCATGGATAAGTACCCGTTTCCCCTGCCATTGCTCTGCGTTACTGATGCTGCCTGCGGTAATGTTCAGCTCACCGGTCGTGAGTAACTTTCCACCCCTGCTGTTTGTCAGCGTCAGCAACGGTGCCGCCATCTCCAGGCGTGAGGCCAGCGTGAGTGCGGCGACCCCGGTGAGCGTTCCGCTGTTGGTGATACTGTCCTGACGAACCGTGACGTGGCGCCCCTGGAGAGTGCCGCTGTTATCCAGAGAATGACCTGAAAGGGAAAGGTCGCCAGCCGAAAGCAAACTGCCCCGGTTGTCTGTTGTGGCGGCATTCAGCGTGACGTCGCCCTGACTCATCAGATCGCCGGTATTGCTGAGCATCCCGGCTGCCAAAGCGGTAAGGTTGCTGGTTGCAAGCCCGCTGCCACTGTTCTGCCAGTCACGGACATTAACGCTGACGTTCTGCCCCTGTGTCTGCCCTGCGGTGATCAGCGTGGTGCCTGAAAGTGTGAGATCTCCGCCCGTGAGTGTGCGGGAGCTTGCCAGTAAATCCAGTATTCCGCCAGCCAGCGACAGGGTGGTATCACCCTGTAACAGGCCAGAACTGGTGAGACGGTCTGCATTCAGCATCAGCGTGTCACCTGCGATGCTGCCTGCATTCGACAGTGACTGCGCTGTGATGTGGTTTGCCCCCTGCGCCAGCAGCAGGCCACCTGCGCTGTTATTCAGCGTGCCGTAATCAACATCGAGTGAAGCACCGCTTACTTCTCCACTGTTGGTCAGTTGAGAGCCTGACAGCGAAAGTGCCGCATCGCTGGTGATAATCCCGGCGTTTTTCAGCTCAGCTATTGAAAGGGAGATCGCGGCCGGGCTGTACGCCACGCCATTCTCCCGGTTATCCAGCAGGCGGGAGACCAGTGCGAGCGTCCGTTCACCGTGGATCAGTCCGCTGTTGACAACCGTGGTGCTGTTGATCGCAAGCGCGGAGGCGGTCAGTGTACCGCTGTTGCTGAGGTGGCCGCTTTCAGTGTTCAGCGTGGAGGCTGACGATTTCCCGCTGTGAGTCAGACCGTCACTGGCCTTCAGCGTGAAGCCATCTCTCGCGGCCTGTATCCCGTCAAGCTGTGCGTTCTGTACATCCACGCTGATGCTGTTGCCCTGAGTCTGCGCGGTGGAGGTGGTTGTCAGACCGTTGCCTTTCACGGTCACAGTACCATCGGCAACGGTCTCGCCGGACAGCGTAATGTCCCGGGCGTTGATATTCAGCGCTGAGGCACTTTTGAGATTGCCGGTGCTGGTCAGGTCGGCGGCTGTGATCTTCAGACTGTTACCCTGGACGGTGCCACTGTTCATCAACGCACCGGTATTCACTGCAGCATCTGTCCCGGCTGCGAGCGTGCCGCTGTTGTTCAGGCTGCCGGAGCTGACGGTAAGCGTTTTCCCGGCAACGGTACGGCCTTTCAGCGTGGCGTCATCCGTGCTGGTGAGGGTGACATTTCCGGCGACATTCACTGCCCCTGCGGTCTGGTTCAGGCGCTGTGCGCTGAGCGTGGCATTCTGTCCGGCGGTCAGTTCCCCGCCATTCTGGATAATCTGCCCGGACGAGGACAACGCCAGATTTTTATCTGTCACCAGGCGGGACTGATTCAGCGTCAGCGCGGTTGTCCCGGTAACGTTAAGATTGCCACCGGCTTTGTTATCCCCGGACAGTATGACCTCCGTCCCGCTGACCGCTGTGTTGCCGCTGGCAAGGCTGTCTTTCAGGACCAGCTTACCGGCGCTGTTCAGCGTAATATCACCGCTGCGGGCATTGAGGTTGCCGAGGTTCACCCCGACACCACTTTCGGTGGAGGTCAGGCGGATACGGTTGGCGTACATCCCGCCGAGTGCGCCGGTATCAATGGCGACTTTCGGCACATCCCCTTCACCGTTCAGCGCGCTGACGCGGCCGTCCGCTGTGACGCGGTTAGCCCCGCTGATGACCGTCAGGTCTTTCGCGTGCAGCGCGGCGTTCACTTCCGTTGCACGGGCAATAATGGATACGGCATCTGAGTGGCTGCCGTCCAGACCAGCGCCATTGATGGTAATGCTGCCTTTCGTGACCTCCAGCGCCTGCAGACTGCCGTCGGCGTTCATCACCGGTTTCCCCGTGGTGAGTGTCGCCTGAGGCGTGTTGATAAAACCGCAGCCATTGCAGGTAATGCCGTAAGGGTTGGCAACCATCACGTTCGCCGCTTTGCCCGCCACTTCGGTATAACCCTGAAGCTGTGAACGGTTAGCGCCGGTGACTTCGTTGATAATGCCTTTCGCTTCCTGCCCGGCTTTCAGGTTCGGGTTACTCTGAATGAGCCCACCCAGTTGCGTCTGGTTCAGCTTACCGGTGGCGTTGTTAAGGATTACCCCCTCTTTGCCGACGTTATACTCACCGTATTTGTTATGGGATATCCCCGCTCCGTTGGGCGTGGCAATATTCACCACCGGTACACCGTTTCCGGCCTTGTCCATCGTCGTGTTACCGGTGGGGGTAATGGTCTCAGCCACCGCGGGCAGCAGCGGTTGCGTTGCCAGCAGGGTACTCAGCAGCCAGCTCAGTACACGCTGAGAAAAACGAGTCTGATTGTTATCCATCGTTTTTGTCCCTTAAAACGCCACCGCCACGCGGTAATAAATAATGAGATGATCCGGTGCCAGCCAGTCCGGGTATTTCACGGGGGTTCCCACGGTAAACTGTGTTGAAAACCAGTGATTGGCGCTGGTCAGCCCGACTGCCGCGCCCCACAGCGTGCCGCTGGCGTACTCCTGGTCATCGTGTTTCAGCCAGCCGCCATCCAGCGCCGCCATCACGCTGATTTGCCCCATCCACGGCAGGGTAAACAGCGAGTAATTCAGCTCATTACGCAGATAACCGCCATTGTTGCCGGAGAGATACTGTTCTTTAAAACCGCGGACAGAGCTTTCTCCACCAAGAGTGAGCTGTTCGGCTCCGAATAGCCGGTCCGGTGACCACTGAAAATAGACGCCGCTGAGCCACCAGAGATCGGCCGCGACGGGGCGCTGGAAGCTGCCGTTGAGGCTCCATTTGCGGAACTCCGCTTTCGGCACATCGCCATGTTTATCGTGATCGTCTTCCGCACCCAGCCACGGCACGCCGTGGGTAAAAGACGGGTTGAGGGTCGCCACACCGCCGAACATTTTTTGCGTGTGATTTATACCGAACATCACACTGGAGAGCTTGCGACTGCTGGAATCCAGCAGCACGTCATCCAGATAATTACGACTGATGCGGTGGGTGATCCCGGTTGTAAGACCGGTTTTGATATCACCGTTGCGAAACATCATCCATGAGCCGGTAAGCCGGTGCGTTTCGCTGTCGCCGGTTGAGCGCCACGGCCAGCCATAGTTATCAATGGTGTTGAGGTAATTGCTCCAGCTGTAGCTGTAATCAAGCAGACCGTAGCCATACGGCACACTGACACCCGCGGCAAAATTCTGCGCATCATGTGAAGCCGAAAAATCGCTGCTGCGCCCGCCGCTGACGAACCATTTATCCGCCAGCCCAAGCAGGTTATTGCCGGTCAGGGCACCGCTGAACTGGCCGGTCCCTGTGCTTTTCTGCCCGCTGTTGTCGAAACTTACCGAACCGATAAGCGGAAATTCCGGGGCGGCAGTGAGATTGGCAATTGACCAGCCCTGTTTGTCTCCAGGCTGAATTTCAATTTCCACCGGAGCCTGCCGCACGCGGTTTAATTGCTCCATACCCTGTTCAATGTCGCGCAGGTTAAGGATTTTTCCTTCCAGCCCGGGAAACGTCATGGCGAGCGTCCGCTGCGGTACACCTTCCAGACGGATTTGCTGTAACCGGCCTTCCAGCACCGTGAGGGTCAGCGCGCCGGAGGAGAGGTCCTGTTCGGTCAGGAAAGCGCGACTGGTGATGTATCCCTGGCTGATATACCAGTCGGAGACGGCGTTAGTGACCTGCGTCAGCCGGGTCATATCCAGGCACTGATTTAGCCAGGGTGCGGTAATTGTGTCGGCGTCGCGTGGAGAGAGCAGGGTGGCACCGCGCACTTCAATACGGGAGATGGTAAAGCACGGGCCTTCTGTGGTCGGCGGCACGACAGGCGCAGATGAGCGGGGTAGCGGTGTGCTGCGCTCCAGTTCATCGCGCTGACGCTGGTTCTGCTCAAGCAACTGTTGTTGCTGCTGTTGAATGGTATCGCGGTCAGCCGGAGAGAGCGGTGCCGCTGTGGCACGCACGCACGCTACCGCCAGAATGGAGATACAGAAGAGGCGCGTGACGACGGAAAATCCGCGTACTGGCTTCCTGCCCATTGCTTATCCTTAAGGAAAGTTTGTATGAAAACTGAACGAGAAAATAAGGGATTAGTAAGATTTTGTAAATAACATTATTAATTTTGTGCATATGGTAACCAAGGCTAATATGTTTTTTCGTCCCGCTGAAATGGCAAAAAAGTAATGCATCAACAGACAGGCGTCAGATGTGCTGAAGGCAATTGTCAGTCAGGGTTGCTGGATATTACCTTGATCCGTGATCCGGTAAGCAGGCTAGTTGGTGTGGTCATCGTTTGTTCTCCGTTGATGGTAAGGGAGAAGAAGTCAGATATTCGAATGGTGCAGACTTCTTCAAACGATGACGCATTGGCGTGATTTTTTACCGGATAGAGTCAGCTCCGCTTACGCCGCCTGCCACTGACTGCCGGAACAGGGACTACGCTGACTCTGTAAATCCGCCGCTCTGTACGCTGCGACTGTTTACCCAGGAATATCCCTCCAGACCAGATATCTCTGCGCATTGTTCAGTCAGCCATGTCATCTCAGCCGCCAGTTGATGAATATCACCATACGCGTATGAATCAGAGTTTTTCCTGTATGCGAAATCCACCCGAAGCATAAGTAATTTCTAATAACAGTCAAATAACCGATCCTGATGGTTAAATAAAACTGACTAAAGAGAACAGTCTGGTTTGTGGTTTGAGTTGATTACGTATTCCATGATAAATATCCCATAACAGTTATTGGTCATGAGATTACGGGAGAGGTTAATTTTTTATGCAGAATACCGACTCAGGTTTTCATCCATGAAGATATGGTATTGCGTATAATTTTTCACATGTGCTGTAACAGTAATTCCTTATCGTGAAATGGAATGGGTGTTATCACAAAGGAAAGTCTGACAATCATGATGCTTTATGGCAAAGAATAAACAATTTTACCTATAAATCATAAAAATAAAACATCGATTCCGAGTCCGGCACCACTATTCAGAAAAACCAGCCTTAGGGCTAGTTTTTTGCTTTCTGGATGTGCAAGAACCGCTCTCTCACATACAACCCCGCAATGGCAATGTCGCCACTACGGGGTCGCGAGATTACCCCTTCACCACAATCAGCGGTTCGATATCGCTCTCTTTTTTAATTACCAACGATTCGTCGCCGCGCAGGCAGGTACCACCGTAGTTACCGCCCACAGTGAACGTACAGACCTGAATATATTTACCGGCGACCTTCGGCAGACACCAAAGCTGCTGATAAATATTTTTCTGCTCGGCAAACTTACCGCTGGTTTTATCCAGCAACTCTTCCTGGTGGCTAACCAAATCGATGTTGTTACCGCAGCGCCCAGCTATTGGTTTCACCGCATAACCCGTTTTCGCCAGCTCATCATTCACCGTGAAATCCGTATCAAGCAAATAGCGATGATGAGGGAAGAGCTGCCACAGAATCGGCAGAATCGCCTTGTTCCCTGGAATCACTGTCCACAGAGGTTCAAATACCAGTACTTCCGGGCGCAGCAACACGTCTATCAATCGCACTTCCTGCTGGGTATGTCCGGTACGAATCGGCACAGCGGCGTATTCAGTTTCACTCACCTCACGCACCTGTTCAATCGCGGTTTCCCACGCCCAGGTTTTCCAGACGCAGTTCACCAGGCGACCGTCACCATCAATCAGTTGCCCCGCGTCATCCCAACGCAGTTCGTCCAGACCACGCAGGATCTTACTTTCGAAACCCGCCTGGTGCAGAGCCTGCTGCATAAACTGCGCGTGGTAGTTCTCCTCAATATCCTTATCCTGCATGATATGAACGAAAGGACGCGCACGGCTGTGCTTCCATGCCCCCGCCAGTTCATTAATCAGTCCTTCAGCCGGGTTATGTCCCTGCCCGGTATAACCCCGCTCAGCCCATCTTTCAAGGATCAGACCAGCTTCGGTATGGCACGATGCGGAATCGGCGTTGTACTCGTACACCTTCAGCCCGCGTTCATCCATACAGAAATCCATACGACCCGTAATCATATGATGACGACGCCGCTGCCAGGAAAGGCGCAGACGCGGCCAGAGTATTTTCGGAATATCAAACAGAGCCAGCAGATTATCGTCTTTCAGCACCTTGTCAGTAGCGTGCAGATACATCAGATGCAGTTCGTTGGTCGCCTTAATCAGCTCCTGCTCTGCACTTTCGGTAATCGTGAAGTACTGATGCGGATCCTGATTGATCACATGACCGTTCGCCAGCACGTAAGCTTTTTGCAGCGGATCCTGCTCATCGAGCCACTTACCGTCAAACTGCCCGTTATCTTCCAGACGTGCGCTGCCAATTTTCAGGGAATCATTGGCGATCTCCGGCTGCGGCAGGCTGTGACGAGTGTCGTCAGTCTGGATCATCCAGCCAAGGATGGTGGTGTCATCAAAGGTGTCACGCAGCGTGTAGCCGCCATTTTCCACCACCATTTCCAGCTCGCGTGTCCACTGCTGCCCTGGCGGCAGCGGCGTATGGATCACGTTCTGCTCGGCAATACGGATTTTGTTTTCCAGCAATTGAGTGATGATCGCCACATGGCCGGTATCGTTGAACTCACCGCCCTTTTGCCAGATTAACAATGCACCGGCTTCTGGTGCGCGGGGAGAACCATTCGGAAACGCTTGCAATGGCAGGATATTGTCGTTCACCACTTCACGCAGGAAGCGCAAGGAGAAGATCTCCCAGGCCATACCCACATCCGTGAAAACTACGCCATAGTTGAGGAAGAGAAAACGGCGTGCAAATTCTACGCACTGCCATTTGTGGCCCATATATTCGTCGTCGATATAGCTACGAAAAGCAGCATCATCGTCGTAGTCCCGTGGGTCGAGGGAGCTGTAATCTGAAGAGTAGATTGCTACGCCGCCTGGGGCGTAGCCCAATAATGTCCCGAATGGGGCATCCTGAGTGGTCGTTCCTTTGCTCATGCACCTTACCTCAAAACAATACAGCCTGAGCAGGTTGGCGTGAATTTTTCGCTCTGATTGCCTGCTCTGCGACACTAACCGGACAGAGGTCGACCTATCATACACCTCAACGCAGCGGCTGGCGCTCAGAGGCGAAAAATTCGCAGCAGGAACTACGCTTTCTTCAACGTTACCGGTACGCTTTTATACGCCGGCGTTAAGCTCTCAGTGTCTACCGCATCCAGAGACAACAACACATTCGCTTCCGGCAGATAAGCACCAATAGAGCCCGCAGCCATGTTGTAAATCACCACCGTTAACCTGTACATCACGCGATCGGCACAGGGCAGCCCGTTATCGTCCAGCGCATGAACGTTGACAACATCCCCCTGACTCAGCCCGCGAGCCGCTGCTTCAGTGTCACTCAAAAACACGACATCGCGCCGACCGGTAATACCTCGATAGCGATCGTTCATGCCATAGATAGTGGTGTTGTATTGATCGTGGCTGCGCAACGTAGCCAGAACCAGCGCGTCAGCAGGTTGGTTTTCCCGCACCACGGCCCGTTGGCGGCTGACGAAAAAGTTGGCTTTACCATTCTCCGTATGCCATTCACGGCGTGAGGCTGGTGTATCCATACGAAATCCGCCAGGTACAGCAATACGCGCATTGTAATCGTGGAACGCCGGAATCACAGCTTCAATGGCATCGCGGATCAGCGCGTAGTTCCCGGCTAACGTCTCCCAGTTCACCGGCGAGTGAGACAGCGTGGCGCGGGCCATTGCCGCCACAATTGCCGGTTCAGACTTTAACCATTGCGAAGCGGGTTTCAGCCCACCACAGGAGGCGTGCACCATCGACATTGAATCCTCGACGGTCACCGACTGAATGCCTGTCGCTTGCAGATCGCGTTCCGTTCTGCCCAATGCGGGTAGCAGATAGTTATGTTTAGCCAACAGCAAATGCGATCGATTGAGCCTGGTTGCGATATGGACCTGCATATTCAGCTTTTTCATCGCGGCGAAGGTACGCTGTGGCTGCGGCATCGCCACCGCCAGATTTCCGCCCATACAGATAAGCGCTTTCGCGTCTCCCCGTTCGATTGCCCGAATACTCTCCACGCTGGATCGACCGTGTTTGCGCGAAACACGGATAGAAAAATGCGTCTCAAGGCGTTGCAGGAAGTCTTCTGATGCTGCCTCGTTAATCCCCACGGAACGGTCACCCTGCACGTTCGAGTGGCCGCGCAGCGGGCAAATCCCTGCGCCCTGTTTGCCCATATTGCCTTTCAGCAACAGCAGATTGATCAATTGCTGAACGTTCTCAGTACCGTTTTTATGCTGGGTGATCCCCAGGCCGTAGCAGATGATAGTAGCGCGGGACTTGCTGTAACTGTGCGCCAGGTCTTCCATCTGGCTGCGCGTCAGGCCGGAGTCCAATTCCAGCGCCGCCCAGCTACACTGGCGTAAATCGTCATACAGCGCCGAATAGCCTTCGGTATGCTCATCGATAAAGGCATGATCGAGACAAGGTTGTCTGTTCAACAAAATCCGCGCTTCATCCATCTCGATCAGCGCCTTCATGATGCCTTTAAGCAGCGAGGCATCACCGCCCATTTTGACCTGGTAGTAGTCGCTGCTGAGTTCCGTTGCCTGGCCGGTGAACATCTCTTTCGGACTCTGCGGGAAGCTAAAGCGCTCAAGCCCTCTTTCGGTCAGCGGATTGATGGAGATAATTTTAGCCCCGCGTCTGGCAACATCGCGCAGCGTGGTGAGCATGCGCGGATGGTTCGTGCCAGGGTTATGTCCGATGCAAATCACCAGATCGCAATGGTCAAAATCATCGAGATCAACGGTGCCTTTTCCTAATCCTATTGCCGGTGTCAGTCCGGCGCTGGTTGGACCGTGGCACATGTTTGAGCAATCCGGAAAGTTGCTACTGCCGTATTCGCGGGCAAAAAGTTGGTACAGGAACGCAGCCTCGTTGGACGTTCTGCCTGAGGTATAAAACTCGACCTGCTCAGCGGAATCATAGCTGCGCAGGCGCTCGCCGATTTCCTGAAACGCAGTGGCCCATTCCACGGCCTGCCAGGTATCCGAGCCTGCATCGTACTTCATCGGGTGCGTCAGGCGCCCAATATTCTCCAGTTCATAATCACTGTATTGCCATAATGTCGACACCGGGTGATGGCTGAAGAACACCGGAGAAGCTTTCTTGCGGGTTGTTTCCCAGGAGACGGCCTTTACGCCGTTTTCACAAAGCTCCATTGGCGCACGATGACCCGGATCCGGCCACGCACATCCCGGACAATCGAACCCTTTCACCTGATTCATTTTGAACATCGCGATAATGTCGCGTACAACAGCCTTTTGCGAAAACACCGACGCAGCGACGGCTTTTACCGCGCCCCACCCACCTGCCGGGCCCCGATAATCGCTAACGCCTGGAACACCCTTTTTCATTATTACTGCTTACTGACCGCCAATTATTGATGGTGAGTACGGTAGCAATTTCCATCCAATATTGATTTCCTCTTCATGGAGTACAGCCTGGGTACAATGAACGGGTTAGTTTTATCTTCCCCTTTCAGCACAAAGCGACATAAAGTCCCAATCTGTTAAATTGAGTTCTACCTAGCTGCTACACTGCTTCAACACAACCACTCAGAAGGCAGGTCAACATGTCAGACAACACTTATCAGCCCGCGAAAGTCTGGACGTGGGAAAAATCAAACGGCGGCGCATTCGCCAATATCAACCGCCCGGTTTCCGGTGCAACGCACGAGAAAACGCTACCGGTCGGCAAACATCCGTTGCAGCTGTACTCGCTGGGTACACCAAACGGTCAGAAAGTGACGATTATGCTGGAAGAGTTGCTGGCGCAGGGTGTAAAGGGTGCGGAATACGATGCCTGGATCATTCGCATTGGCGATGGCGATCAGTTCTCCAGCGGCTTTGTTGAAGTGAATCCAAACTCTAAGATCCCAGCGCTGCGCGACCATTCACAAAACCCGCCAGTACGTGTCTTTGAATCTGGTTCGATCCTGCTCTATTTGGCAGAAAAATATGGTTATTTCCTGCCGCAGGATTTGGCAAAACGCACCGAAACGCTGAACTGGTTATTCTGGTTACAGGGTGCTGCCCCCTTCCTCGGTGGTGGTTTCGGCCACTTCTACAACTATGCGCCGGTTAAAATTGAGTACGCAATCAATCGCTTCACCATGGAAGCCAAGCGTTTACTCGACGTGCTGGATAAGCAACTTGCACATCATCAGTTTATGGCGGGAGATGAGTACACCATTGCCGATATGGCGGTCTGGCCGTGGTTTGGCAATGTAGTATTGGGGAATGTTTATGATGCGGCAGAATTCCTTGATGCGGGTAGCTACAAGCACGTTCAGCGTTGGGCAAAAGAGATTGCAGCACGTCCGGCAGTTAAACGTGGCCGCATTGTAAACCGCACTAACGGACCGCTGAATGAGCAGCTTCATGAACGCCATGATGCCAGCGACTTCGATACCCATACCGAAGATAAACGTCAGGGTTAAAATAAAATGCCGGATGGCGGCGAAATGCCTCATCCGGCCGACATACAAGACGTGGGTCTGGTAAGCGCAGCGCCATCAGGCACAAACCAGTTATCACGCACTGGTAACGTCATACTCCATGCGGCGAAGTGCATCCAACGTGAATTTAGCTTCATCTTCATCAATGATGCTCATGGCGAACCCTACGTGCACCAGCACCCATTGCCCAACCAGTTCGGCAGGCTCGCCTTCACAAATCAGGGCAATATTAACATCACGCTTGATGCCGCACACTTCAACCTGCGCAAGCTGGTGAATATCTTCACCAACGGCCAGAACCTGACCAGGGACTCCAATACACATATCTGACTCCGCCCCATAGCAACCTATGGGCTATTCGACTTCAATACTTTTCACTTTCAGTGAATCGCCAGCATCTACCCGCAGACGATCGCCCTGACAGAGAGGACACTGTGCATCATGCTGGGTGATCTCTACGACCTGACTGCAATCCCAACACCAGGCCTGGGCGGGTTTGTAATCAATATGCAGTTCACATCCCTGCGCCAGTGTTCCCTGACATACGATGTCAAAACTGAAACGGACGGCACTCTCTTCAACACACGAGAGCGCCCCAATTTCCAGCCAAACGCCGGTAACACGTTTTACATCGTGCTGCTCTGCCTGCTGCTGAATAATTTCAACCGCGCTCTGACAAAGAGACAGCTCATGCATTTTCGCAGTTCCGTCGGCCCAACAGCAGCGCACGACGCCCCATCTGCGGCGCATTCGGGTCACTTACCGGTAGCGATAACACCATCCGCGCACAATCGTCAGCCAGGCGAACACCTTCCTGCGCCGACAGACTGTGCGAAAGCGGCGACATCAGCGAGCAGGAGAGGTATTGCGATACACCATCCAGTTCACCAACAGTAAATGTCATCTCACCATACGGTAAACGCAGCCCGATTTTTTCACTGACTTTACGCACGGGCCAGATCTGATCCGGCCCTGGGAAAATCAGTGCACTGAGCATCCAGGGCGTGATAACACATCCCGTCCACTGCCCTTCAAACAGCGTAAAATCAGAGACATACACCGGCATATTCGGATGCAGGAAAGAAAGATCGTGCATCGAACGTCGGGAAACCTCTTCAAACGCTGCCTGAATTTGCTGCTTCGGGGCTGTCTGAAAGCCTAAGAACTCCTCAGACATGTGCCTTCTCCCGTGGAATAGCTTCAACGCCAGACTCGCGTAGCGCAGCAAGAACCTGCTCAAGCGCAGGTTCAATCATCGCTTCAACTGTCGGTGTCAGCCCGATATGCGGTTCCAGCGATTCCGGAATGATACCCACCAGGGTCAGTTTTTTCGGAAACTCGCCGGTAAAACGCAGGGCCGACAAAACGTCGGCCAGGCCAAGCTGGTGCGGTGAGATTTTGTTGGTAAACAACGCCGGAATCTCTTCGTCCCGCAGGACCATCATCGTTCCCGGCGTGTTTTTTCTCGACACAATGGCGTCAGCGATAATCAGATGATCTCTGTTCGCCATATCGCCGAGAAGCTCCATCCCAGCCGTACCACCGTCCAGAACATCAACATAGTCTGGCAGGATGTATCGTTGTTCTAATGCCTCAACGATACGTACCCCGATGGCTTCATCGGTCAGCAAAATATTGCCGACCCCTAAGACTAATATCCGCATTACAGAACCTTAACTGAGACGACTTCGTTCCCGTCAACGTCCACCACATGCACCGCACATGACATACAAGGATCGAAGGAGTGAATGGTACGCACCACTTCCAGCGGTTTATTTGGATCGGCAATTGGCGTACCGACCAGCGAACGCTCGTACGGCCCCACTTCATCATTAAAGTTACGTGGGCCGGAGTTCCAGGTTGACGGTACAACCGCCTGATAGTTACTGATAATGCCGTCTTTAATCACCATCCAGTGAGAAAGCATACCGCGCGGCGCTTCAAGGAAACCCACACCTTTGAATTCGCCCGTTGCCGGGATATCCGGTTTCACGAAGGTGGTGTGGTCGCCTTTACCGATGTTCACGATCAGCGCGTTGTACTGATCCTGCAGAACATTCTGCAGTTCACAGCAGTGAACGGTACGACCAATGATACGGCCCAGCGTCGAATGCAGCTGCGAGACTTCGATGGTTTTACCGGTCAGCTTGGTGTAAATCGCAATGATTTCATTCAGCTTGGCATGGGTAGACTCGCGTTTTGCCGCCAGTTTACACAGCATATTAGCCAGCGGGCCCACTTCCACCGTTTTGCCGTAGAAGGTTGGCGCTTTAACCCAGGAGTATTTTCCATCGTCTGACCAGCCGGTGTAATCAGGAACCGTTGTACCTTCCCACGGTGCCTGCGGCGCTTCGTCTTTGTACCATGCGTGTTTCGCACTCTCCTGAATCCCTTTGATCAGGTATTCATCAGAGTGAGAGGTGATCGGACGATAGGTCGACAGGTCTGCATCCGTGATGTAACCACCCGGGAACAGGAAGCTGCCATTTTTGCCATCAGTCGGGAATTCCGGTGCGCTCAGGTAGTTAACTGCCCCCTGGCCACGTTCCAGCCATTCAGGATAGAACGCTGCAATAACCGCGGTATCGACCTTGTAAACCTGCTCAACAAAATCGCTCAGCTTATCGATGAAGGACTTGATGTACATCAGACGTTCAAGGTTCAGTACGCCAAGGCCGTCAAGGTTAATGGGGTTCGCAACCCCACCAACGGCCAGGTTCTGAATGTGCGGCGTTTTACCCCCCAACAGCGCCACAACACGGTTAGCATCACGCTGGCATTCCAGCGCCTGCAGATAGTGTGCGACCGCAATCAGGTTCACTTCCGGCGGCAACTGCATAGCCGGGTGCCCCCAACAACCGTTGGCAAAAATACCTAACTGACCGCTGGCAACCAGGTCTTTGATCTTGTTCTGTACCCTGGTGAACTCTTCAGCGCTGTTCAGATGCCAGGAAGACACGCCGTTCAGCATCGCCGAGGCTTTCGCCGGATCGGCTTTCAATGCGGAAGTAATATCCACCCAGTCCAGCGCAGAGAGCTGGTAGAAGTGCACGATATGGTCATGCGTGGTATGCGCGGCCAGAATGATGTTACGGATGTACTGTGCGTTCACCGGAACATCAATATTCAGCGCGCTTTCAGCTGCACGAACAGAAGAGATAGCGTGAGTTGTGGTGCAAACACCACAAATACGCTGAACAATCATCCAGGCATCGCGCGGATCGCGATTCTTCACGATCTCTTCCATGCCGCGCCACATGGTACCGGAAGCCCATGCTTTAGATACCACGCCATTTTCGATTTCGCAGTCGATGCGTAAATGACCCTCAATACGGGTTACCGGATCAATAGTAATTCTCTGGCTCATGCTTTGCTCGCCTCATGACGATTTTGATCGTTTTGTTTTAAAGGAGGAAGTATCGGCAGTAGACGAATGAGTACGATGTATGCACAAATCTCAATAGCCACAAAACCAATAGAAATCAACAGTTCTTCCCAGGTCGGGAAGTAGTGGTAGCCACCACCAGGATTGAATGCCACCAGCGAATAGGACAGACGCCATGTTGCACAACCCAGTAATGCGCTCAACGCGGACAGATACAGCATACGCGAGTCATTGCGCAGCTTCGTGACACGCAGCACCACCAGCGGGAAGACCATCAGCACGACTTCAATCCAGAACATCACGGAGTAAAGATCGCCTGCAAACGCATACGACAGCTTGTCGCGGTAGATCAACTCGCCAAAGCGCAGGACAACGAAAATCGCCAGCAGCACGCTAATCGTATTCGTCAGCTTGATGAACAAACTTTTCTCGTCCGGACCGTTACCTTTCAGACCCGCTTGTACCAACGAGCCTTCAAAAATGACGATCGAGAAGCCCATTATAAAGGCGGTTAATACCGAGAAAAGTGGCAGCATTTCATAAGCTTGCCATAGCGGATGTACTTTATAGCCCGCAGAAATCATCAATGACCCCATTGAAGACTGGTGCATAGTCGGCAGCAGCGCGCCGAGAGCGATAATAAAGAACATCACTTTATTCAAACGCTTGAGGGAGACTTTCCAGCCCAGACGTTCAAACAAGGCCGGAGCAAATTCCAGCGCCATGATACCGATATAGATGGTCATACAGACCGCCGTTTCAAACAGTACCGAGTTCACGTTAAAGTGGCCCGGAATGTAGAAATACGGCAGGTTCCAGTAACGACCGACGTCAATGGTGATCGACAACCCCCCCAGCGAGTAACCGAACAGGCTCGCCAGCAGCGCCGGACGTACCAGCGGATGGTATTGCCCTCTATTGAAAACATACACCGCCCATGCCAGCGCCCAACCGCCGCACGCGAAACCGGTACCGATCAACAGGTCAAACGCGATCCATACACCCCATGGGAAGCCGCCGTTCAGATCGGAGACAGACCCCAATCCGAAGACCAGACGTTTCACAATCAGGAGCATACACAGGACGATTAACGGCCCAAAAATAATGACCGGTTTGCTGATTATTCTTCCGCCCAGCGGTTTAGGATCATGACTCATGATCGTCTCCTCCATCGTGATGGTCGTTTTTCGTATTACGACGAACCAGCACGGTTAAGCCCGCCAGCGCTGCCAGGGGTAAAATCATGCCCTTATACAGGGAATGTTGAACATGTTCGGAACGCGCACCGGTTGAAAGGTCATCCAGTTTTGGCAGATCCAAATCCTCGTAAGGAACACCCGTCAGCACCATAACCTGCGTACCACCGCCTTCCTTTTCACCGTACAGGTGCGGATAGTACTTCGGTACCGTATGCAAATAGGTATCACCAGCGTTCACTGTCTGACGCGGATAGTGGTATTCGCTGCCAGGCTTCAGTGCGAGACGTTTTTTCGCCTCAGCCATCAGCTCTTCACGCGTACCAAAAATCACTGCACCGGCAGGACACACTTCAACACACCCCGGTAACCCCCCTTTGTCCAGACGTTCAACCCCTTTCTGGTTACACAATTCACATTTATGAAGCGCACCAAACGGGTTGTTGTAGTCGTATTTAGGGACGTTGTACGGGCAGGCAACCATGCAATAGCGGCAGCCAGTACAGACATCTTTGTCATAGTGGACGATGCCGGTTTTCGGGTCTTTCTTCAGCGCGGAAACCGGGCAAACGGAGACGCAGTTCGGATCGACACAGTGCATGCACTGTTTCTTAATGTACGCGTAGCCGTTTTCGGTCTGGTCTTTGTTAACACCTGTTCCGCTACGCCACACCTGGATGATGTTGTTGGTATACGGTGACAGTTTGTCGTTGTTCGACCAGGTTTGCTCACCTTCCGGGTTACGCGCCGGGAAGTTGATATCCTGACACTTAGTGACGCAGGCCTGGCAGCCTACGCACAGCGTCGAATCATAGAGCATCCCAAGTGAACCCGGGATCGGCGGACGGTTTTCTGCAGCCGCATGACTGATGGACGGCGCTGCGCCCAACAGCAATGCCCCGCTGGAGGCTGCTTTAATAAAGTTACGTCTGTTCACGGTTATTCTCCCCGTGAGTCAGCGTTATCTTTCTTCTGCTGACGCCCCAGTTCACGTACCGCCATCACGCTGACGCCGGCAACCAGTCCTACTACGCCGCCAAGCAGCCCAATAGCCCCAGCTGAAATGTTGCCGCCTTCTTTCATGTTGACATCAGGCTTCTCTGAACGCGGGGTTTGGTTTTCCACATGGGCGAGCTGGTGAATACCTTTATGGAAACCGACGCCTTCTTCGTTACAGCCGTAGCAAGGATGACCGATCGCCACCGGCCACACACCGCCAACATCACAGAATTGCAAGGTCGAGCAGTTACCGTACGTTTCTGGCCCTTTACAGCCCAGATGATAGAGGCACCAACCTTCGCGGTGGCCTTCATCGCCGAACTCTTTAGCAAAACGGCCGGCATCAAAATGCGGGCGACGTTCGCAGTGTTCGTGAATCAAACGACCGTAGGCAAATGTCGGACGGTTTTTGGTATCCAGCTTCGGCGGCTTACCGTAAGTGATGATATGCGCGACCGTGGCGAGGAAGTTATGCGGGTTAGGCGGACAGCCTGGAATGTTGATGATGGTTTTGCCTGGCAGAACTTCTTGCAAGCCGACTGCACCCGTTGGGTTCACGCCAGCGGCAGCTACACCACCCCATGCGGCACAAGAGCCGATAGCAATGATAGCTGCTGCACCTTCGGCCGCTCTGCGGATGTGATCCACAATTGGCTCACCGGCAACCATGCAGTAAATACCATTATCTTTTAGCGGGATAGAACCATCTACCACCAGAACATATTGCCCTTTGTACTTCTCCAGAGCGTTATGTTTGTTCTCTTCGACCTGGTGGCCAAAGGCGGCAGAGAGTACCTCATGGTATTCCAGAGAGATGGTCTCCAGAACGAGGTTTTCCACTGTAGGGTGTGTCGCGCGAAGCAGAGATTCAGTACAACCCGTACACTCCTGAGCACCAATCCAGATAACCGGTGGGCGCTGAGGACGAGAAACTGATTCGGCCATTTCTGCGGCGGCTTTGCTACTGAGCCCCATGGTAGCGGCCAGTGCTGCACAAAGCTTCATGAAATCACGGCGATTGATGCCGTTCGAATTGATGAGAGAATTATCTCCAGTCATTTTATTGTTATTCCGTTGCGAAGACCTGGCTTTTATTTTGCACCATTCGCATGTTGCTTATTGCGATCGGCGCGCCATTACCACACTTTTTATATGGTTATGTGCATTATAATACTTCGGCGGAGCAACAAAACGAAGGCGTAGGTCAATAGTGTAATTAATTAAAGCAAGATAATACCCCTTTTGGATCAAGCTTCGAGCCGATAGCCAGCCATGAAAAACCGAATTGTTGTACTCGACTGGTTCTCTTTGAAGAAATCCATCACCATCTCTTTATCCAGCCCATAACGACGCGTCAGGATCCCCGCTTCCCATGCGCTGAGCTGTCGGTCACCCGTTTTTTCAAACATTCGATGTGAAAAACCCAGAACAAAACCGCGTTTATAATCTGAACAAAAATTCGCCACTGAACGAGCACTGTCCGCACTTGAGGCGTTCAATCCGGCCATCAGGCCCTTACCAAAATGGTTGTCCATGCATAACCTCCAATCGCTATATAATAAATTATATAGCGATTTTTTAAACAAAGGCCAGAGGTATCACGCACTTTTTTGTGCCAGATTAAAAGGACACCCACTCGTCCGTTTTAGGCGCTGCAGAGGTTCTGCTTTCTACGGAGGGGGAAGCGGTATTTGTCGATGCATATTGCACATCATTGGCTGAAAGCCGGAATTGCTGTACAGAGCGTTGCAGCTCTTCCGTTTGCCGTTCCAGCGCCACTGCCGCTGCGGAGACTTGTTCTACCAACGCGGCATTCTGCTGCGTCACGCTGTCCATCTGAGTGATCGCAACGCTGACCTGCGAGATACCTTTATTCTGCTCTTCAGAAGCAGAGGCTATTTGTTTCATGATAACGGTGACTTCGGTCGCACCGCGTAGAATCGCTTCCATCGTTAACCCGGTCTCTTTGACCAGTCGAGCCCCCTGATCGACACGGCGTGAAGATTCACCGATTAATGTCTCAATCTCTTTTGCCGCTCCGGCGCTACGACTGGCGAGATTACGGACCTCCCCCGCCACCACAGCAAAGCCACGTCCCTGTTCACCAGCCCTGGCCGCTTCAACGGCGGCGTTGAGCGCCAGAATGTTGGTCTGGAAAGCAATGCTATTAATGACGGAGGTAATTTCTGCTATCTGTTTAGAACTGGCAGCAATACCGTCCATGGTGTCGACCACTTCAGAAACCAACTTGCTTCCTTTGCCTGCCGTTTCTGTTGCGGTATCGGCAAGCTGGCTGGCCTCACGCGCATTTTCGGCGTTAAGTTTTACCGTTGCGGTTAGCTGCTCCATGCTGGCTGCGGTTTCTTCCAACGCTGCCGCCTGCTCTTCAGTACGGGAAGAGAGATCGTTATTGCCGGTAGAAATTTCCGTAGCGCCTCGCCAGATGTTGTCACTGCCTGAACGAATCGTACTTACGGCTTCACGCAGGCTGTCCTGCATCGCGCACAATAAAGGGACCAGTTGGCCTACACAGTTCCGGCCGAATTCTTCAATCGGATGGCTGAGATCGCCCTGGGCAATCTGGCGGAACTGCTGGCGAATACGACCGAGAGGTTTCACCATCATGGTAACGAGGTAACGATCGGTGAAGAAAAGGAGGGCAATCCCGAGGATAACGGCAGTAATAATCAGTGTCCGAATGATCGACGTTTTACCGTCTACCATAATACGCGTCGCATCAAGTCTCTTTCCGGCTGTGGTATTAAACCGTTCAGCGCTGGCACCAAATTCACGGCTCAGTGCGGGCGTAATCGTGCTGGCATGTTCCGAAAACGCCGTAAGCGAGCTCTGCTGCGCCAACTGCATTTGCGGTATCACGCCTTTATCCAGCAAAGCTTGCCACTTAGCCAGCACCGCTGCTGAAATTTCCGGGTCCATCGGCCCGGGAGATAATGTTTTCATCTCCTGGAGCTTCTGGCTCAGATTATCCAGCGATTGCTGGGCAGGTGTAAAATCAGGCGTTCCACCACCAATTTTGACATCCACTGCACGGCTCAGGCGTGTCACAAAGCGGAAGTACTGATCGTTACCCTGACTCAGCACCGTCATCTGTTTGACGAGATGACGATCAATATCAGTCCCTTCTGATATTTTTGATAACGCATGAAGACTGAATAAACCCACGCCCGACCAGAGCAGGCAAAAAAGTCCAAGTATTGCCAGCATGACAATACGAATAGTGAAGTTTTTCAGCAAATACATAATAATTTCCTTGCCATTGATGAAGAATTCGCCATCAGGCGATACTTCCCCTTGTTATCGGCAGGCAATGAAGAAGATATAATACGTTCTTTATTTTTTTACTTTTTTAAGTCTGTCTATTATCCCTGCTGGTCATATCAATATGAATGTTAATGAAATTAGGTAGCATTATTATTCAGACAATTAACCTGGGGCTGTAAATAATGCGTTGTTTTTCATAACAAATATTTATCAAACCAGGCAAGAGTGCGTTCCCAGGCTAAATCAGCAGCTGCTTTATCATAACGGGGTGTCGAATCGTTATGAAAACCATGATTAACACCGGGATAGATATATGCTTGATAGATTTTCTTATTCGCTTTGAGTGCAGCTTCATAAGCGGGCCAGCCTTCATTAATTCGTGTGTCTAGTTCTGCATAGTGTAATAATAAAGGCGCATTAATTTTAGGGACATCGGAAGCAGGAACCTGACGCCCATAAAAGGGCACCGCACAGGCCAGTTCAGGGAAAGCAACAGCCGCTGCATTCGCCACACCACCACCGTAGCAAAATCCAGTGATCCCCACCTTTCCCGTCGTCATCGAATAACGCTGCATAAATTCAATAGCAGCAAAAAAATCATTCATCAGCTTAACGGGATCAACCTGCTGCTGTAATTCCCGGCCTTTATCGTCATTGCCGGGATAACCTCCCAGTGAACTTAATCCATCGGGTGCCAGCGCAATATAACCCGCCTTCGCCACCCGCCGTGCAACATCCTCAATATACGGATTCAAACCGCGATTCTCATGTACCACAATCACTGCCGGAACGTTCCCCGTCAGCTTCGCGGGTTTCACCAGATAACCTCGCACATCACCATGCCCATCAGGCGATGGATAGGTAATGTATTCTGCCAGAATATCGGGATCGGTAAATTCTACCTGCGTTGCCAGGGCATAATTCGGTTTCAGCAAATTGAATAGCGCCAGCGCTGTCATGCCACCTACCGCATATTTCGCCGCCAGATTCAGAAACTCTCGTTTAGATATTTTGCCATGAGCATAATAATCATAGTAATCGAGTAACTCCTGCGGAAAGTCTTTAGCAGTCAAACGTGGCATGGCCGCACTCCTGAGTGATGTTTTTTTAAGCAAAGCACAGTGATCTGTTTTTGCCCAGTTTTTCATCCCAATGTGACCTGGTGAACGGGATATTCACCACGAACCCGCTAAAATAGAAACGTTGTTTTGAAATTCACCTGCACTAAGGAGATCTCATGGCCTGGTTTGCCAATCCTGAA
Organism: Citrobacter sp. U14242; assembly: GCF_046555775.1. Taxonomy (NCBI): domain Bacteria; kingdom Pseudomonadati; phylum Pseudomonadota; class Gammaproteobacteria; order Enterobacterales; family Enterobacteriaceae; genus Citrobacter; species Citrobacter sp. U14242. Next base: position 71,960 of record NZ_JBKGLW010000005.1, read on the forward strand.
CGTTATGAGCAAATGCTCTATCGCTACTGTGGTCGCAGCGGCTTGCGCTTGCCCGCGCTGTCGCTGGGTTTATGGCACAGTTTTGGACACGTTCAAGCTCTGGATTCACAACGAGCACTGCTACGAAAAGCATTTGATTTAGGGATCACACATTTTGATTTAGCCAATAACTACGGCCCGCCTCCGGGCAGTGCTGAAGAGAACTTTGGTCGATTACTGCGCGAGGATTTTGCACAATATCGTGATGAATTGATTATCTCGACCAAAGCTGGTTACGACATGTGGCCGGGGCCGTACGGTTCTGGCGGCTCACGCAAGTATCTGCTGGCCAGCCTCGACCAGAGCCTCAAGCGTATGGGTCTCGACTACGTCGACATTTTCTATTCGCACCGCGTTGATGAAAACACACCAATGGAAGAGACCGCTTCCGCGCTGGCCCATGCCGTGCAAAGTGGCAAAGCGCTGTATGTCGGCATCTCATCTTATTCTCCAGAGCGCACGCAGAAGATGGCCGAACTGCTGCGGGAATGGAAAATTCCGCTGCTTATCCACCAGCCATCCTACAACCTGCTTAACCGCTGGGTAGACAGCAGCGGATTGTTGGATACGCTGGAATCCAACGGGATGGGGTGTATTGCCTTCACCCCGTTGGCCCAGGGGCTGCTGACAGGGAAATACCTCAACGGTATTCCTGATGGTTCCCGCATGCAGCGTGAAGGGAAAAAAGTCCGTGGACTGACGGAAAATATGCTGACGGAAGCAAACCTCAGCAGTCTGCGTTTGCTCAATGAGATGGCTCAACAGCGTGGGCAGTCGATGGCGCAAATGGCGTTAAGCTGGCTACTAAAAGATAACCGGGTCACATCGGTATTAATTGGCGCCAGCCGACCTGAGCAGTTAGAAGAGAACGTTCAGGCACTGGCAAACCTGACATTTAGTGCCGAAGAACTGGCACAGATCGATAAACATGTCGCTGACGGCAAACTCAATCTGTGGCAAGCCTCATCAGACAAGTAACGATCTGACCATTACGCCGGGTGTAGCCCTACCCGGCATAATGGTCTGCTGATGAGAGTGGGCAAGTAAATCTCGCCTCACACCTCGTCCTCTTTGATCAATGGACGCTGGTATTCCGGCCACACCAGCGCGACAAGTGCAGGATAGGCTTCCAGGCTGAACTCCCTGAAGCACTGCCGCAAGTTAAGCACATCCAGATCGGCGTGCGGGACTTTCTCCCCACTGAGGCAGCGCTTTTTGATATTGTCGTAATACTTATAAACCGCAGAGTTAAGATCGCTACAACGCCGCTGTGCGTCAAAGAGCCCGGGCGTTTCATTCAGCTCCACCATAGTCATCCGCTTGACTGTGGAGTGGATAAAATCGATATATTCGTGATTGACTCGCCAATACCATACCGGAGTAATCGAATTCATCAGGGCAGAAAAATGATCTTCTCCCTCTTCTTTACTTAGCATTTCCGGCTGGTGCTGTGCGTTAACATCTTCTGCATAACGGTTTTTATTTGCACTACGCATTAGCAAAAGTACCCCGCAGGTAAGCAATAGCAGGGTAATAACAGAATAAAATATACTGTTCATAGCAGGCTCCATTTTTTTTGATTTTAAAATTACCCCATGCTATTGTCAACGCGGCCTACCTTATTAAAAACATCATATTATTGGCAGCAAAGGATATTTCAACATGCTTCCCGAGCATCTTGTTCCCTCTCGTTTTCATTTATCTGCACCCCCAAATAATACAAACACCACAGAAAATAGTGAAAATTTGACTCAGGGAAAGATAACGCTAAGTGATTACGAATCAGAAGTTTTGATTAGCTCCGCAACTACCGGTCAGTCCCGGAATATGTTATTTGAAGAGTGCGATCGTCATTTAAAAGAGCGTCTTTTCCGCGCGGCAAAAATTGAGTCATTTACTCGTCTGCTCAATTCATTACAGGCGGAAGGTGACATTAACGCCCAGGAATTAAGTAAAATTCTGGCCCAAAAAACAGCCATGATAAATGAACAAGGCAACAAAATTTGGCTTAATTTAATTACTCGCGAAACCAACGATCCTATTTTTTATTCTCTGGAAGAGAAATAAAATGAAAGATGTTGAAGATAATAATGTTTATTTGGCTTTAGATAACCACAAAAGTGATGAGTTTGTCTTAAAACAAAATCTGTCTGTGTTGATAGCCAATAAAAACGCGACGCTGGAAAGCCTTGCTCAAGAGATGGTTTCTATACCCGCCGCGCTGGTGCGGATGAAATGGCAAAATCGTCATGAAATCTACGCCCTGCAAGCCAAAGAAGAGATTTACGGTGCCACTATCGAGGCCATCATCGCTCAGCAGCCAGAATTACGGGACAAAATCATGGCCCGTCTGGAAAGCACATACCAGCATCTGCTTGCGCGTGAAACAGCCACATTGCGCCTGACCCGTAAGCTATCCGAAGGGAACTATGAGCCCACAAAAATCACTACGGTTGCGTTGGACGAGAACAGATAAGGCAAAAGACGTACAGGGGAGTAATAGCAGGAGAAGCTTGCCGGGTAAGGTCAACCTGTACCCGGCAACAAGAGTTATTTGGCTTTCACGGTCTCTTCACCGACCAAACCAATCTTCAGGTAGCCCGCCTGATGCAACGTATCCATAACCTTCATCATGGTTTCGTAGTCAACGGTTTTATCTGCCCGGAAGAAGATAGTGGTGTCTTTCTTGCCTTCAGTTAGCGCGTTTAGCTCGTTAATCATCGTCTCATCGGTTACCTGATCGTTACCAATAAACATGGTGTTATCGGCTTTTACTGACAGGTAAACCGGTTTTTCCGGACGCGGTTGCGGCGTACTGGTAGATGCGGGGAGATTCACCTTCACATCCACGGTTGCCAGTGGCGCTGCCACCATAAAGATGATCAACAATACCAACATGACGTCGATAAACGGCGTCACGTTGATGTCATGCATTTCACCGTTATCATCCAGGTTTTCATTAAAGCTCATTGCCATGGAACATTACCCTACACGTAATTTCTGCGCAGCACGTACCGGGTGTGCAGACGCGCTTGCACTCAGGTCCAGGTCACGACTTTGCAGCAACAGCACCTGCGCCGCGACATCGCCCAGCATCGCTTTATAGCTGCCAATCTGACGAGCAAAAATGTTGTAGATAACAACAGCAGGAATTGCCGCAACCAGACCGATCGCGGTCGCTAACAGTGCTTCTGCAATACCTGGAGCAACAACAGCCAGGTTGGTGGTTTGGGTTTGTGCGATACCGATGAAGCTATTCATGATGCCCCATACTGTACCAAACAACCCGACAAATGGAGAGATAGCCCCGATGGTTGCCAGGTATCCATTACCCCGCCCCATCTGACGACCAACTGCGGCAACGCGACGTTCCAGACGGAAACCGGTACGCTCTTTGATCCCTTCGTTGTCATCACTGCCTTCTGACAGTTCCAGTTCATTCTGCGCTTCATTAATCAGCAGAGAACCCAGGCTTTTGGCATCGAATCCAGCGGCAATCTCACTTGCCTGATCTAAAGAGCGGGCATCTGCCAGCATCTGCTGTTCACGATTAAGACGGCGCTTCTGCGTAAAGAACTCAAGGCTCTTACTAAAGAAGATAGCCCAGGTGATCACTGACGCCAAAATCAGCCCAATCATCACGCACTTAACCACGATATCGGCGTGCTGATACATACCCCAGACGGAAAGGTCCGTCTGCATCAAATTATTACCCACTCTGTATCTCCAGGACGCAAATCACAAAATCTGAGCGTAATCATATCAAAACGACGTCGAATTGATAGTCGTTCTCATTACTATTTACATAGTGCCGCACCTTTGGTTTCTTTTCCTTGCGCTCACGCAGTAAAAAAGTCCCCCGAAATCGATTTGAGAATATTTTGTACTTTATGGCTATTCTGCAGGACGCGGCAGATGAGATTCATGCTAGTTTAGACATCCAGACGTATAAAAATAGGTAATACAACATGGCAGATAAGCAGCTTGAGACCAAACTCGTTCACGCCGGGCGTAGTAAAAAATACACGCTGGGTTCGGTAAATAGCGTGATCCAGCGCGCGTCTTCACTGGTATTCGACACCGTTGCGGCGAAAAAACAGGCGACGCATAACCGCGCAAACGGTGCCCTTTTCTATGGACGTCGCGGCACGCTGACGCATTTCTCACTGCAGGAAGCGATGTGTGAACTGGAAGGCGGAGCGGGCTGCGCCCTGTTCCCTTGCGGTGCAGCAGCCGTTGCCAACACCATCCTTGCCTTTGTTGAACAAGGCGATCATGTGCTGATGACAAACACCGCCTATGAACCCAGCCAGGATTTCTGCACTAAGATACTGGGCAAGCTTGGCGTGACAACCGGCTGGTTCGATCCGCTGGTCGGCGCGGATATTGTGAAGCATATACAGCCGAACACTAAAGTTGTTTTTCTTGAGTCTCCAGGTTCTGTCACCATGGAAGTTCATGATGTTCCAGCTATTGTTGCCGCAGTCAGAAGCGTTGTGCCGGACGCTATCATCATGATTGATAACACCTGGGCTGCGGGCGTGTTGTTCAACGCGCTGGATTTCGGTATCGATATCTCAATTCAGGCCGGGACGAAATATCTGATTGGTCATTCTGACGGCATGGTTGGGACAGCGGTATCCAATGCCCGTTGCTGGGATCAACTGCGTGAAAATGCCTATCTGATGGGACAAATGCTGGATGCCGATACCGCCTATATGACCAGCCGCGGATTGCGGACGTTAAGCGTTCGCCTTCGCCAACACCATGAAAGCAGTTTAAAAGTCGCCGAGTGGCTGGCTGACCATCCGCAGGTTGCCCGCGTGAATCACCCGGCACTTCCCGGCAGCAAGGGACACGAATTCTGGAAACGCGACTTTACCGGTAGCAGCGGTCTGTTCTCATTTGTTCTGCATAAGAAGCTAAATAATGAAGAACTGTCTGCGTACCTGGATCACTTCAGCCTGTTCAGCATGGCCTATTCCTGGGGCGGTTTTGAATCGCTGATTCTGGCTAACCAACCGGAACACATCGCGGCAATTCGTCCGGAAGGTAAAGTGGACTTCAGCGGAACGCTCATCCGTTTACACATCGGTTTAGAAAATGTTGACGATCTGATTGCCGATTTAGCCGCAGGATTTACCCGAATCGAGTAACATTGCCGCAGATGGACATATATGCAGACACTTCTGGTGGAAAAGTCTGCAATTGTTGCGTCCGGGATCAAGGCATCCCGGACAATTCAGGAGTACAATCCACCTATAAACGCTGTTCCACAGGAAAGTCCATGGTAGTCATTCAAGATATTATCTCCGCGCTCTGGCAACATGATTTTGCCGCGCTGGCGGACCCACACGTCGTGAGCGTGGTGTACTTTGTGATGTTCGCCACGCTGTTTTTAGAAAATGGCCTGCTGCCCGCCTCCTTTTTGCCCGGTGACAGCCTGCTATTACTGGCAGGAGCGCTGATTGCTCAGGACGTGATGAGCTTTTTACCTACCATAGCGATTCTGACTGCCGCTGCCAGCCTCGGTTGCTGGCTGAGCTACATTCAGGGGCGCTGGCTGGGCAATACACGAACAGTGAAAGGCTGGCTGGCACAATTACCTGAAAAATATCATCAGCGTGCTACCTGTATGTTTGACCAACACGGGTTGATGGCACTACTCGCCGGACGTTTCCTGGCGTTTGTACGCACCTTGCTGCCGACCATGGCGGGGATTTCAGGGCTGCCTAACCGTCGTTTCCAGTTTTTTAACTGGCTGAGCGGCCTGCTGTGGGTCACGGTGGTCACCAGTTTCGGCTATGCGCTCAGCATGATCCCGTTTGTTAAACGCCACGAAGATCAGGTAATGACCTTTTTAATGATCCTGCCAATCGCCCTGCTAACTGCAGGTCTGCTGGGAACGCTGTTCGTGGTGATTAAAAAAAAATACTGTAGCGCCTGAGCTGCGTCCGTAGGCCGGGTCCCCTCCCGGCATTTCGCCTTATGGCGCGCAGCTTTAAGGCCTACAGTAAACCTGTCTGACCGACAAGAGATCAACTCCCCTGCATCATCCTAATTCTGGCTGCATCTTCCCCTGGCGTGACGCCAAAGTAACGTTTGAACTCCCGACTAAACTGCGATGCACTCTCATAACCCACGCGCATTGCCGCCGCACTCGCTTTCATCCCATCATGAATCATCATCATCCGCGCTTTATGCAATCGATAGCTCTTCAGATACTGCAATGGTGAAGTACTGGTCACCGATTTAAAATTATGATGGAACGCCGACACGCTCATATTGGCCTCTGCCGCTAATTGCTCAACATTGAGATTTTCGGTGTACTTGGTTTCAATTCGCTTCAGCACACGGCTTATCAAACTGAAATGTGTCTGGCGACTGACCAGCGCCAGTAAGGCTCCTCCACGTGGCCCGGTCAGCACGTGGTAGAGGATCTCACGAATAATCTGTTTTCCCAGAATACGTGCATCCAATGGCCGCTCCATCACATCCAGCAGACGTTCCGCTGCACAAAGAATTTCATCGGATAGCGTCGCCGAATTAATCCCGCTTGCCGCCATTGCGGGCTGGAACAGCTCATCCTCCCCAATATCCATCAGCAATTCCTGCAATTGCAGGATATCGACGTTCAGGCGGATACCCGCCAACGGAACGTCCGGTGTCGCATAAGTTTCACATTCAAAGGGTAAAGGTACTGTTAGCAGTAAATATTCGTTGGCGTCATAGCGAAAGACACGCTCGTTGATATAACCAATTTTATGTCCTGAAAAGAGAAATATGATGCCAGGCTGATACATCACTGGTGTGCGCCCCCCTGGTTCAGAGCCATACAGTAAGCGAATATCAGGCAGCAGATCATTTAATTTATTCTCATTATTTTTCAGCTGATTAATTTTATCTGTCAGCAGGAGACAGATCTCATCACGGTTCATAGGGCACCATTTCATCATTGATTTGCAACCTTGATATAGTGCGCACTTTTATCTCTTTTCTCCAGTAGTCTGTAGAAATGGGCAAGACATCGGCAGAAATGAGCATTGAGAGGAACGCTTCTGACGACCACAATGTTCACCATCAGGCAGACACTCGCCTGCCCTCTTTTTTACCCACACAAGGTAACGAGCAATGAACAACTTTAATCTCCATACCCCAACCCGCATTCTGTTTGGTAAAGGCGCGATTGCAGAACTGCGCGACCAAATCCCCCAGGATGCTCGCGTACTGATTACCTACGGCGGTGGTAGCGTGAAAAAAACAGGTGTTCTGGCACAAGTTCAGGACGCACTGAAAGGTCTGGATGTGCTCGAGTTTGGCGGTATTGAGCCGAACCCATCCTATGAAACGCTGATGAACGCGGTAAAAATTGTCCGTGATGAGAAGGTGACATTCCTGCTGGCGGTAGGCGGCGGTTCTGTTCTCGACGGCACCAAATTCATCGCCGCTGCAGCACAGTACGCTGACGGCATCGATCCATGGCGTATTCTGGAAACCCACGGCAATGACGTAAAAAGCGCCATCCCAATGGGTTCCGTATTAACCCTGCCAGCAACCGGTTCTGAATCTAACTCCGGAGCGGTAATTTCGCGTAAAACCACCGGCGATAAGCTGGCCTTTATGACCCCGTTTGTGCAGCCGGTTTTTGCCGTGCTGGATCCGGTTTACACCTACACCCTCCCGCCGCGTCAGGTGGCAAACGGTGTGGTGGATGCATTCGTTCATACCGTTGAGCAATATGTGACTTATCCGGTTGACGGCAAAATTCAGGATCGCTTTGCCGAAGGCATTCTGCTGACGCTTATCGAAGAAGGTCCAAAAGCATTACAGGAGCCGGAAAACTACAACGTGCGTGCTAACGTCATGTGGGCAGCCACTCAGGCACTGAACGGGCTGATCGGTGCAGGCGTACCGCAGGACTGGGCAACCCATATGCTGGGTCACGAACTGACGGCAATGCACGGACTCGACCACGCTCAGACGCTGGCAATCGTCCTGCCTGCATTGTGGAATGAAAAACGCGATACCAAGCGTGCCAAACTGCTGCAATACGCAGAGCGCATCTGGAATATCACTGAAGGCTCCGAAGACCAGCGCATTGATGCCGCGATTGCCGCCACCCGTCAGTTCTTCGAACAAATGGGTGTACCGACTCACCTGTCTGACTACGGTCTGGATGGCAGCTCCATCCCGGCACTTCTGGAAAAACTGGAAGCGCATGGCGGCACGAAACTGGGTGAACATCAGGACATCACGCTGGACGTCAGCCGCCGGATTTACGAAGCTGCCCGCTAAGGTTTTTTGACCTCTGACTTTCGTTTTTGGCTATTTATACTCTCAACAATTCGAGTTGCATAAAGCCGGCAAAAGAGAGAATCCCCTGGAGCTGACAGAAGTAAGTGACAGGGGTGAACAAGTGCAGCCAACGCATATACAGCTTGAAGTATGACGAGTATAGGCCAGACTTAAATCACACCTAACTTACCGGGGCTTGCCCCGGTGAACTCAATTAAGGGGGGGAATTATGACCGGTCCAACCATTATCAAGCTACAGGATGGTAACGTCATGCCGCAACTGGGCCTGGGGGTCTGGAAGGCAAGCAATGAAGAAGTCATCTCCGCCATTCATAAAGCGCTGGAAGTCGGTTATCGCTCTATCGATACCGCTGCGGCGTACAAAAACGAAGAAGGTGTCGGCAAAGCATTACGCAATGCGGGCGTACCACGCGAAGAGTTATTCATTACCACCAAGCTGTGGAATGATGACCAGAAGCGCCCACGGGAAGCATTGCTCGAAAGCATGGAGAAACTCCAGCTCGATTACCTCGATCTCTACCTGATGCACTGGCCTGTCCCGGCGATTGATCACTACGTTGAAGCGTGGGAAAACATGATCGACCTGCAAAAAGAGGGGCTGATCAAGAGCATCGGTGTGTGCAACTTTCAGATCAACCATCTCCAGCGCCTGATGGATGAAACAGGTGTCCCCCCGGTGATTAACCAGATAGAACTGCATCCACTGATGCAGCAACGCCAGCTTCACGCCTGGAACGCAACACATAAGATCCAGACTGAGTCCTGGAGCCCGCTGGCGCAGGGCGGTAAAGATGTATTTGATCAAAAGATCATTCGCGAGCTCGCTGAAAAATATGGCAAATCACCGGCGCAGGTCGTCATTCGCTGGCATCTGGATAACGGTCTGGTTGTCATCCCGAAATCCGTCACCCCTGCCCGTATCGCCGAGAACTTCAACGTCTGGGATTTCCGCCTGGATAAAGACGAACTCGGTGAAATTGCAAAACTCGATCAGGGTAAACGCCTGGGCCCTGACCCGGATCAGTTCGGCGGTTAATCTCTCCTCTCCAGCCCGGCATTCCCGTCGGGCTTTTCTCCTGTCGAAATATTAAGAAACAATAAACGCGCAAGTATAGATGTATTTATGGCACATCCACGTGCAGCATTACGCGACATAACTTACTAATTATTAATTAATAATATTAATTTCATTAATACATCACAAATATCTATAGGTGCGTGACCATGGCGGAAAAAACACAGCATGGCGTCAAATGGCTCCCATTAATTCTTATATTATTGATTTCTGCCGGGCTCTGGCAGCTTACCCCACCCAGTGGGTTAAGTGCGCCAGCCTGGCATTCAGCCATTATCTTCGTTGCTACCATTGCTTCTATCGTGGCAAAAGTTCTGCCTATTGGCGCAGTCGGCATTATCGGTATTACCGTTTTTGCCCTCGCTTATGCTGCCGGGGATAAAACCGCCAGCGGTGCTATTACCACCGCACTGAGCGAACTGAACAGTTCGCTGATCTGGCTGATTGTCGTCGCCTTTATGATTGCCCGCGGGTTTATCAAAACCGGCCTCGGTCGACGTATCGCGCTGCAGATGATCCGTCTGCTCGGAAAACGTACCCTGGGACTCGCCTACGGACTGGCGTTTGCGGACCTGATACTTTCCCCAGCAATGCCAAGCAATACGGCACGCTGTGGCGGCGTCATCTACCCGATAGCTGACTCTCTGGCACGCAGTTTCCATTCAAACCCGGAAGATGAATCCCGCAATAAAATCGGCACCTTTCTCATCACCTGTATTGGCAATGTCAATGATGTCACCGCCGCGCTCTTTATGACCGGCTATACCGGCAACCTGTTGGCAGTAAAACTGGCGGCCAACGCGGGGGTCACACTGACCTGGGGCAGTTGGTTTATGGCGGCGCTGCTGCCTTGTCTGGTCTCGTTGCTGCTGGTTCCACTCCTGGTTTACTGGCTGGTACGTCCGGAAATCAAACACACGCCGGATGCCCCTAATCTGGCGCGCAAAGAACTGGCAGAAATGGGCCGTATGTCACGCGGTGAATGGCTGATGCTGGCGACTGTCGGCGTCCTGCTGGTGCTGTGGATTTTTGGTGATACGCTGGGTGTCGACGCCACAACCGCCTCATTTGTTGGCTTATCCATCTTGCTGCTCAGCGGCGTTCTGAGCTGGGAGGACGTCAAAAGTGAGAAAGGCGCATGGGATACGCTGATCTGGTTTGCCGCACTATTAATGATGGCGAATCAGTTGAAAAAGCTGGGCTTTACCACCTGGTTTGGCAACCTGATTGGCGATAGCCTGAGCAGTACCATGCATGGAACCAGTTGGGTGGTTGTCCTGCTGCTGCTCAACGCCGCGTACTTTTATACCCACTACTTTTTTGCCAGCGGTAATGCGCAGATTGCGGCGCTGTACGCCGTTTTCCTTGGCGTCGGCTTGCATTTGAATATTCCTGCAGCGCCTACGGCGTTGATGTTGGCCTTCACCAGCAGCCTGTACTGTTCCCTCACTCAGTACACTCACGCCCGCGGCCCGATTCTGTTTGGTGCCGGGTACGTCCCGACAGGGGTCTGGTGGCGAACAGGATTCATCATCAGCCTGTTTAATCAAGCCGTCTTTATCACCGTAGGGCTGATGTGGTGGAAGATGTTGGGTCTGTACTAAACTCACTGCGTCCTGACAAAACGTCTTACCTACGGAGAAAAGGAATGACCTGTATTTTCTGTCAAATTGTTGAAGGTAAAGCGCCCTGCCATAAAGTCTGGGAGGATGAGCATCACCTGGCCTTTCTGTCTATTTTCCCGAACACCGAAGGTTTTACCGTGGTGATCCCGAAAAAGCACTATCCCAGCTATGCATTTGATATGCCGCCGCAGGCACTGGCAGACCTGATGCTGGCGACCCAAAAGGTGGCGAAAAAACTGGATAACGCTTTCCCGGACGTCAGCCGTACAGGGATGTTTTTCGAAGGGTTTGGCGTGGATCATGTGCACAGTAAGCTCAGCCCTATGCATGGCACAGGTGATTTGACGCACTGGAAACCGATTGAATCACGGCAGAATAAATTTTTCGAACAGTATGAAGGGTATTTGTCGTCACACGACCACGAGCGGGCAGACGATGAAAAGCTGGCCGCATTAGCGGCCAGAATTCGTGAAGCTTAACGCGTCAATGTCATTACCGGATAAGGTGACACACCTTATCCGGTCTACGGTCTGGCATTAGCGCCCCGCAACTTTCCCGCGTTTTTTATTCGCCGCAGGCGTCTGACGCTGGTGCGCGACTGGCGTATGCTTGGTCAGTGCCGGGCGGGTGTGGCGGTTCTGACGACGTGCTTCGCGCATCTCTTCCAGCGTCGGGGCCGGAACCAAACACTCGCGACGACCGCCAATCAGATGCTTTTTCCCCATATCTTCCAGCGCCTGACGGATTAACGGCCAGTTAGCAGGATCATGGTAACGCAGCAGTGCTTTATGCAGACGGCGCTGTTTATCACCTCTTGGCACCACCACATCTTCACTCTTATAACCAATTTTACCCAACGGGTTTTTCCCGGTGTAATACATAGTTGTAGAGTTTGCCAGCGGTGATGGGTAGAAGTTCTGCACTTGATCCAAACGGAAACGACGCTGTTTCAGCCACAGAGCCAGATTCACCATATCCTCATCACGCGTACCCGGGTGCGCAGAGATAAAATATGGGATCAGGTACTGCTCTTTACCGGCCTGTTTAGAATAGGTATCGAACAACTCTTTAAAGCGGTCGTAGCTGCCCATACCCGGCTTCATCATCTTCGACAATGGGCCTTCTTCGGTATGCTCCGGCGCAATCTTCAGGTAGCCACCCACATGGTGAGTTGCCAACTCTTTAATATAGCGCGGGTCCTCAACGGCGATGTCATAACGCACCCCGGATGCGATAAGGATCTTTTTAATGCCTTTTAGATCACGCGCGCGGCGGTAAAGATTAATCGTCGGTTCGTGGTTGGTATCCATATGCGGGCAGATGTCCGGATACACGCATGACAGACGACGGCAGGTCTGTTCCGCACGCGGTGACTTACAGCGCAGCATATACATGTTAGCCGTTGGGCCACCGAGATCGGAAATCACGCCGGTAAAGCCCGGAACGGTATCACGAATGGCTTCGATCTCATTGATGATCGAATCTTCAGAACGGCTCTGGATAATGCGCCCTTCGTGCTCGGTGATCGAACAGAACGAGCAACCACCAAAACAGCCACGCATGATATTGATCGAGAAACGGATCATCTCATAGGCGGGAATTCGGCTGTTACCGTATGCCGGATGCGGTACACGCTTGTACGGCAGTGCAAAGACGCTGTCCATTTCCTCGGTCGACAACGGGATCGCCGGTGGGTTAACCCAAATATAGCGATCGCCATGCTTTTGCATCAGTGCACGCGCGCATCCTGGGTTCGTTTCATGGTGCAGAATACGCGACGCATGGGCGTACAGTACTTTGTCGCTCTTCACTTTCTCGAACGACGGCAACAGTACGTAGGTTTTTTCCCACGGCTTCGGACGCGGCGGCTGTACGGTTACCGCTTTCGCTTCTTGTTTTTTCGGCGCCACCGGTTTGTTGTCAGCACACGGCAAGTCTTCGCCATACGGATGAGGGATTGGGTCAATTTTTCCTGGCATATCCAGACGCGTGGAATCCACCCCGCTCCAGCCCGGCAGCGCTTCTTTGACCATAATCGCGGTATTACGCACGTCGCGGATCTGATCAATGGTTTCGCCCATCGCCAGACGGTGTGCGACTTCCACCAATGGACGTTCACCGTTGCCAAACATCAGCATGTCGGCTTTTGAATCCACCAACACGGAACGACGCACGGTATCTGACCAGTAATCGTAATGCGCAGTACGGCGCAGGCTGGCTTCAATACCGCCGAGAATAACCGGCACATCTTTCCAGGCTTCTTTACAGCGCTGGGTATAAACCAGCGTCGCGCGATCCGGGCGTTTACCCGCCACGTTGTCCGGCGTATAGGCATCGTCATGGCGCAGTCGGCGATCGGCGGTATAACGGTTGATCATCGAGTCCATGTTGCCGGCAGTTACGCCGAAGAACAGGTTCGGTTTGCCCAGACGCATAAAGTCATCTTTGCTGTTCCACTCCGGTTGGGCGATGATCCCCACGCGAAAGCCCTGTGCTTCCAGCATACGGCCGCAAATAGCCATACCGAAGCTCGGGTGATCGACGTACGCATCGCCGGTAACCAGAATGATGTCGCAGCTATCCCAGCCAAGTTGATCCATTTCGTCGCGTGACATCGGCAAAAATGGTGCCGGCCCAAAGCAGGCGGCCCAATACTGCGGCCAGGAGAAAAGGTCTCTGTCCGGTTGGATCAGGGATATTGCGCTCATAATGCTTCCAAAAAAATGGTAAAAAAATAATCAAAGGCCGGGGATTATACGCTGGATCAACAGGGGAAATGAAGGAGTATTGTAAGGATGTTAAATTTCATCTCTGCTGGTGCTACGCTGACCGTGCCTGTGCTTTCGCACGGGCCAGGCCGGGTTAGGCGAAACCGCCACCCGGCACAGGAATATCCGTTACGGAGCCGGATTCACCAGCATCTGTCCAATAGAACCACGGTCTGCCATTTCCAGCGTCTGGCTGTTGAAGTAGAACGGGAAATGCGCCCAGGAAGGCTGTCCATAATAGACCAGCAACTCCACTTGCCCATCAACCCAGACGGTATCTTTCCAGCCACGGTCTTCCGGGAACGGCATCGCGCCATTCACATTACGGATCAGGAAAGAGACGCCTTCGATATGGAACGACTGCGGCATATCTGCGCGCACCGTCCAGCGCTCCCAGGAGCCCTGCTGCGCCGTGATATCCATGCGATTGACATCCCACAGTTGGCCATTGATTCCAGGATCGTCATCAAGGCTAATATCACGGCTGCGAATCGGCGAGCCGCTCAAAATTTCGGTGGGTAACAGACGCATTGGCAGGCTATCCGTTACCAGCGGCAGAAGACCGGTTGGTCGCAAAGTCAGTACCAGCGTGGAGATCAGGATACTGGAAGGTTCAAAGAAACCACGGATCCTGTCAACAATACTGGCCGCCTCGCCGCAGGTAATCGAAACTTCATCACCGTTGGTCATATCGACCAGAATCTCACGACGCTCACCTGGCGCCAGCGATAGCTGCTTCACCGAAACCGGTGCGGGTAAAAACCCCTGATCGCCTGAGATAACATGCAGCGCACGGCCATCGCTCATTTTCAGCAGATAACGACGCGAGTTTGAGGCATTCAGCAAACGCAAACGCACCCAGCCACGAGACACTTCGACATACGGACTTTGCGCCCCGTTGACCAAAAGAGTATCCCCGACAAAACCACCGCTGCCCGGCTCGCTATATTCTGGCGTACCGAAGTTATCCAGGCGCTTATCCTGAATAATGACGGGAAAATCATCCACGCCATAGTGGTTAGGGATCGGCAGTGATTTACTCACTTCATCTTCAACCAGCCACATCCCGGCAAGGCCGTTATAGACCTGCTGGGCAGTGCGATTTGGCGTATTGGCGTGATACCACAAGGTCGCAGCGCTTTGGCGGATCGGCAGCACGGGCGCCCAGTCCGCATTAGGCGACATCATACGCGCCGGCCCGCCCATAAGAGGACCTGGAACCTGTAATCCGGCAACGGTCATTGAGACATTTTCTGTCAGACGGTTGCTGTAGATAAGCTTGACATCATCGCCTTTCCAGACGCGGATTGTCGGCCCCAGGTAGCGCCCGTTAACACCCCAGACGGGTGCGCGTGTGCCAGGCGTAAACGACCAGTGCGCACGTTGCAGCGTCATAAATAGCGGCTGTCCCCGACGGGACTCCAGCAGGGGGGGAACAGGTAGCGGTTGTTGCTGACCGGCAGCATTAGCCTTCAGTGGAACAGCACCTGCACACAGCGCGATCCCCGATGCCTGAATGAACTGACGCCGACTGAATGACATATAAGCTCCATGAAAAACTGGCGATTAACACGCAGGAAATCATTTCCTGTAACAAACCCGAAATGAGCGAATTAAACCTTACCGGCAGCTTCCCGCTCAGCAACTTCTTTATCGAGTTCTGCGATTTTTTGTTCCATCAGCGTGCGGCAATGCGCTGCCAGTTCACGAACCTGATCTTTACCAAAATGACTGATATCCACTGGCGGCAGCATCTCTACAATCGCCAGCCCATTATTCAGCCGGTTCAATTTGATCTTATTAGAAGTCGTTGAAACGCAAACAGGGATAACCGGGACACCCGCAGCAATTGCCGCATGGAACGCACCTGTTTTAAACGGTAGCAGACCACGGCCACGGCTACGCGTTCCTTCAGGGAACATCCAGATAGAGATACGACGCTTTTTAAAGTGATTCACAACCGCCGCAATGGTGCTGTGCGCTTTGGCGCGGTTATTTCTGTCGATCAACAGATTACCGGTGAGCCAGTACAGCTGTCCGAAGAAAGGGATCCATAACAGGCTTTTTTTACCTACTGTAACCGTCGGTGGCTGAACGATATTCGCTGCGGTAACCATGTCATAGTTATTCTGGTGGTTACAAATATAGATAGCATTACCATAGCTCTTCGCGTCAGGCGGCATGCGACACTCGACCTTCAGGCCATACAGGGGAGCCAGGCGACCAAACATATGGCCGAACGTCGCAACGTGTTTTGGATTTCTTGGGCTGAACAGACAGTATATGCAACCGAAAATACAGACCAAAATGCAGTAAATAACAGTAATAATTAAACGAAAAATATATAGCATAACAACCTCTAAAGGCCTAAGAGCCTGGCATTCTACGTCACCTGATTCCGAACACTGCATCAGGTTAGGGCATTGTTAAGAGCGGCTCTCTGGAAAAGCGTATTGTTAATCGCAACGCACGAATAAACAACGGTTTCACGGGATTTTTTAAAACAAGCTCTCCCTGTGTGAAAACAGGGAGAGCCAGACGCTGGCGTTATTCTTCGCTGTCGCCGTGACTGGAACGTCGGGGCGAGTCAATCTCAACACGGTCGATGCGTTGCAGACCGCGCATGAGCGTACCGCGACGACCACGCTCGCCGGTTACCTTCTGCAGCTCTTCAGGACGCAGTTTAATTTTGCGTTTCCCGACGTGGATAGTCAGCGTGCTTTGCGGCGGCAGCACGTAGAGTTGTGCCAGACCATCTTCGCCTTTCGCCGCTTCCGCAGAAGGAATGTTGATGATCTTGTTCCCTTTGCCTTTCGACAACTGCGGCAAATCGCTCACCGGGAACATCAACATGCGGCCCGCATGGGTAATAGCCAGCAGCATATCGGTTTCATCTTCAATCACCACCGGCGGCATAACATGCGCGTTTTCAGGTAGCGTAATCAATGCCTTGCCCGCACGGTTACGCGCGACGAGGTCATTGAAGGTGCAGACAAAACCGTAACCGGCATCAGATGCCATAAGCAGTTTCTGATCGTCGCCTTCCATCAGCATATGCTCAACGGTCGCGCCCGGTGGCAGCGTGAGCTTACCGGTCAACGGCTCCCCCTGACCCCGTGCCGACGGCAGAGTAATTGGGTCGATAGCATAGCTACGCCCGGTTGAGTCAACGAATACGACCGGCTGGTTACTCTTCCCTTTCACCGCCGATTTAAAGCTATCACCCGCTTTATAGCTTAAGCCCGGAGCGTCTATATCGTGGCCTTTCGCACTTCGCACCCAGCCACTCTGGGACAGCACAATGGTCACTGGCTCAGACGGCAACATGTCGTGCTCGCTCATCGCCTTCGCTTCTTCACGCTCCTGCAATGGAGAACGGCGATCGTCGCCATAGGCATCCGCATCAGCCTGCAGTTCTTTCTTCAGCAGGTTACTCATTTTGCGTTCAGAGGCCAGAATGCCCTGCAGTTGATCGCGCTCTTTAGCCAGTTCGTCCTGCTCACCGCGGATTTTCATCTCTTCCAGTTTGGCAAGGTGACGTAATTTCAGCTCAAGAATGGCTTCCGCCTGGGTTTCTGAAATACCAAACCGCGACATCAGCTCGGGTTTAGGCTCATCTTCATGACGAATAATTTCAATGACTTCGTCAATATTGAGGAACGCTATCAGTAAACCTTCAAGAATGTGCAGGCGCTTGAGGACTTTCTCCAGGCGATAGTTCAGGCGACGGCGCACGGTATCGCGACGGAACGTCAGCCACTCGGTGAGGATCTCCAGTAGGTTTTTAACTGCCGGACGACCGTCGAGGCCAATCATGTTCAGGTTAATGCGATAGCTTTTTTCCAGATCGGTAGTGGCAAACAGATGGTTCATCACCTGTTCCATATCCACGCGATTCGACCGCGGGACAATCACCAGACGAGTCGGGTTTTCGTGATCCGATTCATCGCGCAGATCGTCTACCATTGGCAGCTTTTTATTGCGCATTTGAGCCGCAATCTGCTCCAGCACCTTTGCGCCGGAGACCTGGTGCGGCAGCGCGGAAATCACCACCGCGCCGTCTTCTTTCGTCCATACCGCACGCATGCGTACGGAACCGCGTCCGTTTTCGTATATCTTACGAATCTCCGCACGCGAAGTAATGATCTCTGCTTCGGTCGGGTAATCCGGCCCCTGTACGATATCCAGCAGCTGATCCAACGTCGTTTTCGGCTGTTCAATCAGCGTAATTGCCGCTTTGGCCACTTCACGCAGGTTATGCGGTGGAATATCCGTCGCCATTCCCACAGCAATACCGGTCGTGCCGTTCAGCAGAATATTCGGCAGACGCGCAGGCAGCATTTTCGGCTCCTGCATAGTGCCGTCGAAGTTTGGCACCCAATCCGACGTTCCCTGACCAAGTTCACCCAGCAGGACTTCCGCATATTTCGACAGACGGGATTCCGTGTAACGCATCGCGGCAAAGGATTTCGGATCGTCCGGTGCCCCCCAGTTCCCCTGCCCGTCAACCAGCGGATAACGGTAAGAGAAGGGCTGGGCCATCAGCACCATCGCCTCATAGCAGGCGCTGTCGCCGTGCGGATGGTATTTACCCAGCACGTCACCGACAGTACGGGCTGATTTTTTAAACTTGGCGCTGGCGTTCAGCCCCAGTTCGGACATCGCGTAAACGATGCGACGCTGAACAGGTTTCAGACCATCACCAATAAACGGCAACGCCCTGTCCATGATGACGTACATGGAGTAGTTCAGATAGGCGTTTTCCGTGAATTCATGCAGCGCAAGGCGCTCTGCCATATCGCTCATTAATCGTGGTTCCTCAACTTATACCCGTCTATTGAAGGGCAATATTGCCGCAGATACTACCCTATCTGGCGTGTTGAGTCACAAAGAAAAGGGCCGCGAATGCGGCCCTGATGGGGATTACTTAGCAACTTTGGTAATCTGTTTCACGTCGATTTCAACGGAGTTCCAGTCTTTATCCACTTCACCCTGAATTTCAACCGTATCCTGCGGGCCGACGGTTACGCCGTTCCAGCGTTTATGATCGATATCCACATTAACCGTGCCAGTGGCATCCTTAAACAGGTACAGATCGTCAGAAATACGTTCAACGATGTTCCCGCGTAACGTGACCCAGGTGTCATCACGCAGCGATTTTGCACTTTCAACAGTGGTGCTGCTGCCGTTCGGGCCGACAAATCCGCCGTTTTGGCTCTGCGTAGTGGTTGTCGTTGGCCCAGAGAAGCCGCCCTGCTGAGCGGCAAAAACAGGTGCGGAACACAGTGCCATTATGGCAACCATTGCAGCTAATTTTTTCATCGTCATGTCTCCCTTTCATGTTGGTTTACGACTATTAAATAAGTTAATCCTTAACAAGTTCTTAAGACAAAAAAAGATACTTTTTTTGCTGTACAGAGACTGTTGTCACAAGGTTTACTGTCGGCAAAGAGCGTTATCGCAGGGAAGAACATATGCGTATTTTACTGATCGAAGATGACACGTTGATTGGCGATGGCCTTAAAACAGGTCTGAGTAAAATGGGTTTCAGCATCGACTGGTTTACCGAAGGTCGTCAGGGAAAAGAAGCGCTGTACAGCGCCCCTTATGATGCGGTAATCCTTGACCTGACCCTGCCGGGTATCGACGGGCGCGATATCCTGCGCGAATGGCGGGCAAAGGGTAAGCAAGAGCCTGTGCTGATTCTGACGGCTCGGGATGCGCTGACAGAACGCGTTGAAGGCCTGCGCCTGGGCGCGGATGACTATCTGTGCAAACCTTTTGCACTCATCGAGGTTGCCGCCAGACTGGAAGCATTGGTACGCCGCGCCAGCGGCCAGGCCAGCAACATTCTGAGCCATGGTCAGGTCTCGCTTGATCCCGGCGCGCTGGTCGCGACAGTCGCAGGTGAACCTTTGTCACTCAAACCCAAAGAGTTCGCCCTACTGGAACTACTGATGCGTAGTAAAGGCCGCGTGCTGCCCCGCAAACTGATCGAAGAAAAACTGTATAACTGGGACGAAAACGTCTCCAGCAACGCCGTTGAAGTGCACGTCCACCACTTACGCCGTAAGCTCGGCAGCGACTTTATCCGCACTGTACATGGCATTGGCTACACCCTGGGTGATGCATGAAACTCACACAACGCCTCAGCCTGCGCGTCAGGCTAACGCTTATTTTTCTTTTTCTGGCCTCTATAACCTGGGCGATCTCCAGTTTTGTGGCCTGGAAGCAGACAACTGACAATGTGGATGAACTGTTTGATACTCAGTTAATGCTGTTCGCCAAACGGCTAAGCACACTGGATATCAGCGACGTTACTGCTTCACACAATATGGCCGGTACGCCAAAGAAGCTGAAGCACGGCCATATTGACGACGATGCGCTGGCGTTTGCTATCTATTCCACCGATGGGAAAATGGTGCTGCACGATGGCGACAACGGTCGGGACATTCCCTACAGCTACAGCCGGGAAGGCTTTAGTAACGGCCAACTTAACGGTGACAATGACTCGTGGCGGTTTCTGTGGCTGAATTCTGCGGATGGCAAATACCGTATAGTCGTTGGTCAGGAGTGGGAATATCGGGAAGACATGGCGTTGGCGATAGTAAGCGCCCAACTCACCCCGTGGCTGGTCGCGCTCCCACTGATGCTGCTGATCCTGGTGGTTATGCTCAGTCGTGAACTCAGGCCGTTGAAAAAACTGGCCCAGGCCCTGCGCTGGCGCTCACCCGAATCAGAAGACCCCCTCGACCCCAAAGGCGTGCCAAGCGAAGTGCGTCCACTGGTCGAATCGCTCAATCAGCTTTTTATCCGTACACATTCCATGATGGTACGCGAACGGCGCTTTACTTCTGACGCTGCCCATGAGCTACGCAGCCCATTAACTGCGCTGCGAGTGCAAACAGAAGTGGTTCAACTATCAGATGATGATCCGCAAACACGGGAAAAAGCGCTGGTGCAGCTACACGCGGGGATCGAACGCGCTACGCGGCTGGTGGATCAGTTGCTGACGCTGTCACGACTCGACTCCCTCGACAACCTTCAGGACGTGGCTGATATCTCGCTGGAGGAACTACTGCAATCCGCAGTAATGGATATCTATCACCCGGCGCAACAGGCCCACATTGATGTTCGTTTGCAGATTAACGCCCACGATATCAAACGTATGGGACAACCATTGTTACTCAGCCTGATGGTGCGGAATCTGCTGGATAATGCGATTCGCTATAGCCCGCAGGGTAGCATTGTAGAGGTGACGCTTAACTCCCGCTATTTTAGCGTCAACGATAACGGTCCGGGCGTTGCACCGGAAGTCCTGACGCACATTGGTGAACGCTTTTATCGTCCGCCGGGACAAAGCGTTACCGGCAGTGGTCTGGGCCTGTCGATCGTTCGTCGTATAGCGACATTACACGGGATGTCTGCCTCGTTTGGTAATGCCCCGGAAGGCGGGTTTGAGGCCAAAATCAGCTGGTAAAGACCGCATTATTGCTAATAATGCAAAAGACTTTGCACATTTTGCTAATTTCACCGTACCGCCCGTGGGGGTAAAATCGTCCTCAAACGTATTTCCTTGAGGACACAAAATGAGCAACATTCTGATTATCAATGGTGCGAAAAAATTCGCTCACTCTAACGGTCAGTTAAACGACACCCTGACCGAGGTCGCGGATGGCCTCCTGCGCGACCTCGGGCATGATGTTAAAATCGTGCGTGCTGATGGCGATTACGACATTAAAACTGAAGTGCAGAACTTCGTCTGGGCTGATGTGGTTATCTGGCAAATGCCGGGCTGGTGGATGGGTGCACCGTGGACGGTGAAAAAATACATCGATGATGTGTTTACCGAAGGTCACGGTACGCTGTATGCCAGCGATGGTCGTACACGTTCAGATGCCTCTAAAAAATACGGTTCCGGCGGGCTGATTCAGGGCAAAAAATACATGCTGTCCCTGACCTGGAACGCGCCAATGGAAGCCTTCACTGAAAAAGACCAATTCTTCCATGGTGTTGGAGTTGATGGCGTGTATCTGCCGTTCCATAAAGCAAATCAGTTCCTGGGAATGGAAGCGCTGCCGACGTTTATCACCAATGACGTGATTAAAATGCCAGATGTTCCGCGTTATATCGCAGAATATCGCAAGCATCTGACCGAGATTTTTGGTTAACTAGTCACCTGGAATTAGAAGGAGTTAATCATGCTTACTGTTATTGCAGAAATCCGTACACGTCCAGGTCAACATCACCGCCAGGCGGTGCTGGATCAGTTTGCTAAAATCGTTCCGACCGTACTGAAGGAAGAAGGCTGCCACGGCTATGCGCCGATGGTGGATCATGCTGCGGGTGTTAGTTTTCAGACCACAGCACCAGACTCAATCGTGATGGTTGAACAGTGGGAAAGCATCGCGCATCTTGAAGCGCATTTGCAGACCCCGCATATGAAAGCCTACAGCGAAGCCGTTAAAGGTGACGTGCTGGACATGAATATTCGTATTCTGGAGTCGGGTATTTAAGCTATCGTCATGGCCGCCGGGCCAGATAAGCGCAGCGCCATCGGGCATGATGACCTTGCCGGATGGCGGTATTAACCGCCTTATCCGGCCTACATACTCATAATCCTTAGCCTTCGAGATCCGCCAGATCACCTTTCTCCTGCAACCAGTTGCGACGATCCTCTGAACGTTTCTTGGCCAGCAGCATATCCATCACCGCATTCGTACGCTGATCGTCCTCATCATCAATGATGAGCTGCACCAGACGACGCGTATTAGGGTCCAGCGTCGTTTCACGTAGTTGCATCGGGTTCATTTCACCCAGACCTTTAAAGCGTTGTACGTTCGGTTTCCCTTTCTTGCGCTTTAACTGCTCCAGCACGCCCGCTTTTTCTTCTTCTGTCAGTGCGTAATACACTTCTTTGCCGAGATCGATACGGTACAACGGAGGCAGCGCCACATAGACGTGACCGTGTTTCACCAGCGTACGGAAGTGTTTCACAAACAGCGCGCACAGCAGCGTCGCGATGTGCAGACCATCGGAGTCCGCATCCGCCAGAATACAGATCTTGCCATAGCGCAGTTGGCTCAGATCATCGCTGTCCGGATCGATACCGATCGCCACCGAAATATCGTGAACTTCCTGCGAAGCCAGCACTTCATCAGAAGAAACTTCCCAAGTATTGAGGATCTTCCCTTTCAGCGGCATGATCGCCTGGAATTCACGATCGCGCGCCTGCTTGGCCGATCCGCCCGCCGAGTCACCTTCGACGAGGAACAATTCGGTGCGATTGAGATCCTGTGCGGTACAGTCCGCCAGTTTCCCCGGTAGCGCCGGACCGCTGGTCAGCTTTTTGCGTACCACTTTTTTCGCCGCACGCAAACGACGCTGCGCGCTGGAAATAGCCATTTCCGCCAGCTGCTCGGCGGACTGCACGTTCTGGTTCAGCCACAGGCTAAAGGCATCTTTCACTACGCCAGAAACGAATGCCGCACACTGACGTGAAGAAAGACGCTCTTTGGTCTGTCCGGCAAACTGTGGATCCTGCATTTTTACCGACAGCACATAGGCGCAACGATCCCAGATATCTTCTGCTGACAGCTTCACACCACGCGGCAGAATATTACGGTACTCGCAGAACTCGCGCATCGCGTCCAGCAGTCCCTGGCGCAGGCCGTTAACATGCGTACCGCCCTGCATAGTAGGGATCAGGTTGACATAACTTTCGGTCAGTAATTCACCGCCTTCCGGCAGCCACAGCAACGCCCAGTCGACAGTCTCAGTCTCACCACTGAAGTTACCGATAAACGGTTTTTCCGGCAGCGTTGGCAGACCGTTTACGGCTTCGCTCAGGTAGTCATTCAGACCGTCCTGGTAGCACCAGCGCTGCTCGCTATTGTTCACTTCATCTTTAAAGGTGATTTCTACGCCCGGGCACAGTACCGCTTTCGCTTTCAGTACGTGCGTTAAGCGAGAAACAGAGAAACGTGGGCTGTCAAAGAAGGTTTCATCCGGCCAGAAGTGCACGCTGGTTCCGGTATTGCGTTTACCGCAAGTACCGACCACCTGCAGATCCTGCACTTTGTCACCGTTTTCAAACGCGATGTTGTACACCTGACCATCGCGACGCACGTTCACTTCTACACGTTTTGAAAGCGCGTTGACCACGGAGATACCCACTCCATGTAAACCGCCTGAAAACTGGTAGTTCTTATTAGAAAACTTACCGCCTGCATGCAGGCGACAGAGGATCAGCTCGACCGCCGGAACGCCTTCTTCTGGGTGAATATCCACCGGCATGCCGCGTCCGTCGTCAATGACTTCCAGCGATTGATCGGCATGTAAGATCACATCCACGCGTTTCGCGTGGCCAGCCAGTGCTTCATCCACACTGTTATCAATCACTTCCTGTCCAAGATGGTTAGGACGGGTCGTGTCAGTGTACATCCCAGGGCGACGGCGTACCGGCTCAAGCCCAGTGAGTACCTCAATGGCATCAGCGTTATAAGTTTGCGTCATGGTTTAAATTAGCAATTCGAATTGATCGTCAGAAACTGTGCAGTCCAAGGAAATCGACAATCGGGTTGAAATAATCTTCGAAGCCCGTGAATGCGTGGTTTCCGCCCTCAATAACTGTCTGACGGCAGGAGGCGTAATACGCCACCGCCTGGCGGTAGTCCAACACTTCATCGCCCGTTTGTTGAAGCAGCCAAATCAAATCCGGCGCTTCCAGCGGGTCAATCTGCATGACTTTAAGATCGTAAATATGGCGTGACTCTAGCACATATTGCTGCCCCGTGTAGGGGTTCTCGTTTTGACCGAGATAGTCGACCAGCAGTTCGTAAGGCCGCACGGCAGGGTTAACGACCACCGCTGGCAGCATAAAACATTGCGACAGCCAGGTGGCGTAATAGCCTCCTAATGAGGAGCCGACAATTCCCAGCGACTCGCCGCCATGCTCAAGGATAATTGACTCCAGCATCTCTGCCGCCTGAGCTGGATACGGAGGTAACTGCGGTACAATCATCTCAACGTGCGGATGGTGCTCCGCCAGCCAGTTTTTTAGCAGACACGCCTTCGCCGAACGAGGAGAACTATTGAATCCATGAAGATAGAGAAGCGTAGACATCAGTAGCCTTCTGAAGCGGTATCAGGGTGGAACCGATTTCCCTGTAGACGACACACCTGGGTCTGCAACGTACCGTCTGCAAAGAGTTCCAGCGTACGCCAGCCGGGGCTTATCGTATCTAACGTGAAATTGGCGCAATGCGGCTTAAATTGCACGCATGTTGATGGCGTCGCCAGCAGTCGGCGGCCGTTCCAGTCGAGATCCAGCTCCTGGTGAATATGCCCACAGAGCAGATACTTCACGCGCGGATAGTTCACCAGCACGTTGTCGAGCTCCGCCGCATTACGCAGGCTGTGTTGATCGAGCCAACTGCAGCCCGCAGGCAAAGGATGATGATGCAGAAGCAGCAAAGTATTACGCTCAGGCGCATCGGCAAGTTTACGCTCCAGCCACTCAAGCTGAAATTCGCTTAACTCACCGTGAGGAACGCCAAAAACCTGGCTGTCCAGCAACAAAATTTGCCACTGTTCACCGATGAAGATGCGTTTAGCGGGGGAAATACCCGCATCCTGAAGCGCGCTGTACATCGCTGGCTGAAAATCGTGATTACCGGGTAACCAAACGCAGGGCGCACGAAAACTTGCGATGCCCTCAGCAAAATGCTGATAAGCCGCAGCGGATTGATCCTGTGCCAAATCCCCAGTCGCAACGATGAGATCGTACTCTGGCGACTCTGCATGTATTGCATCCAGTACACACTGGTAGCTATCCCAGGTGTTCACACCCAGCAAGGTTTCATGCTTTTCGGCAAACAGGTGAGTGTCTGTAATTTGTAAGATCCTGACTCTGGCCTCACCAGCCAAAGGAAGGGTTAACAGGCTTTCCAAATGGTGTCCTTAGGTTTCACGACGCTAATAAACCGGAATCGCCATCGCTCCATGTGCTAAACAGTACCGTAACCAGTCGGCCAAAAACTGATTAATTTGATGCTTTTCGTCGCGTTGATGCAACTTTTTATTTGGATAATCATACCGCGCTTTGAAGCGAAAGATCTGCTGACTTGAACACACTTCAGCCACCCTCGCATCATGATACAGGCGCACAGTCAGCGACGGCAGGCTCCAGTAGGTAACCGCTGGTGCCGTCTGTTCGATCGCGACAAGCGTAGTGTATCGGGTCGATTCAACAATCGTTAATCGATATTGTGCGTTTGCAACCTGATAGCTCACTGTTTCACCGGCTGCATCATTGCGTGGCAACAGGCGGCGCAACTGCGAAAAATTGGTTTCGCACAGGCGCATCATTTCAGGGAAGTCAGGTGTGTAACGCTTCATTTTTTCCACTCAGTTTTTAACTCTTGATAGTGCAGCTGTAACCATTGCAAGGCGATGACAGAAGCCGCGTTGTCGATTATCCCCTCTTCTACCCATTGATAAGCCTGCTCCCGACTCACCACATGAACACGAATATCTTCGTTTTCATCCGCCAGACCGTGGATACCATTTGCGGTCGAAGCGTCCACTTCACCTACCAAAATGGACAGGCGCTCACTGGTGCCGCCCGGGCTTGCCAGATAGCTCAGCACGGGCTTAGTCCGCTTCACATCCAGTCCGGCTTCTTCCATTGCTTCGCGGCGGGCCACATCTTCAACGGTTTCGCCTTCTTCGATCATTCCGGCTACCATTTCCAGCAGATACGGCGTTTCACTGGTGTCATAGGCCGCGATACGGATCTGTTCAATCAGCACAACTTCATCCCGCTCAGGGTCAAAGGGTAGCAAGACTGCCGCGTGTCCGCGCTCAAAAATTTCACGCTTTACTTCACCGCTCATACCACCGTTAAACAGGCGATGACGGAAGCGATAAAGATCCAGTGAAAAAAAACCGCGGTATAGTGTTTCTCGTGCAATAATTTCTACATCATTTTTAGTGAATGTCATTGGCAAGTTGTCTGGTTTACGCATTGTGCTGTCCTGGTACCAATAGTGATTAAAGTGTGAATTTCAAGGTCGTTTGACTGCTGTTTGAGCGCCCTTGTGTTAAATTGATGCAAATTAACGCCGTATGGCACGTAACGCCAACTTTTTGAAGTGGCGGATTCTGCTAGAATCAGCAATTATTTTTACAATTTGATCAGCGCTAAATACTGCTTCACAACAAGGAATGCAAATGAAGAAATTGCTCCCCATCCTTATCGGCCTGAGCCTGTCGGGGTTCAGTACTCTGAGCCAGGCAGAAAACCTGATGCAGGTTTATCAGCAAGCACGCCTGAGCAACCCGGAATTACGTAAATCCGCCGCCGATCGCGATGCTGCATTCGAAAAAATTAACGAAGCGCGTAGTCCTTTACTGCCGCAACTGGGTTTAGGTGCCGATTACACCTACAGTAATGGCTTTCGTGATGCCAATGGCGTTAACTCCAACGCGACAAGTGCTTCGTTAAGCCTGACTCAGACTCTGTTCGATATGTCAAAATGGCGTGCCCTGACGCTGCAAGAAAAATCAGCAGGCATCCAGGACGTGACCTATCAGACCGATCAGCAAACGCTGATCCTGAATACCGCCACGGCCTATTTTAACGTATTGAACGCGATTGACGTGCTCTCTTATACCCAGGCACAAAAAGATGCCGTCTATCGTCAGTTAGATCAGACAACCCAGCGTTTTAACGTTGGCCTGGTTGCCATCACTGACGTACAAAACGCCCGTTCACAGTACGATACCGTGTTGGCGAACGAAGTTACCGCGCGTAATAACCTGGACAACGCCGTTGAACAGTTGCGTCAGGTCACCGGCAATTACTACCCGGAACTGGCCTCGCTGAATGTTGATGGTTTTAAAACCAACAAACCGCAGGCGGTGAATTCGCTGTTGAAAGAAGCAGAAAACCGTAACCTGACCTTACTGCAGGCGCGTTTAAGCCAGGATCTGGCGCGTGAGCAAATTCGTCTGGCGCAGGACGGTCATCTGCCGACGCTGGGTCTAACCGCCTCTACCGGTGTATCTGATACCTCTTACAGTGGATCTAAAACTCGTGCCAGCGATGCCGGCACACGCTATGACGACAGCAACCAGGGCCAGAATAAAATTGGTCTGAACTTCTCGCTGCCGCTGTACCAGGGCGGGATGGTTAACTCGCAGGTGAAACAAGCACAGTACAACTTTGTAGGCGCGAGTGAACAGCTGGAAAGCGCGCACCGCAGCGTAGTGCAGACCGTTCGTTCGTCATTCAACAACATTAATGCGTCTATCAGTAGCATCAATGCGTACAAACAAGCCGTTGTCTCTGCGCAAAGCTCCCTTGACGCGATGGAAGCGGGTTATTCCGTCGGTACACGTACCATCGTGGACGTGTTGGATGCCACCACCACGCTGTACAACGCCAAGCAGCAGTTAGCTAACGCGCGTTATACCTATCTGATCAACCAGTTAAACATCAAGTCTGCGCTCGGTACGTTGAACGAGCAGGATCTGGTGGCGCTGAACAATACGCTGGGCAAACCTATTTCCACCGCGCCTGACGCCGTTGCGCCGGAAAACACCCAGCAAGACGCCGTAGCGGACGGATATACCGCGAACAGTGCGGCTCCGGCGGTCAAACCGGCAGCAGCACGTACAACCAGCAGCAGTAACGGCAACAACCCGTTCCGTAATTGATGTTGATGACGGGGCTTCGGCCCCGTCTGAACGTAAGACAACGTAAAGATCCGCCCCTTCTCCCGCATTCTCGCCTCTTCCCGCTTCAATTTCGACCAGTCATCCTCTATTCTGAACAGTATTTACCACTGGTCCTGGAAGACATAAATGAAACGGACAAAATCTATACATCACGCGTCGTTCCGCAAAAGCTGGAGCGCACGCCATCTGACTCCTGTCGCACTGGCTGTGACCGCTGTTTTTATGCTGGCAGGCTGTGAAAAGAGTGACGAAACAGTTTCGCTTTATCAGAATGCGGACGACTGCTCTGCGGCGAATCCGGGTAAAAGCGCTGAATGTACTACCGCATTCAACAACGCACTGAAAGAAGCTGAACGCACGGCGCCAAAATACGCCACGCGCGAAGACTGTATTGCCGAGTTCGGTGAAGGTCAGTGCCAGCAGGCACCTGCCCAGGCAGGAATGGCGCCTACGGGCGAAGGTCAGGCTCAGGCGCAGAATCAAAGCAGTGGCAGCTTCTGGATGCCGCTGATGGCGGGTTACATGATGGGCCGGATGATGGGCGGCGGCATGGGCGCGCAGCAACCGCTGTTCAGCTCGAAAAACCCGGCAAGCCCGGCATATGGCAAATATACGGATGCCAGCGGTAAAAACTACGGTGCCGCCACACCGGGCCGCACCATGACCGTGCCGAAAACCGCGATGGCGCCAAAACCCGCCACAACGTCTACCGTTACGCGCGGCGGATTTGGTGAGTCGGTGGCTAAACAGAGCACCATGCAACGTAGCGCCAGCGGCACCACGACACGTTCGATGGGTGGCTGATCCCTATGGAAAGAGTCAGTATTGTTGAGCGCCCGGACTGGCGCGACAAAGCCACCGAATACGGTTTCAACTTTCACACCATGTACGGCGAGCCGTACTGGTGTGAAGATGCGTACTATAAGCTCACGCTTGCTCAGGTCGAAAAGCTGGAAGACGTCACCGCTGAGCTGCATCAGATGTGCCTCAAAGTGGTGGAGCGGGTCATCGCCAGCGACGAGCTAATGACTAAGTTTCGTATTCCGAAGCATACCTGGGGTTTTGTCCGCCAGTCCTGGCAGACACAGCAGCCGTCGCTTTATTCCCGTCTCGATCTGGCGTGGGACGGTACGGGCGAGCCTAAGCTGTTAGAAAACAACGCCGATACGCCAACCTCATTGTATGAAGCTGCTTTTTTCCAGTGGATCTGGCTGGAAGATCAGCTCAATGCGGGCAACCTGCCGGAAGGCAGCGATCAGTTCAACAGTCTGCAGGAAAAGCTGATAGAACGTTTCACTGAGCTGCGCGAGCAGTACGGTTTTCAGCTGCTGCACCTGACCTGCTGTCGCGATACGGTCGAAGATCGGGGAACGATCCAGTATTTGCAGGATTGCGCGGCTGAGGCTGAAATTGCCACTGAATTTCTCTATGTCGAAGATATCGGGCTCGGTGAAAAAGGTCAGTTCACGGATCTGCAGGATCAGGTCATTGCCAACCTGTTCAAGCTCTATCCGTGGGAGTTTATGCTGCGTGAAATGTTCTCCACCAAGCTGGAAGACGCTGGCGTTCGCTGGCTGGAGCCGGCCTGGAAGAGCATTATCTCCAACAAAGCACTGTTGCCACTGCTGTGGGAAATGTTCCCGGATCATCCGAATCTGCTACCAGCATATTTCGCCGAAGACGACTATCCGCAGATGGATAAGTTTGTCGTGAAGCCGATCTTCTCGCGTGAAGGGGCTAACGTTTCCATCATTGAGAACGGTAAAACGATCGAAGCAGTGGAAGGGCCATACGGTGAAGAAGGCATGATCGTGCAGCAGTTCCATCAGTTGCCGAAGTTTGGCGACAGCTACATGCTGATCGGCAGCTGGCTGATTAACGATCAACCCGCCGGGATCGGCATTCGTGAAGACAGAGCGTTGATCACCCAGGATCTCTCACGCTTCTATCCGCATATTTTTGTCGAATAAATCTGTTGTGCCCGGTGGCGCTCACGCTTACCGGGCCGACGTATTTATCCCACCTGAACTGACAACATACTCAGGCTACCCATTTCAATGCCATCGACCGGGATTGTTACAGGTTCTTTACCATCCCATGCGCCTAAAACATACAGTAGCGGCAGGAAATGATCCGGCGTCGGGTTCGACAATGATCCGCCTTCATGCTCGAGATAATTCACCAGCGGATGCTGTTCAACCGGTCCCTGCCAGGTCAGGTTGGCTTTCAAATAATCATTGAATGAGGTTGCCCACGGGTAGGGGGTATTCTCACCGTGCCAGCGTGCTGTACGCAGGTTATGCACCACGTTGCCACTGGCCACCAGCATAATGCCTTCATCGCGCAACGCTGCCAGCTTGCGGCCTATTTCAAAATGCCAGGCCGCAGGTTTAGTGCTGTCGACACTCAACTGCACCATCGGGATATCCGCGTTCGGGTACATCTTGATCAGCACGCCCCATGAACCATGGTCAAAACCCCACGCCTCTTTGTCTAAGGTAACAGGCGCCGGAGCCAACAGGTCAACCAGATGCTGCGCCAGTTCAGGTGAGCCTGGAGCCGGGTAATGGGTGTCATACAGCGCCTGCGGAAAACCGCCAAAATCGTGGATCGTTTTAGGCGCTTCCATCGCCGTCACACCTGTCCCACGAGTGAACCAGTGTGCCGAGACCACCACAATGGCTTTCGGGCGCGGCAACGTTTCCCCCAGTTGCTGCCAGGCACGGGTATAAACGTTATCTTCCAGAACATTCATCGGGCTACCGTGGCCCAAAAACAATGCTGGCATACGAGTTGAAGACATGATGATATCCTTACTGAGGGAGTCATTTTGATATCACCACAATACGCTTATTTGGCTGATGAAGAACTCAGATAACCATGATGAAGATCATCAGTTATTTTGAAGATCTGGTCCGAGAAGTAGATTGATAAGGAGTTTTATTTGTCGATGTCAGTACCTTTACTTCTGACTTTACTGGCAGGCGCCGCCACATTTATCGGCGCATTTCTCGGCGTGTTAGGGCAAAAGCCCTCCAACCGCGTTCTCGCCTTTTCTTTAGGCTTCGCCGCCGGAATTATGTTACTGATCTCCCTGATGGAGATGCTCCCTGCCGCGCTGGCTGCTGAAGGCATGTCGCCAGTGCTGGGCTACGGAATGTTTATCGTTGGCTTGCTGGGCTATTTTGGTCTGGATCGTCTATTGCCGCACGCGCACCCTCAGGATCTGGTACAGAAAACAAAGCAGCCGCTTCCCGGCTCCATTAAACGTACCGCGATTTTATTAACGCTCGGCATCAGCCTGCACAACTTCCCGGAAGGGATTGCGACGTTTGTTACCGCCAGCAGCAACCTCGAACTGGGCTTTGGTATTGCTCTTGCCGTCGCATTACACAATATTCCTGAAGGACTAGCCGTTGCGGGACCGGTCTATGCGGCAACGGGGTCCAAACGTACGGCGATATTCTGGGCCGGAATCTCGGGCATGGCAGAAATTCTGGGTGGTGTATTGGCGTGGTTAATTCTGGGAAGTCTCATCTCGCCGGTCGTGATGGCGGCAATAATGGCGGCTGTCGCGGGTATTATGGTGGCGCTGTCCGTCGACGAGCTAATGCCGCTGGCAAAAGAGATCGACCCGAATAATAATCCCAGCTATGGGGTACTTTGTGGTATGTCGGTGATGGGGTTAAGCCTCGTCATCCTCCAGTCCATGGGAATTGGTTAATTCAAAGGGCGGATGCCCCCTGCTAATTAACAGCATCCGCTCATCCATAGCAGAAAGTGAAAGACTATTTCTGTTCCTTAATCACGCTGCTATCTTCGCCAGAGCGACGAAATAGTTTATTTCGCGCCTCGAGTAAGGCATCTCTGTCTTGCCGGAATGCCCGACAATAACGCTTCATATGGCAATAATAACCCACAGCAACCAGTGCAATTAATACCATCCAATACCAGGCAATAAACATTCTTTCACCCTTAAAATTTAACATCATTAAACATTTAACGTTAAAATTTCACATAATCTTATTTCAACCTACCACTATAGTGGCACAATTCAGAAACAAACATATGATTTCGATCATATAAATCAATAGCTAACGCCAATTGCAAAACGTGTATTAGAAATAAAACAATGTCGAAAGGATCACACTACAGAATAATAATTATTGTTCTGGAAATACCCCCAACCTACTATCAAAAAGAAATAAAAACACCAATCATTGATAACTTATATATTCCAAACCAATAAATACATTTATTTATAACAAGCACTCGAAAGATATCATTTAATTATTGCTTCAGGAAATATATTTCATTCACATAAATTATATTTATAAGTAATATAAGGAGATATATCCATGCTTAAACAATACCGTAAAACACTCCTCGTTGGCGCTATCGCCCTGACATGCGGGTTAACCGCCGTAAATTCTTTTGCAGCGGGTTTTCAACCTGCCCAACCCGCAGGAAAGTTAGGAGCAATAATTGTTGACCCTTATGGAAATGCGCCACTTACCGCCCTGATTGAATTAGACAGCCACGTTATTTCAGATGTTAAAGTCACCGTCCACGGTAAAGGTGAGAGAGGGGTTCCCGTAACTTATACCGTTGGCAAAGAATCGTTAGCAACCTATGACGGCGTGCCTATTTTTGGTCTTTATCAAAAATTCGCTAATAAGGTTACTGTTGAATATAACGAAAATGGCAAAGCCATAAAAGAAGATTACGTGGTGCAGACATCCGCCATCGTTAATCACTATATGGATAATCGTTCTATTTCCGATTTACAGCAAACAAACGTTGTTAAGGTCGCGCCTGGCTTTGAAGACCGCCTGTATATGGTAAATACCCACACCTTTACTTCTCAGGGTTCAGATCTTCACTGGCACGGTGAAAAAGACAAAAATGCCGGCATTCTTGATGCAGGTCCGGCCGGAGGCGCGCTCCCCTTTGACATCGCTCCGTTTACTTTCGTTGTCGACACGGAAGGCGAGTACCGTTGGTGGTTGGATCAAGAGACGTTCTATGACGGTCATGATGTTGATATCAATAAACGTGGTTACCTGATGGGGATTCGCGAAACGCCACGCGGAACGTTTACCGCAGTACAGGGGCAACACTGGTATGAATTCGATATGCTGGGACAGGTACTGGAAAATCATAAACTGCCACGCGGATTCCTTGATGCTACGCATGAGTCTATCGAAACAGTTAAAGGCACAGTATTACTGCGTGTAGGTAAGCGTAATTACCGTAAAGAAGATGGCATGCATGTACATACTATTCGTGACCAAATCCTCGAAGTTGATAAATCGGGTCGGGTTGTTGACGTCTGGGACCTGACAAAAATTCTCGACCCGCTGCGGGATGCCCTGTTGGGTGCATTAGACGCCGGTGCGGTGTGCGTTAATGTCGACCTCGCGCACGCAGGCCAGCAGGCAAAACTGGAGCCCGATACACCATACGGCGACGCCCTCGGCGTGGGCGCTGGCCGTAACTGGGCTCACGTCAACTCTATCGCCTATGATGCCAAAGACGACTCCATTATTCTCTCTTCCCGCCATCAGGGCGTCGTTAAAATCGGTCGTGATAAGCAAGTGAAGTGGATTCTGGCACCGTCTAAAGGCTGGAATAAGGCGCTGGCAAGTAAGCTGTTAAAACCGGTTGATGGTAAAGGCAACGCGTTAAAATGTAACGAAAACGGCAAGTGCGAAAATACCGATTTCGATTTTACCTACACCCAACACACCGCCTGGCTTTCCAGCAAGGGGACATTAACTGTCTTTGACAATGGAGATGGTCGTGGGCTCGAACAACCAGCATTGCCAACGATGAAATACTCCCGTTTCGTCGAATATAAAATTGACGAGAAAAAAGGCACCGTCCAGCAAATCTGGGAATACGGCAAAGAACGCGGCTACGATTTTTATAGTCCTATCACTTCAGTAATCGAATATCAAAAAGATCGCGATACCATGTTTGGATTTGGCGGTTCAATTAATTTATTCGACGTTGGACAGCCAACCATCGGCAAAATCAACGAAATTGACTACAAAACAAAAGAAGTCAAAGTTGAAATTAATGTCCTGTCCGATAAGCCAAACCAAACTCACTACCGTGCATTGCTGGTTCACCCACAGCACATGTTTAAATAATCACGTCAGATTAAGGATTAATTATGTCATCTAAATGGATCACTTCATTATTTAAATGCATGGTATTAACCGCTGCACTTGCCTCATCATTTGCTGCATCGGCGTTTACCGAAGGCACTGACTATATAGTGCTGGAAAAACCGATTCCCAACGCGGATAAGACGTTGATTAAAGTATTCAGCTACGCCTGCCCGTTCTGCTACAAATACGACAAAGCGGTAACAGGACCCGTTTCAGACAAAGTCGCCGATGTCGTCACTTTCACACCATTTCATCTGGAAACAAAAGGGGAGTATGGCAAACAGGCCAGTGAAGTCTTTGCCGTAATGATTGCCAGGGACCAGACGGCAGGTATTTCATTGTTTGATGCCAAATCACAGTTCAAAAAAGCCAAGTTCGCTTATTACGCAGCCTATCACGACAAGAAAGAGCGTTGGTCAGACGGTAAAGATCCCGCCGCATTCATCAAAACGGGTCTGGATGCAGCAGGAATAAGTCAGGCGGATTTTGACGCCGCGCTGCAAGACCCCGCCGTTCAGCAAACGCTGGAGAAATGGAAAGCGGCGTATGATGTCGCCAAAATTCAGGGCGTCCCGGCCTATGTCGTCAATGGTAAATACCTGATCTATACCAAAAGTATCAAATCCATTGATTCCATGGCTGAGCTTATCAGAGAGCTGGCAGCAAAATAAACAGGGACCCGGCTATGGCTTTCATAAAAAGATTGTGGCGAGACTTACGTACTACGCCAGTTGATACTCTGGTGAGATGGCAGGAACGACGCTTTCTGTGGTTGCTGATGGCTTGTGCAATGGGGGGATTGATTATCCTGGCGCACTCGTTCTTTCAAATCTATCTCTACATGGCCCCCTGCGAGCAATGTGTCTACATTCGCTTTGCCATGTTCGTGATGGTTTTTGGCGGGCTTATTGCAGCGGTAAACCCTAAAAACGTGGTGTTGAAGCTGACTGGCTGCGTCATGGCCTTTTACGGCAGCCTCTCGGGTATTAAGTTCTCGATAAAACTTAATGACATTCATCATGCGGTACACAACCCAGACCCGGATTCACTCTTTGGCGTGCAGGGATGTTCAACTGACCCAACCTTCCCGTTCAATTTGCCGCTGGCAGACTGGGCTCCGGAATGGTTTAAGCCTACCGGAGACTGCGGGTATGACGCCCCGATTGTTCCTGATGGCGTGGTGCTCAGCAACATGCAGAAGTGGTTTGTCGATCTGTATCAACAGTCTGAAGGCTGGTATCTGCTGCCACCGTGGCAGTTCATGAATATGGCACAAGCCTGCTTGCTCGCCTTTGGTTTGTGTTTAATGCTGCTGCTGGTGATGAGCGGTGCCTGGGCTTCAAAACTGGCCAGAACCGAATAATCGGAGTAAAAAACAAAAACCGAAGCCAGAAAACTGACTTCGGTTTTTTTATCCCTACCACGGTTATCGCGGTAGTCAGCAATTAGCTGGCTTTACGCTCATGCGCCTGACGGTAAGCCACCAGGTCTTCAATAGTAACCACCGCCATATTATACTTACCGGCAAATTCGATGCACTCCGGCGCACGCGCCATGGTGCCATCATCATTAGTCAATTCGCACAGTACACCAGCCGGTTTAAAACCAGCCAGCGTCACCAGATCGATGGTCGCTTCGGTGTGACCACCGCGAGTTAACACACCACCAGCCTGAGCACGCAGCGGGAATACGTGACCCGGACGGTTCAGATCGGAAGGTTTAGCGCCATCTTTAATCGCCGCGCGAACTGTAGTGACACGGTCTGCTGCGGAAACACCGGTAGTCACACCTTCTGCAGCTTCAATGGTCACGGTAAAACCCGTACCGTAAGCGCTGGTGTTATTTTCCACCATCATAGGCAGATCGAGCTGTTTGCGTCGGTCTTCAGTGATGCACAGGCAAACAATACCGCTACCGTGACGGATGGTCAGCGCCATCTGTTCAACCGTCATGGTTTCTGCCGGGAAAATCATATCACCTTCGTTTTCACGGTCTTCATCGTCAAGCACCATCACACCGCGTCCTTCACGCAGCGCAGCAAGCGCATGTTCAACACGTTCGAAAGGTGAACCAAAAGAGGAAAGTAGCGTCTGATTCAT
Source organism: Citrobacter sp. U14242 (assembly GCF_046555775.1). Taxonomy (NCBI): domain Bacteria; kingdom Pseudomonadati; phylum Pseudomonadota; class Gammaproteobacteria; order Enterobacterales; family Enterobacteriaceae; genus Citrobacter; species Citrobacter sp. U14242. The sequence goes on from NZ_JBKGLW010000005.1 coordinate 108,800, forward strand.
GGTAAAAAAACCTCACTAAAATTATGGTTACCAGAATCAGGGCAGTCTTAGGAGTGCCGTCAAAGCGGCAAAAAAATAACGTGAGCGGGTCCATGCCCGACTGGATCGTTACTCTCTCCCATCCGGACTCTAACCGTCGGCCCCGGAATTACACCGGATCTGCTGACCTTTTTGCCGTAACAAAAAGCGCTCGCGGGCTTTCAACATTCGTTGATTTACCGCCGGTGGGGAATTTCGCCCCGCCCTGAGAATAAGCGGGTTAACTATAACGCTATTGATTACCTTCATCAACGCCTTTACTCGACTTAGCTTCACACAATTCTGGTTTATGCCTGGGGCAGTTCGCACTACAATAGGCAGCAACACGTACCAGTTCAGGGAAACCATAATGATTGACCCGAAAAAAATTGAGCAGATTGCTCGTCAGGTTCACGAGTCGATGCCGAAAGGGATCCGGGAGTTTGGCGAAGACGTCGAGAAGAAAATTCGCCAAACGCTGCAGTCGCAGCTGACGCGTCTGGATCTGGTAAGCCGCGAAGAGTTTGACGTACAAACCCAGGTTTTACTGCGTACCCGTGAAAAACTGGCGCTGCTTGAGCAACGTCTGACTGAGCTTGAAGCGCGTGAGAAAACGGCTGAAGTGAAGCCTGCGCCCGCAATCCCGCCAGTTGATCCACAAGTATAAAAACGACAACGGGCCGCAAGGCCCGTTAATGTGTTAGTGTTCCAGTTCTAATTTTTTCGCCTCTGTTGCCTGCTGGCAGTAAAGTACATAGCGTTTGCAAAACCAGCTGCGATGTTCCTCATCCATATTTCCAGTTACAGCCTGAATATCAACGGGTCGGCCCTCAGCCTGCATTCTGGCAAAACTCCGGGCCAGGAAATCGAAATTGTTCAGTGAATACATATTGCTGTTCATGAGCATACCCTCCAGTTATTGAATATCTGTTAAGGCCATATGCTTTTTCTGATTTCAGTATTTCTCTATACGCGAAGCTGTTCTGTACATTATGTGCGCAAAATAAGGGCCCTGCTTCACACTTTTCCACGAAATTTGAGGGAATAAGCGTTGAACCAGTAATGAAGTTCAACGACTGGATTACGTTCACGGACAGTTCTACGTTCAGCCTTCCAGGAAAAGCTCTTTTTGCGTAGCCGATCCAGCAATAGAAAATCGAGATGAGAAAGCCCTTGTGCCTGCATGGACACTCACCAACAATCGCCTTGTCAGCAAGGGGCTTTAATAAGGAAAGGGTTATGATGAAGCTCGTCATCATACTGGTTGTGCTGTTACTGATAAGTTTCCCCACTTACTAACAGTCAATCAGAGGGGGGAGAAATCCCCTCTCACCCTTATTCTTTTACTTTAGGTCGAAAAAACAGCAGCGTCAACATCGAGATGCGCACCGAAACGAAATGTTCGATGCCTCTCCAACATTCACGATTTATCGCTGTCTTTCTGGATCTTTTTGATGATATTGGTCGTTGAGCAGCCGTCTTCGAAGTTCAGCACCAGCACTTCACCGCCGTTCGCCCATACCTCTTCGCTGCCCGCAATCTGCTCCGGCTTATAGTCACCACCTTTTACCAGCAGATCCGGCAGAACACCGGCAATCAGACGCTGCGGAGTATCCTCTTCAAAAGAGACGACCCAGTCGACGGACTCCAGCGCACCCAGCACGATCATGCGCTGTTCAAGCGGATTAACCGGGCGAGTTTCGCCTTTCAGACGTTTGGTGGACGCATCGCTGTTAACCGCGACGATCAGACGGTCACCCAGCTTGCGCGCATTTGCCAGATAGGAGACATGGCCCGCATGCAGGATGTCAAAGACACCGTTGGTCATCACCACTTTCTCACCACGTTTACGGGCGCTGGCGACAGCCTGCTTCAGCTCATCTTCACTCATCACGCCGAAGCCGGTATCAGCCCGACCGCGCACGGCGTTTTCCAGCTCAATAGGCGAAACGGTGGACGTCCCCAGCTTACCGACCACGACACCCGCAGCCGCGTTAGCAAAATAGCACGCCTCTTCCAGCGAATTACCCGCGGCAAGCGTCGCTGCCAGCACGCCGATAACCGTATCGCCCGCACCGGTCACGTCATACACTTCCTGCGCTTGCGTCGGCATGTGCAATGGCGCTTTGCCCGGTTGCAGCAGCGTCATTCCCTGTTCGGAGCGCGTGATTAACAATGCAGAAAGCCCGAAATCAGCAATCACCTTCATGCCGCGTTCAACCAGTTCATCTTCGCTCTTGCACTTACCCGCGACCGCTTCGAATTCGGACAAATTCGGCGTCAACAGTGTCGCGCCGCGGTAACGTTCAAAATCGGTCCCTTTCGGATCGATAAGTACCGGAACCCCAGCTTTACGAGCCAGTGCAATCATCTGCTGAACGCTTGCCAGCGCACCTTTGGCGTAGTCCGACAGCACCAGCGCACCGATAGAGCCCAGTGCCTGATTGATACGCTCATGCAGTGGCTGCGGATCCACACCTTCAAAGCCTTCCTCGAAGTCCAGGCGAATCAACTGCTGGTTGCGGGAAAGCACGCGCAGCTTGGTTATCGTCGGATGCGTCGGCACGGAAACGAAGTCACATTTTACGTTTACATCCGCCAGTGTTTTACTGAGTGCACGCGCCGCATCGTCAATGCCAGTCAGCCCCACCAGACGCGAATTCGCTCCCAGGGAGGCAATGTTCATCGCCACGTTTGCTGCGCCACCGGGACGTTCTTCAATGGTATCCACTTTTACCACCGGGACCGGCGCTTCTGGGGAGATACGGCTGGTAGGGCCGTACCAGTAGCGATCCAGCATCACATCACCGACAACCATGACTCCTGCACGTTCAAACTCTGGCAGCGTTACTTTCATTCCTGTCTCCTGAGAGATTCTCTGAGGGTCTTAAAATTTGCGCGCGATAATAGCATACTTCACTCGGCAACCAGCCACTTCTGCCAGCTGTCACGCACCAGCGTACGTTCAGCACTGAAGCACTCCGGCGCGACATGGCCCGGAAGTTCCTGCAGGGCAAGATGGTGAAGTTCATCGCGCAGCGTTGTGTAAGCGCGGGTAAGCGCCAGCGCTTCCTGTTCATCCATAATGTCGTTTTGCGCCAGTAATTCCAGAATGCGCACGTTATCCGACCAGCGCGTCAGCCTGGGTTTTTCATGGGCATAGCGCAGCACCAGGTATTGCGTAATAAACTCAATGTCGGTGATACCACCTTCATCTGCTTTGATATCAAAACGATCGCGATGTTTATTGCCTAAATGGCTGCGCATTTTCTCACGCATTTCACGCACGTCTGTCTGCAACGTTTTTCCATCACGGGCGAGCGTCATGATATCGCGCCGCACCCTATCAAACTGAGAGGTTAGTTGCGGGTCGCCGTACACCACACGAGCCCGCACCAGCGCCTGATGCTCCCACGTCCAGGCTTCGTTACGTTGGTAGTCAGCGAAAGCTTCTGTTGAGGTCACCAGCATTCCCGCCGCACCGGACGGACGCAGCCGTGCATCCACTTCATACAAAATACCAGATGAGGTGCGGGTACTGAAAAGATGCATAATGCGCTGCGACAGGCGCAGATAGAACTGCCGCCCGTCAATCTCACGTTCGCCGTCCGTCATCACATCCATCGGGCAATCATGCAGGAAGATCAAGTCGAGATCGGAGCTATAACCCAGCTCCCAACCGCCCAGTTTGCCGTAGCCAACAACGGCAAAACCACGGCCTTCACGATCGCCAAGATGCGTTGGTTGCCCGTAGCGGGCGACCATTTGCGTCCACGCCTGCTGAACTACGGCATCAATAATGGCTTCCGCCAGCCAGGTTAAGTGATCGCTTACCTTCATGACGGGCAGCGTCCCGGCGATATCAGCCGCCGCAATACGCAGCAACTGCGTTTGCTTAAACTGACGCAGGGCTTCCAGTTGCTGCTCTTCATCATCTTCCGGTACCCGCAGCAAATACTGACGTAGCTCATCGCGATAGGCGTCAGTCGCCGTGGGTTGGTACAACGTGTTAGGATCCAGCAGTTCATCGAGCAACAGCGGATAGCGTGCCAGTTGGCTGGCCACCATGGGTGAAGCAGCGCACAGCGAAATCAGGTGTTTAAGCGCCCCTGGGAATTCGCTCAGCAGTTCCAGATAAGTCGTGCGAGTGACAATACCCACCAGCAGCGGAGTAATACGCGACAGCGGCACGGAAGCATCATCGCGGGAACAGACATCGCTCAGCAGATGCGGCATCAAATGATCCAGCACCTGACGCCCCCGCGGGCCTATCGTGCGCTTATCCAGCTCTTTGCGGAAATCGGCGATCAGCGTCAGCACACGGCGGCGATCATCATCCGCCAGATGCATCAGCACTGGCGTAGTATCATCTTCCTGCAACGCATCCTGCCACAGCTCGCGCCACTGTTCCGACAGCGACTCTTCCTGGGTTTCGCTGTCGTCATCGCCAATCAACTCATTAAACACCCGACGCACATTACTCATATGTGCCGCCAGCACATCGGTCAGTTGCTGCCAGTCATTGACACGCATCCCCCACGCCAGTCTTGCCCGGTTCAGCTCATCGCCCGGCAGCGTTTGGGTCTGTTCGTCATTGATACTCTGCAGCAGATTTTCCAGGCGGCGTAAATAGAGATAGGCCGTCCGCAGTTGTTCCGTATCGGTATCAGACAGCAAATGCAGCGCATTGATGGCGCTTAGTGTCGGTAAAAGCGAACGGGATTGCAGAGAAGGCTCACGCCCGCCGCGGATCAGTTGGAATACCTGAACGATAAATTCAATTTCACGAATACCGCCCGCACCTAGCTTAATGTTGTCCTTCAGACCGCGACGGCGAACTTCACGGGCAATCATTCCTTTCATGTTACGCAAGGACTGGATCACACTGAAATCGATGTAGCGACGGAAGACAAACGGTCGTAGCATGGCGCGAAGCTCGCTGACATAAGTACCGTCGACATCGCCCATAATACGTGCTTTTACCATTGCATAGCGTTCCCAGTCGCGCCCTTGCTCCTGGTAATAATCCTCCAGCGCGGAGAAGCTCAGCACCAACGGACCGCTGTCGCCAAACGGACGTAAGCGCATGTCTACCCGATAAACAAACCCATCCATTGTTGGCTGATCCAACACCTTGATGAGCCGCTGCCCCATACGGGTAAAGAACTGCGCGTTATCCAGCTCACGCCGCCCGCCCTGCGTCGAGCCATGTTCCGGCCACGCGAAAATCAGATCGATATCGGAAGAAAAATTCAGCTCGCCGCCACCGAGTTTCCCCATCCCTAAAATCAGCAGCGGTTGTGGGGTGCCATCCTGATTACAGGGCGTTCCCCACTCACGGCAACAGGCGTCATACAGCCAATCACGTGCGGCAATGATCAGCGTCTCCGCCAGGTGACTTAGCTGTTGCAAAATACTCTCTTCAGCCACCAGCGACAGCGTCTGCGCCCAGGCAATGCGCACCATAATGCGACGGCGGAACAGGCGAAGTTCACGCATCAACGTCGCTTCATCACTGACGTCGTTCAACGCTTGCTGTAACCAGGTGACATAGTGTTGCCATTCATCAGCCAGTGGCGCGGCACTTTCCAGTTCCACCAGCCACTCAGGATGGGCAATCACACTGTCGCGAACAAAATCACTGAATGTAAGCACTGACTTCGCTTGCACACTAAGTGAAGACTCAGATATTGCTGCTGGCAGCCGCTCAACAACGGTCGGCCAGTACTGCTGTAACGGTGAAGAGAGCTGCTTCATCTACGGGTTATCCTTTGAATAGTGCCGGATGGCGGCGTTTCGCTTTACCCGGCCTACATGACACCTACACCCATCGCGTAGGCCTGATAAGCGCAGCGCCATCAGGCATCCTGGCCTCGGTCCTGATTATCGTTTACCGCTGTGTAGCCAGAATGGTTCCTGAGAGATCGCTTCGTTACGGAAGTGTTCAATTTCAATATGTTGGCGGGTTTCGATGGCATGACGCAGCCCCTGCCAGTTGGCAATCCATTCCGATGCGACATTCTCATCGTAGTATCCAGCCAGCATCAGAATGCTATCAATATTTCGCGTCAGACGAGGGAGTTGATCAGTGTACTGATCGCCCAGCGGTTGAGCAAAAGCCGTTTTCAGTTCAGCGGCATGACGTGAAAGATGGGTGTCAGAAAAACGCTTAAAGGAGTCGGTAATTTTTCCCTGCGCCTTCGCATCCAGGAACGTTTGCCACCCTTTGGTTACCAGCCATTCGGTAAGTGCCAGTTTAGCCATAGCCGTTTGCGTACTATAAACTGCCGAAACGGCAGAAACATCCGCAGCAATTGTCGCTTCCGACTGCGTCAGCAAATCACGTAAGTGAGCGCTCGCTTTACGCGGAACATTACCACCAAAGAGCATCAGGACGTGGCGAACCAACCCTATTGCAGCCAACACGCCGGCTTTCGCCCCTTTAACACCACGTACCCACAACTCTTCGTGATACTGCCATTGCGACAATGCCAGTTCCAGCGCCGCTTCCAGTCCTTGCTCAATGCTCGCTTTCGCAGGGACTTTCAGAATGCCCGTCTGTTTGATTTCACGCGGCGCGTTCCCCTGTGCCAGATGATAACCACGAGCCGCCTTGCTCAGACTGCCCAGGCGTAAACCGGTTTGTGACACCAGCTGACTTGCCAGCTTCAGTACCGCACGGGTATCGCCGCTCAACAACTCAAGTTCAAGCTCGCAGATGGGTTCTGCACACTCGCTGGCCTTCACTTCCCCCAGATCGAGAGCGATTTCAATCCGGCTGCCGTCGACATCAACCAACCATTTCTCGCGGTAAAAATCGGTGCTGAACAACGGTTGCACCTGAGAGGCAAGATCGGCTGGCTGTTCACCATTGGGCCAAACCTCAGCAGGAAACTGGGTGAGATCCAGTTCCGGCGCGCTCAAGGCGACATTATATTCTGGTCGTTGATGCAGACCGCCCGTTACCCGTCCGGCAATTTTCATGGTCATTTCATAACGACCGTTCTCACCGCGAATACGCAGCCCCATATCATGGCCTCGCAACCAGGCATCCGGGGTTTCGTAGTAAATATTCAGCAACTGGCTGGGGGCGTGATGCTCTCCCCCCAATGTATTCAGACGTTCACGTAGCGCATCTACAGCATCACTATTGACGATAAACTTTAATTCGATTTCCTGGGCCATGTTCTTGTACTTATGGGTTATGTCACAGTTGAGTAAACAGACTGCGAACTAAGTGCATTCTTGATTGTCAGTAGATAGTATTTTGCGCCAAATTGCCATGCAACGAGCAATTTGACGGGCGTAAAAGTTTCGAGTGGTGGCAAAAAGGACACAGATGATTCCGATTGATGTCGAATGCTTTGCGTAGAGACACTGATGCCACTACTATCGTTCCACTTTTCTATGACAATAACGACAGCCTGATGCCAAAATTACGCCTGATTGGATTAACTTTACTCGCACTTAGCGCCACTGCAGTCTCTCATGCCGAAGAGAAGCGCTATGTCTCTGATGAACTGAATACCTGGGTCCGCAGCGGTCCGGGAGATAATTATCGCCTCGTGGGCACGGTTAACGCCGGCGAGGAAGTAACGCTTTTACAGACTGACGCCAACACCAACTACGCCCAGGTGAAAGACAGCACTGGACGTACCGCGTGGATCCCACTTAAAGAGCTGAACAGTACGCCAAGCCTGCGTACCCGTGTACCCGACCTGGAAAACCAGGTTAAGACACTGACCGATAAGCTCAATAATATCGATACCACCTGGAATCAACGCACCGCCGATATGCAGCAAAAAGTATCGCAAAGCGACAGCGTGATCGACGGGTTGAAGGAAGAAAACCAGAAGCTGAAGAACGAGCTTATTGTGGCGCAAAAGAAAGTCAGCGCCGCTAACCTGCAGCTTGATGACAAGCAACGTACTATCATCATGCAATGGTTCATGTATGGCGGCGGCGTGCTGGGACTCGGTCTGCTGCTCGGCCTGGTTCTTCCGCATATGCTCCCAAGCCGTAAACGCAAAGATCGCTGGATGAACTGAATCGCCTTCTCCGCCACACTGACATATGATTAAGGGATAATTTTTTCAAAAGGAATGTGGCGTGAAGATTTATCTGGTCGGTGGTGCTGTTCGGGATGCGTTATTAGGGCTACCGATTAAAGATAAAGATTGGGTCGTTGTCGGCGCCACGCCGCAGGAGATGCTTGACGCGGGCTATCAGCAGGTCGGTCGCGATTTCCCCGTGTTTCTCCACCCTCGCACCCGGGAAGAGTATGCGCTGGCGCGCACCGAACGAAAATCGGGCTCAGGTTACACTGGATTCACCTGTTATGCCGCGCCGGACGTTTCGCTGGAAGCCGATCTACAGCGCCGGGATCTGACGATCAACGCGTTGGCCCGTGACGACGACGGAGAGATTATCGATCCGTATAACGGTCGTGGCGATCTGGAAAATCGTTTGTTGCGTCATGTATCCCCTGCTTTTAGTGAAGATCCGCTGCGCGTCCTGCGCGTGGCGCGTTTTGCTGCCCGCTATGCACACCTTGGCTTTCGTGTTGCTGATGAAACCATGATGCTGATGCGCAACATGGCCGCCGCTGGAGAGCTGGAACACCTGACGCCAGAACGCGTGTGGAAAGAGACAGAAAGCGCCTTAACCACCCGTAATCCGCAGGTATTTTTCCAGGTCCTGCGCGATTGCGATGCCCTGTGCGTGCTGTTCCCGGAAGTAGATGCCCTGTTTGGCGTTCCAGCCCCCGCACAATGGCATCCGGAAATCGACACCGGCATTCACACGCTGATGACGCTGTCGATGGCGGCCATGTTAAGCCCGGAGGTCGACGTGCGTTTCGCCACGCTGTGCCACGATCTCGGTAAGGCATTGACACCCAAAACACTCTGGCCGCGCCACCATGGTCACGGCCCGGCAGGCGTTAAGCTGGTAGAACAACTGTGCCAACGCATGCGCGTGCCTAATGACATCCGCGACTTAGCCAAACTGGTAGCCGAATTTCACGATCTGATTCATACCTTCCCGATTCTGCAGCCCAAAACCATCGTGAAGCTGTTTGATTCCATTGACGCCTGGCGTAAACCACAACGTGTGGAACAAATCGCCCTGACCAGCGAGGCCGACGTACGTGGTCGAACGGGTTTCGAAGCAGCAGATTATCCGCAGGGCAGATTGCTGCGCGAAGCCTGGCTGGTTGCACAAGCGGTACCCACAAAAGAGGTTGTCGAGGCTGGTTTTAAAGGATCGGCAATTCGCGAGGAACTGACCCGACGTCGCATTGCAGCAGTGGCCAGTTGGAAGGAGCAGCGTTGCCCGAAAGTGTAGACAATGCGTTGCCGGATAAGGCGGAACGCCGCCATCCGGCACCACAGTAAGTAATCAGAAGAACACGACGTAAACCGCGGCAGCAACAATAAAGCGGTAAATCGCAAAGGGAATAAACGAGATCCGTTTAATCAATTGCAGGAAAGTTTTGATCGCCACCAGCGCCACAACAAATGCCGTCACGAAGCCGACAGCAAACATCGGAATATCTGATGCGGTCAGGAACGACCAGCTTTTGTAGAGATCCAGCGCCGTCGCGCCCATCATCATCGGTACCGCCAGCAGGAATGAGAATTCAGATGCCGCATAGCGGCTCACCCCCATCAGCATACCGCCGGAAATGGTCGCCCCGGAGCGGGAAAAACCCGGCCACAACGCCAGACACTGGAAGCAGCCAATCATAAACGCCTGGCGGTAAGTCATATCATCCAGACCCGGCGCACGCGGCTCTTTTGGTTTCAGGCATTCTGCGGCAATCAGCAGCACGCCCCCCACCACCAGCGCATACATCACGTTGACCGGGTTAAACAGTGATTTGATGGTATCGTGAAAAATCAATCCCAGTACCACCGCCGGGATCATCCCTAACAGGATATGCCCCAGCGTCAGCCGTCCCTTCCCGGTTCCTTCATGCGGGGTCTTACCAAAGTGAATGCCAATTAAACCAAACAGACGTCGCCAGAACATCACCACGACCGCCAGAATGGAACCCAGTTGGATCACGACTTCAAACGTTTTTGCGGTATCGCCCTCAAAACCTAACAGGTGGCCAACAATTATCATATGGCCGGTACTGGAAACGGGTAGGAACTCCGTCAGCCCTTCGACCACACCCAAAATTGCCGCTACCAGCAGCGAGTGCATATCACTCATCAATAAACCCCTAACGAAAGAGAAAAAGCACGGCAAAAAAGAGCCGACGTCAGGACTCTTTTATACCTGTTTGGTTTAGATATTATTAAGTTAATTATTTTCTTTCAGATTATTGCCACGCTCGATGATAACGCCGACGTTTGCCGCCCGGGCTACCGCCCCAGGCTTGCTGAGCTTGATACGTACCCACGGGGAATTAAAGCGGCTAAGCAGGAGATCTGCCACCTCTTCCGCCACACGTTCTACCAGAGCAAAACGCCCACCTTCCACATGATTAACAACGGTTTGAGCAATATCAGCATAGCTCAGGCAATCAGCGACATCATCACTTTTGGCAGATTTACGGTTATCCCATGCCATTTCGATATCGAACACCAGTTTTTGTTCGATAGTTTGTTCCCAGTCATAAACACCGATAGTGGTGATTACTGAAAGTTGCTCTATAAATACAATATCCATCACGACCTGCCTGCTTTTTGGCTAACCCGGATACCACTTCCGGCGAAATATGCGTATTATCCACAGAAGTAGCGTTTTACACGACATTTTCAAAACGGAACAGCTTATGAGTGCAATCGCGCCTGGAATGATCATCTTCGCGTACCTCTGCGGCTCAATTTCCAGTGCCATTCTGGTATGCCGCCTCGCTGGATTGCCGGACCCGCGTGCAAGCGGCTCTGGGAATCCGGGCGCGACAAACGTGCTGCGAATTGGAGGCAAAGGCGCCGCCGTCGCCGTGCTGATTTTCGACGTCCTGAAAGGTATGTTACCCGTCTGGGGGGCATACGCGCTAGGCGTCAGTCCCTTCTGGTTGGGATTGATCGCTATCGCAGCCTGCCTGGGGCATATTTGGCCGATATTTTTCGGTTTTAAAGGTGGAAAAGGCGTAGCCACCGCCTTTGGCGCGATTGCGCCGATTGGCTGGGATCTTACTGGCGTAATGGCCGGTACCTGGCTGCTAACCGTCCTGCTGAGCGGCTATTCATCATTAGGCGCTATCGTCAGCGCGCTGATTGCGCCGTTCTACGTCTGGTGGTTCAACCCTCAGTTCACCTTCCCGGTCTCCATGCTGTCATGCTTAATTCTGCTGCGTCACCATGACAACATCCAGCGTCTGTGGCGTCGTCAGGAGACAAAAATCTGGACCAAGCTAAAGAAAAAGCGCGAAAAAGACCCTGAGTGATTTTCTTGCCGGATGGCGACGTTAGCGCGTCTTATCCGGCTTGTGGAATCTGATACCCCTCAACAGGCTTCCCCAATCTGTGCTGACACCACGTTGCCAGAAACTCCACGCACACACGTAACTTAACGCTGCGATACAGCGGCTCCTTATAAACCGCCCAAATGTTGGCGCTCTGCGCGTAGTCTGGCAGTACGCGAACCAGCTCGCCGCTGCGCAGAAACGGCTGCACATCCCATTCGGAGCGTAACATAATCCCCTTTCCTTGCAGCGCCCACTGCAGCACTATCTCACCGCTGTTGGACGAGAGGTGCCCTGCTACCTTAACCGTTTTTTTCTCCTGACCATTGTCGAGCTCCCATACCCCGTGGGTCATATCGCGCTCTTTCGTTACCAGGCAATCGTGATGGCTTAATTCCTGTAACGTCATCGGCAGGCCATATTTTTGTAAATATATCGGTGCGGCACACAATATTCTTTTGTTTTTCGTTAACAAATGCGCAATATAATAATCAGGAATGTCATCATTAATCCGAATATCCAGATCGATATTATCCTGAGCTAAATCAATTTGCCGATCGTAAAGCTCAAAATGCACCTGTAATTCAGGATAGCTGTGCATCAATTCAGTAATAGCAGGAGCAATATAACTCCGCCCAAACCCAAAGCTACAGCCGATACGAATCATCCCTTCCGGACGCGTTTTGATTTGTGTGACATCATCCACCAGATGCTGATAACGGGCAAGGATCTCCAGCGCATGTTCATAACAACGTTGCCCGCTTTCCGTTAATACCACGCCGCGTGCAGAGCGGCTAAGCAGTGTCGTGCTCAGCGTAGATTCGAGGATCTGAATGCGTTTTGTCACAAACGCAGGCGTTTGTCCAAGCGTCGCGGCGGCTGCGCTAAAGCTGCCACTATGAACAATCTCAACCAGCACCTGCAGGTCTTTCGCCAGGGGATAAGTGTTCAGCATGTTCAGTATATCCGTGATGTTGTTAACCGCAGTGTAATTCTCTGATACGAATTAAACCCTGCCCTTGCGCAATTTTTATTGCCTTATCTGGACATCATTCACGAACTGTTAATTGGATATTCACAGTGGCAAATAATATAAAGCCACATTTTTAGTGGTAGTTTGTGCCGGAGAATTTATTTCCAGATAAATAAAAGAACTGGAGTTAGCATAATGAGCGAACAAAATAACCAAAATGCGATAAACACGCTGACTAACATTGTCGCGAATTTTACCGCCATGATTTCTACCCGCATGCCCGATGACGTCGTAGATAAATTAAAACAGCTACGCGAAGGTGAAACGTCACCAATGGGTAAAATCATTTACCACACCATGTTTGACAACATGCAGAAGGCTATCGACCTGAATCGCCCGGCCTGTCAGGACACCGGCGAAATCATGTTCTTTGTCAAGGTCGGCTCCCGCTTTCCGCTGCTGGGCGAACTGCAAAGCATTTTGAAACAAGCCGTTGAAGACGCGACCGTCAAAGCGCCGCTACGTCATAACGCGGTCGAGATTTTTGACGAAGTGAATACCGGTAAAAATACCGGCACCGGTGTGCCATGGGTCACCTGGGATATCATCCCTGACGGCGACGATGCAGAAATCGAAGTCTACATGGCGGGCGGTGGCTGTACGCTACCGGGACGTTCCAAAGTGTTAATGCCTTCTGAAGGCTACGAAGGCGTAGTGAAATTTGTCTTCGAAAATATCTCAACGCTGGCGGTCAACGCCTGCCCGCCGGTACTGGTCGGTGTCGGTATTGCTACCTCGGTAGAAACCGCGGCCGTGCTGTCACGAAAAGCGGTACTGCGTCCTATCGGGTCACGTCACCCGAACCCGAAAGCGGCTGAACTGGAACTGCGCCTGGAAGAGGGGCTTAACCGTCTGGGCATTGGCCCGCAAGGGTTGACCGGGAATAGCTCCGTAATGGGCGTACATATCGAATCTGCCGCACGCCATCCCTCCACTATCGGCGTCGCCGTCTCTACAGGCTGCTGGGCGCACCGTCGCGGCACGCTGCTGGTTCATGCTGACCTCTCCTTCGAAAATCTGTCTCACACCCGGAGCGCGTTATGAAAAAGATCCTGACAACCCCGATCAAAGCCGAAGATCTGGAAGACATCCGCGTTGGCGATGTGATTTACCTGACCGGTACGCTGGTGACTTGTCGCGACGTGTGCCACCGCCGCCTGATCGAACTTAAGCGCCCGATACCGTATGACCTGAGCGGCAAAGCCATTTTCCACGCAGGTCCAATCGTACGTAAGAACGGTGAAAAATGGGAGATGGTTTCCGTTGGCCCAACCACCAGCATGCGTATGGAAGCCTTTGAGAAAGAGTTCATTGAGCAAACAGGTGTGAAACTGGTGGTCGGTAAAGGCGGTATGGGGCCGTTGACGGAAGAAGGCTGCAAACAATTCAAAGCGCTGCACGTGATCTTCCCGGCAGGCTGTGCAGTCGTCGCGGCAACCCAGGTTGAAGAGATCGAAGAAGTGCACTGGACGGAGTTGGGTATGCCGGAATCTCTGTGGGTATGCCGGGTAAAAGAGTTCGGCCCGCTGATTGTCTCCATCGACACCCACGGCAATAACCTGATCGCTGAAAACAAAAAGTTGTTCGCTGAACGCCGGGATCCGATCGTGGAAGAAATCTGCGAGCACGTGCACTACATCAAATAACCCACCCGGAGGGGCGCTGTGCTCCTCCCCCTTTCGCAGGGATACAACAATGGCACCTTTAGCTGGTTGGTGGCGATACCTGGCTCCGCTGGTGGTTATCGCCATTATTGCTGTTCTGCCCGTTCCCACCGGTCTTGAGAGCCACACCTGGCTCTATTTTGCCGTCTTTACCGGCGTGATTGTAGGGCTCATTCTGGAACCTGTTCCGGGTGCGGTCGTCGCGATGATAGGTATTTCGATTATCGCTGTACTGTCGCCGTGGATCCTGTTTAGCCCTGAACAACTCGCGCAGGACGGTTTTAAATTTACCGCCAAATCGCTGTCATGGGCGGTATCGGGTTTTTCTAACTCGGTTATCTGGCTGATCTTCGCTGCTTTTATGTTTGGCACCGGCTATGAGAAAACCGGACTTGGTCGACGTATCGCGCTGATGTTGGTGAAAAAGATGGGGCACCGTACGTTGTTTCTCGGCTACGCGGTGATGTTCTCTGAACTGATCCTTGCTCCTGTCACGCCCTCCAACTCTGCGCGTGGCGCCGGGATTATCTACCCGATCATCCGCAACCTGCCGCCGCTGTATAACTCACAGCCCAATGATCCCAGCGTCCGCTCCATCGGCTCTTACATTATGTGGATGGGGATTGTCGCTGATTGCGTTACCAGCGCTATTTTCTTAACGGCGATGGCACCAAACCTGCTGCTAATCGGTCTGATGAAAGGTGCATCTCACACGGCGCTAAGCTGGGGAGACTGGTTCTTTGGGATGCTGCCGCTGAGTATTTCGCTGGTGTTGATCGTGCCCTGGCTGGCATACGTGTTGTACCCGCCGGTACTGAAATCCGGCGATCAGGTACCACGCTGGGCAGACACCGAGCTAAAAGCAATGGGACCGCTGTGCGCGCGTGAGAAAAAGATGCTGGTGCTGATGGTTGGCGCGCTGGTGCTGTGGATCTTCGGCGGTGACTATATCGATGCCGCGATGGTCGGTTACAGCGTGGTGGCACTAATGCTGGTGCTGCGCATCATCAGTTGGGATGACATCGTCAGTAATAAAGCCGCGTGGAACGTCTTTTTCTGGCTGGCCTCACTGATAACGCTCGCCACTGGACTCAATAACACCGGCTTTATCACCTGGTTTGGCAAGCTGCTGGCAAACGGGCTAAGCGGTTACTCGCCAATGATGGTGATGGTGGCACTGATCGTGGTGTTTTATCTGCTGCGCTACTTCTTTGCCAGCGCCACGGCATACACCTCGGCACTGGCGCCGATGATGATTGCCGCCGCTCTGGCGATGCCCGCTATCCCACTGCCAGTCTTCTGCCTGATGGTGGGTGCGGCGATTGGTCTGGGCAGCATTCTGACCCCCTATGCAACCGGCCCAAGCCCTATCTACTACGGTAGCGGCTATTTGCCAACGGTAGATTACTGGCGATTAGGTGCCATTTTTGGCCTGATCTTCCTCGTGCTGCTGGTGATAACCGGCCTGGTCTGGATGCCCCTCGTTTTACTGTAAACCCCACTGGGGCGGCGTATTGCCGCCCCTTTTTCCATAAGCTTCTCATATGACCCTTTTCCCACTGTGCTGAGGCATACTTTTTTGTATACAAATACCCTCATGCCGATAAGGGAAACGCTCTGGATACCGTTGCGCACGAGACACATACACGGGGCTGGCAGGCCGAACTGGATTTGCAGTTTACCCGCACCACACACAAAACGGTGCTTGCCTCGTCGCGTCATCACGGTCCGTTAACAGTCCAGCGCCCGTTTTACCCGGAAAACGACGTCTGTCATCTCTATTTACTTCATCCTCCCGGCGGCATTGTCGGCGGTGACGAGTTGCATATTTCCGTTTCACTCAACGAACACAGCCATGCCTTAATAACAATGCCCGGTGCGGGCAAGTTCTATCGTAGCCGTGGACCGCAGGCGCAGCTACGCCAGCATTTTACCCTCGCCCCACACGCCACACTGGAGTGGCTACCGCAGGACACGATCCTCTTTCCCGGCGCCAATGCCACTCTCCAGTCAGTCTTTCACCTGACACAGGAAAGTCATCTGTTTGCCTGGGATCTCTTGTGTCTCGGACGACCGGTACTGCAGGAAACGTTCAGTCACGGCACGCTGCAGAACCGTCTGGAAGTATGGCGGGACGGACAACCGCTCCTGGTAGAACGCCTGAAGTTGCAAGGTGGAGACTTGAGCAGCATTGCCCGGCATCCCTGGGTCGGCACACTGCTGTGCTACCCGGCGAACGAAAATATGCTGGAAGGTGTACGCGAACGGCTTACACCACTGGGAAATTACGCCGGAGCCACGCTTAACGACGCGTTGCTTACGCTACGTTTTCTGGCAGATGACAACCTGGTCGTTCAGCGCGTGATGCGCGATATCTGGCAATTCCTACGCCCACTGCTTATGCAGAAATCTCCCGTACTCCCGCGAATCTGGCAAACCTAAGAGAGCCATTATGGAACTGACCCCCCGAGAAAAAGACAAGCTGTTGTTGTTTACCGCTGCGTTGGTGGCGGAGCGGCGCCTGGCCCGCGGGCTAAAGCTGAACTACCCGGAATCAGTGGCGTTGATTAGCGCTTTTATTATGGAAGGTGCGCGCGATGGCAAAACTGTTGCCTCACTGATGGAAGACGGTCGCCACGTTCTCACCCGCGATCAAGTGATGGAAGGCGTTCCGGAGATGATCCCGGATATTCAGGTAGAAGCCACGTTTCCGGACGGTTCTAAGCTGGTCACCGTCCATACCCCGATCGTTTAAGGAGCAGCAATGATCCCTGGTGAATATCAGATCTCAACGGGAACTATCGCGATCAATTCGGGCCGGACAACCCGCACGATCGTGGTGGAAAATCATGGCGACCGCCCCATCCAGGTGGGATCGCACTATCACTTTTACGAAGTCAATCCGGCGCTACATTTTAACCGTCAGTCCGCACGTGGTTTTCGCCTGAATATTGCTGCGGGTACCGCAGTACGTTTCGAACCCGGACAAAAGCGGGAAGTCGAACTGGTGCGTGTGGCCGGTGCACAGCGGATCGTGGGTTTTCGCGGTGAAGTCATGGGTGCACTGGAGGCAGACAATGAATGAACTGTCCCGGCAAGCTTACGTTGACATGTTTGGCCCGACAACCGGCGATAAAGTACGGCTGGCAGATACGGAATTGTGGATCGAAGTAGAAAAAGACTTCACCACCTATGGAGAAGAGGTCAAATTCGGCGGCGGAAAAGTGATCCGCGACGGTATGGGGCAGGGTCAAATGCGCGCGCAAGCGTGTGTGGATCTGGTGATAACCAACGCGCTGATCGTCGATCACTGGGGGATCGTTAAAGCGGATATTGGCATCAAAAACGGCAGGATCTTCGCCATTGGCAAAGCAGGTAACCCGGATATTCAACCTGACGTCACGATCCCTGTCGGCGTTGGCACAGAAGCGATCGCCGGAGAAGGTAAGATCGTCACCGCTGGCGGTGTGGACACCCATATTCACTGGATCTGCCCGCAGCAGGCGCAAGAGGCACTGGTCTCTGGCGTGACGACAATGATCGGCGGTGGCACGGGACCGGCAGCAGGAACCCATGCCACCACCTGTACGCCAGGCCCATGGTATATCGCCCGTATGCTCCAGTCGGCTGACGCGCTGCCGGTCAATATCGGTCTGCTGGGCAAGGGCAATGGTTCGAATCCCGACACGTTACGCGAACAAGTCGCTGCAGGGGCGATTGGCCTTAAGATCCACGAAGACTGGGGTGCCACCCCGGCGGCTATCGACTGCGCACTGACCGTCGCTGATGAAATGGACATTCAGGTCGCGCTGCACAGCGACACGTTGAATGAGTCTGGCTTCGTCGAAGATACGCTGGCAGCAATTGGCGATCGCACTATTCATACCTTCCACACCGAAGGGGCGGGTGGTGGCCATGCGCCGGACATCATCACCGCCTGCGCACACGCGAATATACTGCCCTCTTCTACCAACCCAACGCTGCCTTACACCGTCAACACCATCGACGAGCACCTCGATATGTTAATGGTCTGTCACCACCTCGACCCGGATATCGCCGAGGACGTGGCTTTTGCCGAATCGCGTATTCGTCGGGAAACGATCGCCGCCGAAGATGTGCTGCACGATATTGGCGCATTTTCCCTGACCTCATCGGATTCTCAGGCCATGGGACGCGTGGGAGAAGTGATCCTGCGTACCTGGCAAGTGGCGCACCGCATGAAGGTACAGCGCGGTCCGCTGGCGGAAGAAACCGGCGATAACGATAACCAACGCGTTAAACGCTATATCGCCAAATACACCATCAACCCGGCGCTGACCCACGGTATCGCCCACGAAGTCGGTTCCATTGAGGTTGGTAAACTGGCTGACCTGGTGCTGTGGTCACCGGCATTCTTTGGTGTAAAACCGGCAACGATCATTAAGGGCGGGATGATTGCCTGTGCGCCGATGGGCGATATCAATGCCTCGATCCCGACTCCGCAGCCGGTGCATTACCGCATGATGTTTGGCGCGCTCGGCGCGGCGCGGCATCACAGTCGTCTGACATTTATCTCTCAGGCTGCTGATGCGCTAAACCTCCCGCTACAGCTCAATCTGCAAAGTGCCATCGCTGTCGTTAAGGGCTGCCGGACGGTGAAAAAAGCCGACATGATCCACAACAGCCTACAGCCCAATATCACCGTCGATGCCCAAACCTACGAGGTGCGTATTGATGGCGAACTTATCACCAGCGAACCGGCAGATGTGTTGCCGATGACGCAACGCTATTTCCTGTTTTAAGGAGTGATGATGATCTATCTGACCCAACGCCTTAACCACGCCCACCCAGTCACCGCAAGCGTCACACTACCCATTGATGTTCGGGTAAAAAGTCGCGCCAGAGTCGCGTTGAACGACGGCCGCGAAGCCGGGCTGATGCTACCGCGAGGTTTACTGTTGCGCGCCGGCGATCTGCTGACCAACGACGAAGGCAGCGAAGTCGTCGAAGTCATCGCCGCGCCGGAGTCGGTTTCTGTCGTGCGCTGCGCCGATCCTTTCCTGCTCGCTAAAGCCTGTTATCACCTCGGCAACCGCCACGTTCCGCTGCAAATCCTGCCCGCTGAATTGCGCTACCACCACGATCATGTGCTGGACGATATGCTGCGCCAGTTCAACCTCGAGGTCACGTTCGCCCAGTTGCCGTTTGAACCGGAAGCAGGTGCTTATGCCAGCGAGTCACATGGCCATCATCACGGTCATGCGCACTGATGCATAGCACCCAACAGCTGCGCCTGATGCAGCTTGCCAGCAGCAGTTTACCGGTGGGAGCGTTTACCTGGTCCCAGGGGCTGGAGTGGGCGGTCGAGATCGGCTGGGTGACAAGCGTCGATGACTTCTCTGACTGGCAAATCCAGCAGATGGAGCACAACTTTTTTACCGTCGACATGCCGCTGCTGGCGAGATTATATCGCGCCTGTGAGCAGGACGATCTCGCCGCCGCGCGCCGCTGGACCGCTTACCTGCTGGCCTGCCGGGAAACCCGCGAACTGCGGGATGAAGAACGCAGCCGGGGCATAGCCTTTACGCGCCTGGTCACCGACTGGGAGCCCGGTTGTTCCCCGCAATGGCGCGCGCTCTTTAGTGAAAGCCAGCTGTGCGGCATGGCCTGGCTGGGTGTGCGCTGGAAAATCCCACTGACAGAGCTGGCGTTAAGCTTCGGCTACAGCTGGATTGAAAGTGCGGTGATGGCCGGCGTCAAACTGGTCCCCTTTGGTCAGCAGGCGGCGCAGCGCTTGATTATCTCGCTTTGCGATCGCTATGCACAGGGTCTGGCACAGGCACTGGTTTGCCCTGACATTTGTCTCGGCTCCTCTACGCCACTGGCCGCCATCGCCTCTGCCCGGCACGAAACGCAATATTCCCGACTATTCCGCTCCTGAGGAGAAAACATGAGTGCACACAAACCCCCCCTGCGCGTGGGCGTAGGCGGCCCGGTGGGTTCCGGAAAAACCGCGCTACTGGAGGCATTATGCAAAGCCATGCGCAACACCTGGCAACTTGCCGTCGTGACCAACGATATCTACACCAAAGAAGATCAGCGCATTCTCACCGAGGCTGGCGCACTGGAGCCTGAACGGATTGTCGGCGTGGAAACCGGCGGCTGCCCACATACCGCAATCCGTGAAGATGCGTCAATGAACCTGGCGGCAGTAGAAGCGCTGAGCGACAAATTCGGCAATCTGGATCTGATCTTCGTGGAAAGTGGCGGCGATAACCTGAGCGCCACCTTTAGTCCGGAACTGGCCGACCTGACGATCTACGTGATCGACGTTGCCGAGGGCGAAAAGATCCCGCGCAAAGGTGGCCCTGGGATCACAAAATCAGATTTTCTGGTGATCAACAAAACCGATCTGGCACCCTACGTCGGTGCCTCGCTGGAGGTCATGGAACGCGATACCCTGCGCATGCGCGGCGAGCGGCCATGGACATTCAGCAACTTAAAATCCGGAGAGGGTCTGGAAACCATTATCGCGTTTCTGGAAGAGAAGGGGATGCTGCGGATGTAGCGTATTGCCCGGTGGCACTGCGCTTCCCGGGCCTACGATATTGTGAGCTTATGCCGCCGGTAATTCCGCCAGCGGCCAGCGTGGACGTACCGTCACGCCAAGATCGGCCGTCGCGCCAGCTTTAAAACGCACCATGCCGGCATAGGCGATCATTGCCCCGTTGTCAGTGCAAAATTCCGGACGCGCATAGAACACTTCACCACGGCGTTTTTGCATCATCTCGGCCAGCTTTGCACGCAGCGTACGGTTCGCACTGACGCCTCCCGCCATCACCAGACGTTTAAAACCGGTTTGATCCAGTGCGCGCTTGCACTTGATCATCAGCGTATCGACTACCGCATCTTCAAAGGCTCGGGCGATATCTGCGCGAGTCTGATCGTCATTTTCGTTATTACGAATGGTATTCGCAGCAAACGTTTTCAGACCAGAGAAGCTGAAATCCAGTCCCGGGCGGTCAGTCATTGGACGCGGGAAGACAAAACGCTTTTCGACGCCCTGTGATGCCAGTTTTGACAGCATTGGACCACCAGGATAATCCAGCCCCAGCAGCTTGGCTGTTTTATCGAATGCTTCACCTGCCGCATCATCAATCGATTCGCCCAGCAGTTCATACTGGCCAATTCCGGTGACACTAATCAGCTGCGTATGACCGCCGGAAACCAGCAGCGCGACAAACGGGAATGCAGGCGGATTTTCTTCCAGCATTGGGGCTAACAGATGGCCTTCCATGTGGTGTACAGGAATTGCCGGAACGCCCCAGGCAAATGCCAGCGAACGCCCCACGGTTGCGCCGACCAACAGCGCACCAACCAGGCCAGGACCTGCGGTATAAGCTACCGCGTCAATCTCTTTGGCTGTCAGTCCCGCCTCTTTCAGCGCGGCCTGGATCAGCGGTACGGTTTTACGCACATGATCGCGCGAAGCCAGTTCTGGCACCACGCCGCCGTAGTCAGCATGTAATTTCACCTGACTATACAATTGGTTGGCTAAAAGACCTTTTTCATCGTCGTAAATGGCGATGCCGGTTTCATCGCAGGATGTTTCAATGCCCAATACACGCATGACTTGTTTTACCTCGCTCTATTACCGCGCAGTGTAGGACCAATGCGGGTTGATGTAAAACTTTGTTCGCCCCAGGAGTTCCGCTCGTGTATACTCCTTGTCCTTATAAAAGTCCCTTTCAAAATCGCGTCGGTGCTTTACAAAGCAGCAGCAATTGCAGTAAAATTCCGCACCATTTTGAAATAAGCTGGCGTTGATGCCAGCGGCAAACCGAATTTATTAAAGGTGAGAGTTACATGCCGGTAATTAAAGTACGTGAAAACGAGCCGTTCGACGTAGCACTGCGTCGCTTCAAGCGTTCATGCGAAAAAGCAGGTGTTCTGGCGGAAGTTCGTCGTCGTGAGTTCTATGAAAAACCGACTACCGAACGTAAGCGCGCTAAAGCTTCTGCTGTGAAACGTCACGCGAAGAAACTGGCTCGCGAAAACGCACGCCGTACTCGTCTGTACTAATCCATTGAGAGCCAACGCTCTCAATTCAGACTGAGTTGTAGTTGTAAGGCCGTGCTTCCGGAAGGAATGCGCGGCTTATTTTCGTTTATACACGTCATCATTCAAGCTGCCTCTGTGTTGGCTGCAGTCGCTCACCCCAGTCACGTACTAATGTACGCTCCTGAGGATTCGCTCCCTTGCCGCCTTGATGCATCCTGAATGATTTTGTGTATATGAGTCATCAAAAAAACAGGGGCATATGGCTGGACGAATTCCTCGCGTATTCATTAATGACCTGCTGGCAAGAACCGACATTGTCGATCTCATCGACGCGCGGGTAAAGCTGAAAAAGCAGGGCAAAAATTATCACGCGTGCTGTCCGTTCCATAACGAAAAAACCCCCTCTTTCACCGTAAACGGTGAAAAACAGTTTTATCACTGCTTTGGGTGTGGTGCACACGGCAACGCCGTCGACTTTCTCATGAACTACGACAAGCTCGAGTTCGTGGAAACCGTCGAAGAACTGGCCGCAATGCACAACTTAGAAGTGCCCTATGAAGCAGGCAGTGGCCCCAGTCAGATAGAGCGCCATCAACGGCAAAGTCTTTATCAATTGATGGACGGCCTGAACACTTTTTATCAACAGTCTTTGATGCAACCCGCCGCTACCCCTGCGCGCCAGTACCTGGAAAAGCGAGGATTAAGTAGCGACGTTATCACCCGTTTTGCCATTGGTTTTGCGCCCCCCGGTTGGGACAACGTCCTGAAACGGTTTGGCGGCAATCCCGAGAATCGCAAATCGCTGATCGACGCGGGAATGTTGGTCACCAACGATCAAGGACGCAGTTACGATCGCTTCCGCGAACGGGTGATGTTCCCCATTCGTGATAAACGTGGTCGGGTCATTGGTTTTGGTGGACGTGTGCTGGGCGATGCCCTGCCGAAGTACCTGAACTCCCCGGAAACCGATATTTTCCATAAAGGCCGTCAGTTGTATGGCCTTTATGAAGCCCAACAGGATAACGCCGATCCGCAGCGTCTGTTAGTGGTCGAAGGCTATATGGATGTGGTGGCGCTGGCGCAATACGGCATTAACTACGCCGTGGCATCCCTGGGGACGTCAACCAC
This sequence comes from Citrobacter sp. U14242, assembly GCF_046555775.1. Classification (NCBI taxonomy): domain Bacteria; kingdom Pseudomonadati; phylum Pseudomonadota; class Gammaproteobacteria; order Enterobacterales; family Enterobacteriaceae; genus Citrobacter; species Citrobacter sp. U14242. Next base: position 132,102 of record NZ_JBKGLW010000005.1, read on the forward strand.
CGCCGATCACATTCAGCTGTTGTTCCGTGCGACGAACAACGTCATCTGCTGCTACGACGGTGACCGCGCCGGGCGCGACGCAGCATGGCGCGCGCTGGAAACCGCACTGCCTTATATGACAGACGGCCGCCAGCTACGTTTTATGTTTTTACCTGACGGCGAAGACCCCGATACGCTGGTGCGTAAAGAAGGGAAAGAGGCTTTCGAAGCCCGAATGGAGCAGGCTTTACCGCTCTCCGCATTTTTGTTCAACAGCCTGTTGCCGCAGGTCGATTTGAGTACCCCGGACGGGCGCGCACAGCTCAGTACGCTGGCGCTACCGCTGATCACTCAGGTTCCAGGCGAAACGTTGCGCATTTATCTGCGACAGGAGTTAGGGAACAAGCTCGGCATCCTGGATGACAGCCAGCTTGAACGTTTAATGCCAAAACTGGCAGAAAATGGGGCTTCCCGCCCTGTTCCACAGCTAAAACGTACGACCATGCGTATACTTATAGGGTTACTGGTGCAAAACCCGGATTTGGCCCCGCTGGTTCCGCCGTTAGGTGCACTGGATCAAAATAAGCTGCCTGGACTTGGCTTATTCAGAGAACTGGTCAACACTTGTCTGTCTCAGCCAGGTCTGACCACCGGACAACTTTTAGAGCACTATCGCGGTACAAATGATGCTGCGACCCTTGAAAAACTGTCGATGTGGGACGATATAGCAGATAAAGATATCGCAGAAAAAACCTTCACCGACTCACTCAACCATATGTTTGATTCGATGCTTGAACTGCGCCAGGAAGAGTTGATAGCTCGTGAGCGCACACACGGTTTAAGCAGCGAAGAACGCCGGGAACTCTGGACGCTGAACCAGGAACTGGCCAAGAAATAAACTGAAAGACAACAGTATTTAACGGCTTAACTGCCGAATATCGATCGGGAAGCCCCCGACAGCCGCACGGAGAGGCAGCGGCAAAATATAAGTATGCCCTCGTTTTGCCGTTGGCGGTTTTACCGCCCAACACCAATCAAACGAATTAAGTGTGGATACCGTCTTATGGAGCAAAACCCGCAGTCACAGCTGAAGCTTCTTGTCCAACGTGGTAAGGAGCAAGGCTATCTGACCTATGCCGAGGTCAATGACCATCTGCCGGAAGATATCGTCGATTCAGATCAAATCGAAGACATCATCCAAATGATCAATGACATGGGTATTCAGGTGATGGAAGAAGCACCGGATGCCGATGATCTGCTGCTTGCTGAAACCTCCAACAGTACCGATGAAGACGCGGAAGAAGCGGCTGCTCAGGTTCTGTCCAGCGTTGAATCCGAAATCGGCCGTACAACTGACCCTGTCCGCATGTACATGCGCGAAATGGGTACCGTTGAACTGTTAACCCGTGAAGGCGAAATCGACATCGCTAAGCGCATCGAAGACGGGATTAACCAGGTTCAATGCTCCGTTGCCGAATACCCGGAAGCCATCACCTATCTGCTTGAGCAATACGATCGCGTAGAAGCTGAAGAAGCACGTCTTTCCGATCTGATCACCGGCTTTGTCGATCCGAACGCAGAAGAAGACATGGCGCCAACCGCGACCCACGTCGGCTCTGAACTCTCTCAGGAAGAGATGGATGACGACGAAGACGAAGATGAAGAAGACGGCGACGACGACAGCAGCGACGACGACAACAGCATCGACCCTGAATTAGCGCGCGAGAAATTCGGTGAACTGCGTACCCAGTACGAAATCACCCGCGACACGATCAAAGCGAAAGGCCGCAGCCATGCAGCCGCGCAGGAAGAAATTCAGAAGCTGTCTGAAGTATTCAAACAGTTCCGCCTGGTGCCAAAACAGTTCGACTACCTGGTAAACAGCATGCGCGTCATGATGGACCGCGTGCGTACTCAGGAACGTCTGATCATGAAGCTCTGCGTTGAGCAGTGCAAAATGCCGAAGAAGAACTTCATCACTCTGTTCACCGGCAACGAAACCAGCGAAACCTGGTTCAACGCGGCAATCGCGATGAACAAACCGTGGTCTGAAAAACTGCACGATGTGGCAGATGATGTTCACCGCGGCCTGCAGAAACTGCAGCAAATTGAAGAAGAAACCGGCCTGACCATCGAGCAGGTTAAAGACATCAACCGTCGTATGTCCATCGGTGAAGCGAAAGCCCGCCGTGCGAAAAAAGAGATGGTTGAAGCAAACTTACGTCTGGTTATCTCCATCGCCAAGAAATACACCAACCGTGGTCTGCAGTTCCTGGATCTGATTCAGGAAGGTAACATCGGTCTGATGAAAGCGGTTGATAAGTTTGAATACCGTCGTGGTTACAAGTTCTCTACCTATGCAACCTGGTGGATCCGTCAGGCGATCACCCGTTCGATCGCGGATCAGGCGCGTACCATCCGTATCCCGGTACATATGATTGAGACCATCAACAAGCTCAACCGTATCTCCCGCCAGATGCTGCAAGAGATGGGTCGCGAACCGACGCCGGAAGAACTGGCTGAACGTATGCTGATGCCGGAAGACAAGATCCGTAAAGTGCTGAAGATCGCTAAAGAGCCTATCTCCATGGAAACGCCGATCGGCGACGATGAAGATTCGCATCTGGGGGATTTCATCGAGGATACCACCCTCGAACTGCCGCTGGATTCTGCCACCACTGAGAGCCTGCGTGCTGCAACGCACGACGTTCTGGCTGGGCTTACCGCACGTGAAGCGAAAGTTCTGCGTATGCGTTTCGGTATCGATATGAACACCGACCACACGCTGGAAGAAGTGGGTAAACAGTTCGACGTTACCCGCGAACGTATCCGTCAGATCGAAGCGAAGGCGTTACGCAAACTGCGTCACCCGAGCCGTTCTGAAGTACTGCGCAGCTTCCTCGACGATTAATCTCGTTGCAGCCGTATAAGCATAAACGCCACCGCAAGGTGGCGTTTTTATTTACAGCCCGCGCATAATTAGCGCGTCATTCAACTCCCGATACGCCTCCACTAACTTATCCAGCGTAATACGGCTTAACCCACTGGGGTTCGGCAATACCCAAATCTGCGTTGCACCAATCGTCAGTGTCTGTTTTCCCCACTGCGCGCCACGTTGACTGAACCCCTGCTCAAATGCCTGCTTCCCGAGGATTGCGAGCGCATCTGGCTGGTACTCTTCTATCTTCCCGATGAGCTTACGGCCACCGCTACGCATCTCCTGTAGCTTAACCTCATTGGCCTGTACCGTTGGTCTGTCGACGAATTTGGTGACACCGCAGCGGAAGTCCAGTAGGTGTTGCGCCTCTTCCGGCTTTAGCTGGCGTTCGGTAAATCCCGCCTGATGAATAACCTTCCAGAAGCGGTTAGCCGGATGCGCGAATGGGAAGCCGGTCCCCGCAGAAGACAACCCCGGATTGATGCCGCAAAACACCACCCGTAGCCCCGGCGCCAGTATGTCCTTAACCATAATTACTCCGAACAATACATCAAGGGACAAGTATAACGGACTGAAAATACATTGTTTATAAAAACAGCATCCGTACGCTTATGTCTGGATTGCAACGCGGAGTTACTTTATAATCCACCGCCACGGCCCCTTAGCTCAGTGGTTAGAGCAGGCGACTCATAATCGCTTGGTCGCTGGTTCAAGTCCAGCAGGGGCCACCATATTTCAAGGGCTTGCGAGAAATCGCAGGCCCTTTTTAGTACCGATTATTCCTCTCATAAGTTACCCCCAGTGTTTATGCCTTTCTGCCAACGCCATCTGGCCGATATTAATCTTCCCCTCAACCTCCGATAATCGTCTCCCAAAAATCAGGAGGTAAAATATGACGCTAAAACCAGGTGAGAACTCCGGTAACAACGGAGGTATCTATGTGGAGGTCGGGCCACGTGGTGGGGTAAAAGATAACTTTGCCACTATCGCGGACAACAAAACCGCGCCACCAACGCAAAGTCCTAAAAGCCACTGGGTGCTGGCAAAAAGAACACCCAACAGTAAACGTAAGTAAGGGCATCCAGCGCCACTACAGTTGGCGCCTACTGCTTACAGCACATCCGGTGTTTTGCCGCCAGGCAAGCATTGCGCAAAATGTTCAGTGAGGAAATCTATACAGGTTTTGATACGATCAGAGCTTGATGAACGCCGGGTATATACGGCCCAGATATTCGCTTCCTGATACCACTGGGGCAATACGTGAACCAGTTCACCGCGTGCAATATACTGCGCAACATCCCATTCCGACCGCAATGTAATGCCATGACCTTTCAATGCCCAAATGAGCACCACGCTGCCGCTGTTGGAAGAATGAAAACTGTTCAGTCGGCAATGTGTCTGCTGCCTGCCATCCGTTAATATCCAGTTGCCAAATGCCGAGTTTTTTTCCTGAATCATCAGGCAATCATGTTGCACAAGCGCACTAACAGACTCTGGTTTACCGTGGCGTTCGAGATACTCAGGGGAAGCACAAAGGATCCGGCGATTAGTGGACAACTGCCGTGCGATATACAATTCATTGATGTCATCCCCAACACGAATCTCAATATCGACTCCCTCCTCCACAAGATCCACTTCACGATCTGTTAGCATGAGTTTTACCGTGATATCAGGGTAGGCAATCATAAATGACGACAGCGCCTCTGCGACATATTTATGCCCAAAACCAAATGAGCAGTTGATGGTGATATGACCCGCCAATACGCCACGTTGATTATCCAGACGACTGACAAAGCCATCCATTTCACTGACGACCTGCATCGCCCCATCCAGCGCATTTTCACCTTCCGGTGTGAGACGCATCACTCTGTTATTACGGAAAAAAAGCCGAACGTTGAGGCATTTTTCAAGAATAGCGATACGTTTGCTGATATAGGAGGGGGATAGCCCCAGCTCCAGCGCTGCCCGGGCAAATCCACCGTTGCGGGCAACAGTGACAAAAACGAAAAGATCTTCAACAGAAGGCCAGCCCTCAAGAGGCTGGCGATGCTTTTTACCTACAAGCGTCGTTTTCATAACATCGCAGCGAGATGACGGAAAATGACAATGTTATAACACCGATCGCAAAAATGACTGCAGTTTCTGCATGAAGATCTCTGGGATCTCCTCTTGCAGAGAATGCCCGCAAGGCAATGCTTCACCCTGCACGTGCGTCGCTTTTTCTCTCCAGGTATCCACCACATCATACAACTGCCCGACCGTGCCCTGAGCTCCCCACAGCAGCAGTAACGGACACTCAATACGTGCAGACGCATCCGCAGCATCGTCTTCAAGGTCAATCGATGCCGCAGCACGATAATCTTCGCAGACCGCATGGATCATCTCTGGATTCTGGTAACAGCGCAGGTATTCATTGAACGCATCTTCTGATGTCGCCCCCGCCGTTTTCAACTGGCCTGCAATATGCTTACGCAGAAAAAATGCCGGATCGAGCGCGATCATTGTTTCCGGTAATGGAAAAGGTTGGATCAAGAAAAACCACCAAAAATAGCGCGTGGCAAACGCCTTATTGGTTAACGCGTACATTGTGGCTGTCGGGGCTATGTCGATGAACGTGCAACACGTCACACTGTCAGGATAATCAAGGGCCAGCCGGTGTCCCACTCGTCCTCCACGGTCATGCCCGACAAAAGCGAACCGCGGATAACCCAAAATCTCCATCAGCATGACAATATCCTGCGCCATCATACGCTTTGAATAGGTACGATGTGCCGGGTCACTCGCCGGCTTGTCGCTGTCTCCATAGCCCCGTAAATCCGGCAAAATCACCGTATGGCTTTTCGCCAATTCCGGTGCGACTTTGCGCCATGTGATGTGGTTCTGCGGATGGCCATGTAAGAGCACCAACGGCGAACCGTTCCCTCCGGTGGCAACCCGGATTATTAAACCATTTGGCAGTCGTACATCCTTTAATGCAAACCCTGGAATGAACGGAGAAGCGCCGCATTCAATAACTGTACTCATCACTGTCTCCTGTCTTCATTGCTTGTCCGACATTGCACCCGTTTCATCGCCATCTCTTTTCTTAGCCACCTGTGGATACCGGACGCTTTAACCATGGGCGACGTGCGTAATGCTGCGCCTCAAAATTTTCGATCTCTGGCAGATATTGCAGTGTCCAGGCAATCGCATCTTCGCCAGCGGCCAACATCTCTCGTTTGAGTTCACTAATGACAAAAGGAAGTGTTTCATCTGCTGTCACAATCTCGCAGCGTTCAAGAGAAACCGTGATCAAATTGCTGTCAGCCTTCGCAGCTAACAGTGCCAGACGAGCCAGAGACGCGTCATCCAAAGAGATTGTCAGGATCCCGTTGCGCTGGCAGTTGTCATCAAAAATCCCGGCGAAAGTGGAACCTAACAGCGCCCGGATGCCCAACTGTTTTAATCCCCAAACGGCATGTTCACGGCTCGATCCGCAGCCAAAATTGGGGCCGACCAGCAAAAACGTCGCGTCCTGCCAGCCCGGCATATTGAGAAAAAAATCGGGATTAGGCTGACCATTGCCCTGGAAACGGCGATCGAAAAACACCCCTTTATTCAATCCCTGACGATCGATCCCTTTCAGGAACTGTTTCGGCATAATCACATCGGTGTCGATATTCGGTTCCAGCATTGGCGCAATTCGCCCGCTCATTTGCTTAAACGTATCCATCTCATTCCCCCGCCTGAAGTAATGTCCGAACATCGACCAGATGCCCTGCTACCGCTGCTGCCGCGACCATCGCCGGGCTCATTAGATGCGTTCTTGCCCCTGCGCCCTGCCGCCCTGGGAAATTACGGTTCGTACCCGATGCGCAGCGATCGCCTGCTGCCAGCACGTCCTCGTTCATCGCAAGGCACATTGAGCAACCCGACTGACGCCATTCAAAACCAGCGTCAATGAAGATTTTCGCCAGCCCCTCGTCTTCCGCCTGGCACCTGACCTGCGTTGATCCGGGCACAATAATCCCGCGCACATGACTGGCAATTTTGCGTCCTGCCACGACTTTCGCGACGGCCCGCAGATCCTCAATGCGACCATTCGTACATGAGCCAATAAAAGCGTGCGAAATACGAATGTCACTCACCGGCGTACCGGGCCGCAGATCCATATACTGGAGAGCTTTCTCAAGCGCGAGGCGTTTAAGTGGATGCGTTTCGTGTTCCGGGGATGGGACATAGCCGGTGATCGCACAGGTTTGATCCGGGCTGATCCCCCAGGTCACTTTAGGCTCAAGATCGAGACAGTCGATCGTCACGGTCTTATCAAAAACCGCATCGGCATCACTACTCAACTGCGACCATTCCTGCAATGCCTGTTGCCAGAGTTCACCTGTGGGCATTTGCGGCTTCCCGTAGATATAGTCAAAAACCTTTGCATCCGGCGCAATAATCGCACCGCGAGCCCCTGCCTCCACGGCCATATTGCAAAGCGTCATTCTCCCCTCAACACTCAGGGCACTGATTGTTTCACCGTCGAATTCGATGGCATATCCTGTCGCGCCATCTGCGCCAGTACGTTCGAGTAATTCAAGAACGATATCTTTTGCAGAACAACCAAAAGGTAATTCACCCTTAACGCTGACACGCAGGGTTTTCAGCTTACGATAGACCAGCGTCTGAGTAGCCAGCAGGTGTTCGATTTCCGACGTACCGATACCAAATCCCAGAGCGCCGAACGCACCGTAAGTGGTGGTATGGCTGTCGCCAGCCGCAATCACCATTCCGGGCATGACCAGCCCCTGCTCGTGGGCAACGACATGTTCTATCCCTTGTCGTGGGTCCAGCACATCAAATAACGTGATACCAAAATCAGCGGCATTTTCCCGAAAATAATCAACCTGCAACTGACCGCCGGGATCCGTCATCAGCATATCGCGCTGTGTTCGGGTGGGATTAACATGATCAACATTCAGCAGAAAGGCTTCCGGATGCCGCACCGGCCGTCCCCGTTCCCTTAACCCGCTAAATGCTTGTGGACTGGTATATTCATTGAGTATCGAACGATCGATATAAAGTAAAACATGCCCTTCGTTATCAAGTTCCCGAACGGTATGCGATTCAACTAATTTTTCATACAACGTTTTAGCAGACATAGATATATTCCTGGGGTAACGAATGGCTGAGTAATGAGATATTCGTCAATGAGGCTTTTGGCTATAGTGACACATTCATGAAAAAACGATGATTCCAGGCGGGAAAGTATAAAAACACACTTCGTGTTGGTGAGCAGACGCCGCTCAGAGTAGGTTGCGCTGCGATCACAACGATTCCGCAGGTACCGCTGACCTGATTAGATTCATATTTGTATTTTGCCCAGAGGGACAAAACGAAATGGCGTATTTTATGAAATGGAGATCGTCAGAGGTTAACCAGATAATAAAAACGTGGTTATTTTTAAGATATAGAGTTAGCCACGCGTTTTAAACGCACCAGGATGGCAATCGAGATTAATCAGAATTATGGCAACGCTTTTGGACGCTGCCATCCAGAGATGGAAACGTCCGTTAGCGTTTTATGCGATAGTCAGCTCACACAAGTTCTTTGAGCTGCTCCTGCATATAGGTCGAAAAATACTCTGGATTCTTGATAAGGATACGGTTGCCGGAGGCCACTTTTTCTGCCCATCCGGCCACTTTTTTCGTGAACTCAGGATTCCATCCCTCCTGCTCACCCCGTGCCATCACAACTTCCGGACTCGCTGGCACACCTAAGTCATGCAAATACTTTAAGATTCCCTTAGCGGTACTTTCGTCCATTGAATGGGGTACTGACATCGAGGTGTTCATACCACCAATAAAATCCAATGCTTTCTCAATTGCTGTTGGCATGCTCTTATCCTTAAAATTAACCACGTGAGAGACACATTTATACTATGTACCCAACTCAGCCGGGATATCAAAGAGAACGTTGCCTTTATTTGATTTACCCCGCAGCTAAACGCTTGCGGCGACTGTTTTCTGCGCTATTTTTTTGCTTCCCCGGCTAAAACCAGGCCGGTTGCCACCGCATTACGCGGCCCTTCGGTCCCCCGGATATTGCCCTGTCCTGCGACGACACCGTAATGCGCCAACGCGTCGGTGATCATCTGCGGAATTTCAAAATCCAACGACGAGCCCCCCACCAGCACCACAAAAGTGATATCGCGAATGGAGCCGCCGGGTGACACCTGCCGTAATGCACGCAGGCAGTTCGTCACAAAGACCTTCTCCTTAGCCTGACGTCGCACCAGACGAATTTTTTCCAGCGAAGTCTGGTTATCCACGGGGATCAGCTCGCCGTCTTTCAGATACACCACTTTGGCAAAAACCGACGGGCTGAGTGGTTCGCGGAAAAACTCCACCGCGCCGTTCTCATGACGAATACTGAACAGGCTCTCTACTTTCGCCAGCGGGTATTTTTTTATTTCCTCGGCCAGAAACGGATCGCCCAGCCCCAGCTCCGTCTGAATCAACAGGCTGACCATGTTCCCTGCCCCGGCCAGATGAACCGCCTTTACTGCACCTTCGCTATTGATGATGGCAGCATCAGTGGAACCTGCGCCTAAATCGAGGATCGCCAGCGGCGCAGCACATCCAGGCGTCGTTAACGCGCCAGTCACGGCCATATTGGCCTCTACCCCCCCCACTTCAACAGAGGTGTTTAACCGCGCGCTCAACTCGCTGGCAATAGCCTGCATTTGTAAACGATCGGATTTCACCATCGCCGCAATGCCGACAGCATTTTCCATCGAACACTCCCCGGCGATGCCGCCCTGCACCTTACGAGGAATAAACGTATCAACTGCCAGTAAATCCTGAATATGCACCGCGTTCATGTCATGCCCGGACAGCGATGCCATCACCTTACGCACGCGTTCCAGCATACCGCCTGCGTGCGTTCCCGCTTCACCGCGAATGTCACACACAGGCGCACAGGCGCTCATCGCCTGCATGATAGCCTGCGCCCCTTGCGCCACGTCAGCCTCGCCGCCGCGCCTTTCTCCGCGGATAAAGATCTTACCCGCCGGGATCACCCTTGAGCGCACATCGCCCTGCGGCGTTTTCAGCACCACGGCGGAGCGGTTACCAATCAGCGCCCTGGCAATAGGGACGATGGTTTGCGTTTCCTCCGGCGTCAGGGCAAAGAACGTGGCGATGCCGTAGGGGTTAGACAGCGCACGAACAACCTGGCCCGCGGCCGCGACTTCGACCGCCGCCAATACCCCCTCCGGCACTTTTTCCAGCAGCGTGACTTCATCAACCACCGGCATCGTTCTACGCAGGCGATTATTGACCAGTACGCCATCATCTTTTTTCAGGATCGCCGCCACCACGTTGACGCCACGATCCAGCGCCTCATTGATAAGCCAAACGGCTTCGAGGAAATCCATTTCCTCACCCACCAATGGGATCCAACCCTCGGCAAACTGAGGCTCGTTCAACGATGCCAGGCGCTCCACGGCGATCGTGGTCCCCATCCCCACGCCGACCCCGCCAGGGGTTTGCGGGTTATGACCAATCATCGTCGATTCAGTAATGATGGTTTCCGTGATCGTTTCCATCGCCACATCACCAATTACTGGTGCGGCCTCATTGATACAGATTTTCGCCACATCTTTAAGCGACCATGGCGTTTTTTCCAGCGCCTGCTGCAGAGAAGCGACCACCCCGGCAATATTGTCCCGCGTTCCTTTCATGCCCGTGGTCGCGACAATCCCGCTGGCGATAAACCGGCCATGCTGCGCCAACGCCACTTCCGTGGTGGCGTTGCCGATATCAATCCCTGCAATTAACGGCATATTCCCTCCGTCACTGGCTATCTTTACGCAGCTTGTTTCTCTGCTGATACACCTCTGCCGACTCACGCACAAATCCGGCGTTCACTGTCGCATGCCAGGTATGTTCCAGCTCATCAGCGATCGCCTGTAGCTCCGCGAATGAAGAGCGAAACGGACGTAGTGCGTTGTAGATTTCCAGAATGCGGGTATCCGGGATGGCAATCAGTTCCGCCGCCCGACGGAAGTTGCGCGCCACGGCGTGACGTTGCATCTGCTCGGCAATCTGCGCCTGATACTCCAGCGTTTGCTGGGAAATACGCACATCCTGCGGCCCTACATGTCCCGCCAGCACATTCTCAAGGGTGATATCGGTTAACGGTTTCCCGGTGGGGGTCAGGATTTTCTCCGGGCAGCGGGTAGCTAAAGGATAATCCTGCGCGGTCATGATGTTGTCGTTCATTGTCATTCCCTTACTAATGCAATATGCAGCGTGACAGGCGCAGCATCCTGCACCACATGCTTGGTTTCTTTAATGTGAAACAACGCGGCTTTGGCCATAAATTTGGGGCGCACCATCTGGTCATTGACCACCGGAACCGGCGAGGGCGACTCTTTGCGTGCATAGCGCGCAGCGTTCTTTCCAATCTGGCGATACGTTTCCAGCGTCAGCAGCGGGGCCTGAGAGAAGAGTTCAAGGTTACTCAGGGGCAGCAAATCACGCTGATGAATAACTGTCGTCCCCTTTGACTGAATACCAATCCCGATGCCGGAGCCACTGAGGTTCGCCGCATCCCACGCCATAAAAGAGACATCCGAAGTGCGCAGAATTCTCACCACTCGCGCATGCAGTCCCTCTTCTTCAATCCCTGCCACCAGCTCTTTCAGAATCGCGTTGTGCGGCATATCAATCAGGGTTTTATGCTGGTGCTTGCCAAAGGCCGGCCCGACGCCAATCACCACTTCGTCGGCGCGATCGTCTGCTTTTGCCGCCTCACCTTCACTGACCTGCAAGGTAAAAACGGGTTTACGTTCAGTTGTGCATTCCACGATGTACCGCCTTATTCAATCGAGCTGGGCTGAACCACACCCGCAATATTTTTAATTTCCGCCCAGCGTTCGGCACTGATGCGATAGCCGGTGCCGGGTCCCTGATAATCATTGATGTCGTTCACGGCGCTGACCACGTCGAACTGACGATCCAGAATGGCCGATGTTTGCAGGTAATCGCCGGTCACGCGCTGTCTCAACATATTGAGAATATTGCTGGCGATATCTTCAAATCCGCTACCGCTTAGCGCCCCGACGATATCCAGCCCGGTAATGTTACGCTTCATCATCTCTTCCACTGCCGCCAGATCTTCCACCACATTGCGCGCAGGCATGTCTTTGCTGCCGTGAGCATAGGTGGCAGCCTCCACTTCCTCATCACTGATTGTCGGCAGGCTCAGTTCGCGGAATACCGCCTGAATAGCCCGCGCCGCCTTGTTACGGATGGCGATGGTTTCTTCTTCCGTTACCGGGCGCAGACCGCCGTCAACCATCAGGTCACGTTGCAGTATGTTGTAATCATCGAAGTCTTCAGCATCGAAGTTAGAGCCGGCAAACATGTTGTCGTAGTTAGGGACGGCGCTATAGCCAGAGAAGATAAAGTCGGTGCCAGGCAGCATCTGCATCAGGGTGCGGGCGGTACGACGAATATCGGAGTGTGAGAAGGTCTGGTCATTGGCCGAGGCCACTTCAAGGTCGAGCATCGACGCAATCAGGTTTTCCGCCAGCACTGCGCGAATACCCGACGGCACTGCGCCCGTCATCCCGATACAACTGACCGCACCGTTTTGCAGCCCCTGCACACCCGCACCCTTGGTAATGAAAATACAGCGGGATTCCAGGTACAACATCGATTTACTCTCGGAATAGCCCATCAAGGCTTCCGAACCGGTGCCGGAGGTGTAGCGCATCTTCAGGCCACGAGATGCATAGGCCGAGGCGAGAAACGCTTTTGACCACGGCGTATCATCGCCATCGGTAAACACCGACTCCGTGCCGTAGACCGATACCGTTTCGGCGTAGCTGGTTAACCCGCGCATTCCCAGTTCCAGCTCAGTAGCCTCTTCAACGGAACATTGTGTCAGTACGCCAGGGCGACCACACTGAGAACCGACCAACAGCGCCAGGGCGTTAAACGGCGCATAGCGGGCAATCCCGACCGTCGTTTCCTGCTCGGAAAAACCACGAATCCCCGCCTCAGCAGCATCGGCGGCAATCTGCACCGGATTATCTTTCAGGTTAGTCACGTGACACTGGTTGGAGGGCGTGCGTCGGGCGCGCATTTTCTGCAGCGCCATCATCATCTCTACCACGTTCATTTTTGCCATCACCTCCACCGCTTTCGCCGGGGTAATAGCGGTGGTAATGGCAATGATCTCTTCGCGACTGACGTGGATATCCACCAGCATTCTGGCGATCTCCAAAGCGTCGAGCTGCATGGCGCGCTCGGTTTCAGCCACGTTTATCGCGTAGTCGGCAATAAAGCGGTCAATCATGTCGAACTGTGCGCGGCTCTTGCCGTCCAGTTCCACAATACGACCCTTTTCCACCCTCACAGAAGAGGCCGGATCGTAGGGACTTTCCATGGCTATCAGACCTTCTTCCGGCCATTCGCCAATAAGCCCATCCTGATTTACAGGACGCTTCGCAAGGACTTCGAATCGTTTTGATCTTCTCATAGTTTATGGACTCAAAAGATAAAGAATAGGGACGCCAGGCTGTATCGCTGGTGCTCTACCACCCCAGCAATCGCCTTTATCAGCAATAGCCGAACTTTAAATGAGCAGGCTGATAAAAAAATAAAATTAATTACGTTCCAATTTGATACATATTTAAATGTCAGCGTTTCATATTGAAACGGTCAACAGGAATATCCACAAAGAATTGTGACACGCTTAAATGATCATTATCAATAAATGCCGAACGCAGGAAATAAAATTAATACTTTAGAAAAAACCACGCTATTGACTTAATAACGCGTCGCGAGAAAATACAGAAAACCCAATGAGAAAAAAATAGCTGTAGCGCGATATTTTTTGCGACCTCAGCCCTACAACCTTGTCAGGAGATACTGTGAATAAGAGCCAACAAATCGCCACCATTACGCTGGCGGCAGCAAAGAAAATGGCGACTGCCGTCGAGGAAAAAGCGCTTGAAATCAACGTTCCGGTGGTCTTTTCCGTGGTTGACCGCGGCGGAAACACGCTACTGATGCAGCGCATGGACGAGGCGTTTGTCACCAGTTGTGATATTTCTCTCAATAAAGCCTGGACCGCCTGCTGTCTGCGACAGGGCACCCATGAAATTACTGACGCAGTACAACCAGGTGCTTCTCTATATGGTTTACAGCTCACCAACCAACAGCGAATCGTTATTTTTGGTGGCGGCTTGCCTGTTATATTCGACGGGCAATTAATCGGTGCCGTCGGCGTTAGTGGTGGTACTGTGGAACAAGATAGATTATTGGCCGAGACCGCACTGAATTGTTTTTCCGAATTATAATTTAAATCTAAGAAGGTATATTATGAGCTATCGTATGTTTGATTACCTTGTGCCAAATGTTAACTTTTTTGGCCCAAATGCTATTTCCGTTGTCGGCGAACGTTGCAAACTGTTAGGCGGTAAAAAAGCACTGCTGGTCACCGATAAAGGTCTGCGGGCGATAAAAGACGGTGCGGTAGATAAAACGCTGGCACATCTGCGTGAAGCCGGGATTGAAGTGGTCGTATTTGACGGTGTAGAGCCGAACCCTAAAGACACCAACGTGCGCGACGGTCTGGAGGTATTTCGTAAAGAGCAGTGCGATATCATCGTTACCGTCGGCGGCGGTAGCCCGCATGACTGCGGTAAAGGTATCGGCATCGCGGCCACGCACGAAGGCGATCTCTACAGTTACGCCGGGATTGAAACGCTGACCAATCCGCTGCCGCCAATCGTTGCGGTCAATACCACCGCGGGTACGGCCAGCGAAGTCACCCGCCACTGCGTGCTGACCAATACCAAAACCAAAGTGAAGTTTGTGATTGTCAGCTGGCGTAACCTGCCGTCGGTTTCCATTAATGACCCGCTGCTAATGCTCGGTAAACCAGCACCACTTACCGCCGCGACCGGGATGGACGCCCTGACCCACGCCGTGGAAGCTTACATTTCCAAAGATGCTAATCCGGTCACCGATGCCGCCGCTATCCAGGCGATCCGTCTGATCGCCCGTAACCTGCGCCAGGCCGTCGCGCTGGGCAGCAACCTGAAAGCCCGTGAAAATATGGCCTACGCCTCTCTGCTGGCTGGTATGGCTTTCAACAACGCCAACCTCGGTTATGTTCATGCGATGGCACACCAGCTCGGTGGCCTGTACGACATGCCGCACGGCGTGGCAAATGCGGTACTGCTGCCACACGTAGCCCGTTATAACCTCATCGCCAACCCGGAGAAATTTGCCGATATCGCTGAGTTTATGGGCGAGAACACCGACGGGCTGTCAACCATGGATGCCGCTGAGCTGGCCATTCACGCCATCGCTCGTCTTTCCGCCGATATTGGTATTCCACAGCATTTACAGGAGCTGGGCGTCAAAGAGGCCGATTTCCCTTACATGGCGGAAATGGCGCTAAAAGACGGCAACGCGTTCTCAAACCCGCGTAAAGGGAACGAGAAAGAGATCGCTGAGATCTTCCGTCAGGCTTTCTAACCCAAAAGGGGGCGCAATGTCACTTTCATCACCGAGTGTACATCTGTTTTATCACTCACGCTGGCAGGATACCCGCGCGCTTGATGAACTGTGCTGGGGACTGGAAGAGCAAGGCGTCCCATGCCGGACCGTCTGTTGTGACGAGAATGACTGTGCGCTGGCCTTGAGCAAACTTGCGGCCAAGAGCTCAACGCTGCGTGTCGGTCTTGGTCTCAACGCCACGGGTGATATTGCTTTAACCCACGCCCAGTTGCCCGAGGATCGGGCGCTGGTCCGTGGCCATATCACCGCCGGAATTGCGCAGATCCGCACGCTTGGCGCCAATGCCGGTCAACTGGTCAAAGTGCTTCCTTTCAGCGAGATAAAATAAATGTACCGTATCTATACCCGTACTGGTGATAAGGGCACGACCGCGCTGTTTGGCGGCAGCCGTATCGACAAAGACGATATCCGCGTGAATGCCTATGGCACCGTGGACGAACTGATTTCCCAGCTTGGCGTCTGCTACGCCAGCACGCGCCTGACAGCGCTTCGCCAGGATTTACATACCCTCCAGAAGACGCTGTTTGTGCTCGGCGCAGAACTTGCCAGTGATGAGAAGGGCCTTGCTCGCTTAACGCAGACGATTAGCCCCGAGGATATTCAGGCGTTGGAGCAGCTTATTGATCGCAATATGACGCAAAGCGGCCCGCTAAAAGAGTTTGTTGTTCCGGGGAAAAACCTCGCATCGGCACAGTTGCATGTTGCGCGCACGCTGGCGCGTCGGCTGGAGCGACTTCTCATCGCCATGGACAGAACGTTGACACTGCGTGATGAACTTAAGCGTTACATCAATCGTCTGTCAGATGCTCTCTTCTCGATGGCGAGGATCGAAGAAACTACTCCAGATGTTTGCGCTTAAACTGGCTGGCATCGATGTCGTACTGTTTCATCTTGCGCCACAAGGTTGTGCGGCCAATATTCAACAGTTGCGACATTTCCTGCACACGTCCGCTGGTGACGCGGGCGGCATGGATAATCGCCTCTTTTTCGATGGCGGTAAACGTCAGGCTGGCTGGCAGCAGTGAAGACGCCGTCTCCAGACCCGGACGTTCGGCAAACAGATAATCTGGCAGATTACTCAGGCGAATATGGCCGTTGTCGCTACTGATGGCAATATTTTCGATAATGCTGTTGAGCTCAAAATCATTGCCCGGCCACGAGTAGGCAACCAGTTGTGCCAGCGCGTCATCGTCCAGCTTCAGACTGGATGAAAAGCGTTTTTTCAGGCTATTTAAGCGTGTATGAATCAGCGCCGGAATGCTGTTACGCCGTGCCCGCAGCGGCGGAATAACAATTTCAAAGGAGTGTAATGCGTAATACAGTTGGCGGCTAAAGCGGTTTTGCTCCACCAGGTTGGCGAGATCAACCGTGGTAGTGGCAATCACTTTCACATCTACCGGGATCAGGCGGCGGGCATCAAGGCGGGTCAATACACCCTGCTTGATTACCTGCAACAACGCGGATTGCAACTCGGGTGCCAGATACTCAATTTTTTCCAGAAACAGCGTACCGCCGTTCGCCAGCTCAAGGCGGCTCAGCCGACCGTTTTCATCATCGGTTGGCGCACTGCCCATAAAATCCTGCCCCAGCACGCTGTTGGCATACAGTTGGCAGTTAACGGCGATATAAGGCCCGCTGGCACGTTCACTTTCATTGTGAATAGCCTGGCTCAGTAGCTCTTTACCCACCCCCTCTTCACCACACAACAGAATAGGGAAACTCCCTCTCGCCGCCTGGCGACCAAAATGGATCAGCCGACGGGTTTCCGGGTCATCCGTCGACATCTGTTCAAAGGTGTGGCTGACTTTCCCGAGCTGGCTGGTCATCAACTGACGCATTTGTTCAACGGGATGAAGCAGCAGAATAAAGCTGTTGCCCTGCTCTTCAACGATGGGTTTCAGAGTAATAACAGCATCAACAAACTGGTGCTGACTTTCGAAAGTCACTTCGACGTGATTCAGGCCGCGAGCATGTTTGATCGCCCGGCGCAGCAAGGTGGGCAGATTAACCAGGTCATTAATGTTTTTTCCCTGGCTGGCCTGTGCATCCAGATGTAAAAGCAAAGCGGCACGGGCATTAAGAAACTGCAGAACGCCCTGCTCGTTCCATGCCATTACGCCATCATCCATGCTCTCTAACAACCCATACATCTGATTAAGATGGCGGTTAGATTCGGCCAACAGGCTGTCGGTCAGCAAAGAGTTACCGACTTCTCTGGCAATTGCCAGCGTCAGGGAGAGATCGGCAACGGATTCATGCTCCACCAGGCAGCACAGAGAAATAGAGCCAAACAGCCGCCCATGGTTATCAAAGACCGGGGTAGAGCAGAACGACCACGGATGCAGTGCCTGCTTAAAATGCTGATCGCCAGAGGTTTTTGTCGGCTGCCCTGGCATCGTTGCCAGCGATAGCGCACAACTGCCGATAATGCTTTCCGCACAGTAACTACCGTCACGAAAGCCAAGTTCCGCCAGCTGTTCCACCGTCTGCGGATCGCCGCACCGGCTGAGAATACAAGCCGATTCATCCAGAATCAGCAGCGCACAGGGACGTCCATCCATAAACTCCCAGGCATCTTCCAGCGCGGCCTGTCCAATCGTCAGCAGTGCCGTCTTACGGCGACAAATCGACTCAAAAGTCAGTCCCTGCGCCTGATGCGGTGCCTGCCAGGTTTCCCGCTGCATAAACTTGCTGCAACGATGCCATGACTGAGCAATGACCGAAGAAACTTCCTTCCCGATGCCATGAGTGTGCGCCGTCATATCCATTTCCGCTGTTTGACCATAGACAACCCCTCCGGCAGAGACTGTCAGAGGGGGAGAAAATGCCGAATAGAAGACTTACCGACGTCTGATTAACGCGCCAGCCACTGTTGTCCCAGCAGGTCTGCCGTCAGAATAGCGGCATGGACGCTTTCAGGCGTCACCGGGAACGGCATATTGTGAATGGTTTCACCTTCCGCGCAGGTGGCTTTCGCAACGGCCATAATCTTAGCGTCGATGCCGTCTTTTACGCCCATTTGCGCCAGCGTTACCGGCAGATCCACTTTCTGGCAGAAACTCAGCACCGTTTCGATCTCTTCCATCGGGCTGTTCTGCAGTACCAGTTGCGCCAGCGTACCAAACGCCACTTTTTCACCGTGGTACAAATGGTGACACTCTTCCAGAATGGTGAAGCCGTTATGGATGGCGTGTGCCCCCGCGAGGCCACTGCTTTCAAAGCCAATACCGCTGAGATAGGTATTCGCTTCCACAATACGTTCCAAAGCATCGGTCACCACGCCAGCTTGCGCCGCCAGACGCGCCTTTTCACCTTCTGCCAGCAGCGTATCATAGCACAAGCGCGCCAGGCTCAGGGCTGCCGCTGTGGACTGCCCCCCCGCCATGCTGGTTGCTCTGGCGTCATAACACGCTTTTGCTTCAAACCAGGTCGAGAGCGCATCGCCCATCCCGGCCACCAGCAGGCGTACCGGCGCTTTGGCGATAATTGCCGTATCCATGACAACCATATCCGGGTTTTTCGGGTAGATCAGATATTCTTCAAACTCACCGGCTTCGGTATAGATAACAGACAGTGCACTGGTTGGCGCATCAGTTGAGGCGATAGTTGGAATCACCACCACCGGCAGTTTCTGGTAGTAGCCAATCGCTTTGGCGGTATCCAGCGTTTTCCCACCGCCAATCCCAACAACACCACGGCAACCGTGCTGCTTCAGAATGGCAATCAGGCGATTAATTTCAACATGGCTGCATTCGCCATTGAAGCGTTCCGCGTGACAGCTAATACCGTGGCTGTGCAGGCCATTGAGTACTTTGTCTCCCGCCAGTTTCATGACGAAGTCATCTGCAATCACGAAAAAGCTGTCTGCCAGATTTTTAGCGTATTGACCAAATAAGGTAGAAGCGTCAGGACCCTGGAGATATTTGGCTGGAGATTGAATAACTTTTAGCATTCCTTTCATCCTCAAATAAGTACATGTTTTTACATGGTGAGCCCTGGCGTTAACCTGTTTAGCCTGTTGCGAACGGCGAAAACGGGAGGTACCGGAGCGATGCAATAACTGTATGGCGAGGCGGGAACAAAAAAATCATTCGTCTTTTTGTTCTGATATGAAACAGATAAAAATGATATGTGTTCCATATTGAAACGATTAACCATAAAAACACTAAGGTTTGCGATCCCGATCCGTTCATTTACCGGCAAATCCTTGCAGAACGCGAAAATCGAATTCCCTTTGCCTCTCTCTGCCCCCATTAAAAGCAGTAACAAAACGTTTACTATGCGGTGTGGCCAGCACTGAAAAGACGATAAAAAAGTCGAGCGGGCTCGCATTGTGATCGTTCCCCTCACAAATACGTTTCATTACGGAACAAAAAATAACAATTACGTTCCGTAATGAAACTCATTTTGCCGCTGTTTTTTTCCACGCAGACTCCGCCAGAATCTCCCCATCGCCTCCGCACCATGACAATGCATTCGGGGGTTTGTCTTACACTCAACCTCGAGGAGCCGTTATGTCTCAATTCTTTTTTAATCAGCGTACCCAACTCGTTAACGACGTCATCGACGGTACGATTATCGCCAGTCCGTGGAACAATCTGGCGCGTCTGGAAAGCGATCCGGCTATTCGCATCGTGGTTCGTCGCGATCTCAACAAAGATAACGTGGCGGTGATCTCCGGTGGCGGCTCAGGACACGAACCCGCCCACGTTGGCTTTATCGGCAAAGGGATGTTGACCGCGGCAGTCTGTGGTGACGTGTTTGCGTCCCCGAGCGTAGATGCAGTGCTTACCGCAATCCAGGCGGTAACTGGCGATGCTGGCTGTCTGTTGATCGTTAAAAATTACACGGGTGATCGTCTTAACTTCGGCCTCGCCGCCGAAAAAGCACGCCGCCTTGGCTATAACGTCGAAATGCTGATTGTCGGCGACGATATCTCCCTGCCGGATAACAAGCATCCTCGCGGGATTGCGGGCACTATCCTGGTACATAAAGTGGCAGGCTATTTCGCTGAACGCGGCTACAACCTCGCTACCGTCCTGCGTGAAGCACAGTATGCAGCAAGTAACACCTTCAGCCTGGGCGTCGCCATTTCCAGTTGCCATCTGCCGCAGGAAACCGACGCTGCACCACGCCATCATGCGGGCCATGCCGAGCTGGGCATGGGCATTCACGGCGAGCCTGGCGCCTCGGTTATCGCGACCCAAAACAGTGCGCAGGTGGTGACTCTGATGGTCGATAAACTGATGGCGGCACTGCCTGAAACCGGCCGTCTGGCAGTGATGATTAATAATCTGGGCGGCGTGTCCGTTGCTGAAATGGCTATCATCACTCGGGAACTGGCAAACAGCCCACTGCATCCGCGTATCGACTGGCTGATTGGCCCGGCCTCGCTGGTCACCGCCCTGGATATGAAAGGTTTCTCGCTGACCGCCATCGTACTGGAAGAAAGCATCGAAAAAGCGCTGTTAACCGAAGTAGAAACCAGCAGTTGGCCGACACCTGTCCCACCACGCGAAATCAACTGTGTGCCATCATCGCCGCGCAGCGCGCGTGTAGAATTCCAGCCTTCAGCCAATACGCTGGTCGCCAGGATTATTGAGCAGGTCACCGGAACGCTTTCCGATCTGGAAGCACACCTCAACGCGCTGGATGCCAAAGTAGGTGATGGTGATACAGGTTCAACTTTTGCCGCTGGTGCACGTGAAATCGCTGACCTGCTGCATCGTCAGCAGCTTCCACTGGATAACCTCGCCACGCTGTTCGCACTGATCGGCGAACGCCTGACCGTGGTGATGGGCGGGTCCAGCGGCGTACTGATGTCAATCTTCTTTACCGCCGCCGGGCAGAAGCTGGGGCAAGGGGCTGATGTTGCCGAAGCACTGAACACAGGGCTGGCGCAGATGAAGTTCTACGGCGGTGCAGACGAAGGTGACCGTACGATGATTGATGCGCTGCAACCCGCGCTGACGTCTCTACTGGCACAACCGCAAAACCTGCAAGCTGCTTTCGACGCGGCACAGGCAGGCGCAGAGCGTACCTGTCTGTCGAGCAAAGCCAACGCGGGTCGCGCATCGTATCTCAGCGGCGATAGCCTGCTGGGCAATATGGACCCCGGTGCACACGCTGTCGCTATGGTATTTAAAGCACTGGCAGAGAGTGAGTTGGGTTAAATCATAACAGCCTGGTGGCGCGCTGCTTCCAGGCCTACCGTTTGCACACTGTTGTAGGCCGGATAAGGCGCTTGCGCCACCATCCGGCTGCATATTAGCGATAGACGCGAATACCGCCTTCTACGCCCCGGCTAAACAATACTTGCCACAGCTCAATATCTCTGGCGCGGAACGCTCCGGCACAAGCGCACAGGTAATAATTGAACATCCTTCTGAAGGTCGCGGAATAACGCGATGACAGCTCTGGCCACGCCTGATTAAACCGCGCATGCCAGGCCATCAGCGTTTTATCATAGTCACTGCCAAAGTTATGCCAGTCTTCCATCACGAATCGCGACTCGCTCGCTTCAGCAATATGAGAAATCGCCGGTAAGCAGCCATTCGGGAAAATATATTTATTGATCCACGGATCAACACTCATCCCTTTTTTATTGCTGCCAATGGTATGCAGCAGGAACAATCCGTCCGATTTCAAACAGCGGTCAGCAATACTGAAATAGGTATCGTAATTTTTTGGCCCCACATGCTCGAACATCCCTACGGAGACAATACGATCGTAGTGCTTGTCGAGGTCACGATAATCCTGAAGCAGGATGGTCACATCCAGGCCTTCACAGCGCTGCTGCGCCATTTTTTGCTGCTCTTTCGAGATAGTGACGCCTTCTACCGCTACGCCATAATGACGCGCCGCATATTCGGCCAGTCCGCCCCAACCACAACCAATATCCAGTAAACGCATGCCCGGTTTCAGTTGCAGCTTTTCGCAAATCATTTTTAATTTGGCATTTTGCGCGTCGTCTAAGGTGGTTGCCTCTTTCCAGTAGCCACAGGAATATTGCATGTGGGGATCCAGCATGAGCGCAAAGAGATCGTTGCCAATATCGTAGTGTTCTTTACCGACAATCCACGCTCGACTGCGAGACTGCAAATTAAACAGACGGGCGCTGGCAATGCGCAATATATCCTTCAGATTTCCCGGCATTTGCTGGTCGAGTTTTGCTTTCAGGATTTTGCAGAACAGAACATCAAGCCGTTCGCAGTCCCACCAGCCTTCCATATAGCTTTCGCCAAGCCCTAAGGAGCCTTGTTGCAGCACCCGTTTAAAGAAACCGGCATGATGAAGTTGAATATCCCAGGGGCGGGAACCATTGATCTGAATATCTGCTTGCTGGAGCAGCTCTTTTCCCATTCGGGTCCAGTTATCATTTGTTTCATTGACGATGACAGCATCTGAACAAAGCGTGTTCATGGTATTTACCAAAAGTGGGCCATTAATTATTACGCAAGATTATTATGGAAAAAAGAGTGTATGTATTATGATTTGCGGACAAGATCTATCGAGTAGCGGCCACCTGACCGGGAGAATAACTTCTTTGAATATGGATACTTTCCCCCCAAAACAGTGGAACGCCTTCCCCGACGACTCCATGGCCGAGCTGCCGCAGGACGTTTACTTTCGCTCTTATGTCCTTGAAGCCAACCACCATGTTCCGCAGCACTCACATGCTTTTATGCAGTTTCATTTTGCCCGCAAAGGCAGTATGCGCATTGATGTCGCCGGCAAGTGCTGGATAATCCCCGCGCATTACGGCATCTGGATCCCCAATAATACTGAGCATGCGGTTTGGGCGCTGGATGATGTGCATTTAGAGAATCTGGATATTAAGCCAGGCTTTCTCGAGGAAAGAATCGATGAGTGTAAAGTTGTGGCGATCAGTGATTTCGCCAGAGAGTTTATTCATTACGCGACCACCTTAATTTCAGGCCATTATGATAACCAGTCAAAAGAAGGCAAACTGGTCAGTGTACTGGTGGACATTATTTTGCAATTACCAGAAGTCGCCTTTGTATTACCGTGGCCGCAGGATCGCGAATTAACCAAAGTGTGCCGAACAATACAAGCGTCTCCGGCGCTGGAACATTCCGTTGAGTATTGGGCACAACATTTAGGTATGTCTGCCCGTACCTTTTCGCGTCATTTCAAAAAAGAAACCGGATTACCCTTCAGCGTCTGGAAGCAAAAAATGCGAATTCTGGAGTCCGTACTCATGCTGAAGAAAAATAAAAGCGTAACCGCCGTGGCGCTCGATGTGGGGTATTCGAGCACCGCAGCGTTTAGTTATGCCTTCCGCCAGGCATTTGGCGTTTCACCGTCACATTATTAATTAACGTTCCGGCGTTGATGCCAGTAAGCTGCTGCACGCACCAACTGCTGTTCGAAAGCCTCAGTAGCAAAGCGGGCGCTCAGGTTTTTCACCACTTTTCCTTCGCCAGTTATCCAAATGAAATAATCCTGTGCAGGCACGGTCAGCTGTGAAAGCTGCTCATTCACTGCCTGTTCGTCATGGCCGACAAACCACTGAATGGTAAAACCGTCGAGATGAGCAAAATAGTCCTGATACGCTGCATCGCGTACGCTGACCAGCGCCGTCACGTCTGGACGTACCGCTAAACGGCCGATCGCCTCCAGCCGACGACGTAGCGCTGGCATTCCAGATTCATCACAAACGTAAACCTGGTACGCATAGTCTTCTGGTACCACCAGCGAGCCACGTGGTCCGCCAATCGTCAATTTGTCACCTTCACGAGCATTCATCGCCCACGTACTCGCCACACCGCCGTCGTGGATATAAAAATCCAGCGCCAGTTCATGGCGTGCCTGGTCATACAACGGCGTGTAATCACGGGATACCGGACGCACACCTTCTGGCCAGACAATCCCCTCATCCGTCACTACGGGTGGCACAAAGTGACTACCCGGTTCCGGGAAAAAGACCTTGGTATGGTCATCAAAACCAAGTGAGCTAAAACCATCCAGAGCGTCACCGCCCAGCACAATGCGCTGAAAACCTGCGCTGATACGTTCAACGCGCAGGACGGTCAGTTCACGGAAGCGCAGCTCATTGCGAACGCGCTGTGGATAGCGTGAAGTGTTATTTGTCATTTTTTCGCCTTCGTGACAGAGATTAGATATATCTAAACAAATTTCAAATGATAATGATTGCTAATTGAGAATATTGCAAGAACTTTTTTGATAGAGTCAGTACGGACCATTTCGAACGTCAGATGCGAAAATAAAAACATATAAATCAATTAATTGCATTATTATTTACGAGTAGACTTGCAAATATAAAAAGTTTAGATATAAATTAGATATATCGAAACCACATCAGGAGATGAATGATGCAAGATCATCATGAAGGTTGCTGCAAACATGCAGAACACCAGCACGAAGGCTGCTGTAAAGGCGAAGGACATCGCCACGAAGATCACCACAGCGAACACCACGAAGGTTGCTGCAAAGGTGAAGAACGTCGTCACGAAGGCTGTAACAAAGAACACCGCCATGAACATGGCTGCGGACATCGCCACGGTGGCGGCGGTGGTGGCGGTCGACGTCAGCGCTTCTTCGGCCACGGCGAATTACGTCTGGTGATTCTGGATATTTTGACCCGCGATGCCAGCCACGGTTATGAGCTAATCAAAGCGATTGAAACATTGACTCAGGGTAATTACACCCCAAGCCCGGGCGTTATTTACCCGACACTGGATTTCTTACAGGATCAGTCGCTTATCGCCATCCGTGACGAGGAAGGTGGACGTAAGCAAATAACAATCACAGAGCAAGGCCTGCAATGGCTGGAGGAGAACCGGGAACATCTGGAACATATCCACGAACGTATTAAAGCACGCAGTGTCGGCTTTGAATTACGCAAGAATCCACAGATGAAAAGAGCGCTGGAGAATTTTAAAGCCGTGCTGGATCTGCGGGTCAATCACGGTGACACCAGCGAAGCGCAAATCAAGAAGATCATCGGTATTATCGATCGCGCATCGCTGGACATCACCCAGCTTGATTAAGCAGGCTGCGCGTCCTCTTTGCGCACGCGGAACACTTTAATCATCTCTTTTAAGTGTAATGCCTGTTCGTTTAATGACGCCGCTGCCGCAACGGACTCTTCTACCAGACAGGAGTTCTGTTGCGTGGTGGTGTCGATCAGGCCAATCGCACTGTTAATCTGCGAAATACCGTCCGTCTGCTCGCGGCTGGCCTGACCGATTTCCCGTAATATCACATCCATTTCTTCAACGTTAGTGACCATTCCATTGATCAACGCATTGGCTTTTTCAACCAGCGCCAGCCCTTCCCGGGTTTGACTGGTGGAGTCTTCAATCAGATTGCGGATCTCGCTGGCAGACGATGCGCTTTTTTGCGCCAGTTGACGCACTTCTCCGGCAACTACCGCAAAACCACGCCCATGCTCACCGGCGCGTGCCGCTTCGACAGCCGCATTTAGCGCCAAAATATTGGTTTGAAACGCAATCGAATCTATCAGGTTGATAATTTCTGACATACGGTTAGAGGTTTCATTAATCACACGTATTTTCTGCGTCACCTGATTCATCATCTCACCGTTGTTTTTCACGACCGTCGCCGCTCCCGTAGACAGCTTCGTCGCTTCATGGGTATGGTCTGCCGTCGTTTTGACCGTCGCGGTAATTTGTTCCATCGACGCTGCGGTCTGTTCTACCGAGCTTGCCTGTTCTTCGGTACGCGCAGCCAAATCCTGGTTACCCGCGACAATCTGTGCCGCCGCGGCAGAGATATTCTCGGAACCGTTTTGCATTTCCTCGACAATCTCTAGCAGTCGGGTTTTCATTGCCATCAGCGCTTGCAGCAGCACACCGATCTCATCCTTCTGTTCCATACTGATGTTGCGAGTGAGATCGCCCTGCGCAATCGCCTCAGCAAACTGCACTGCTTCATTAAGAGGTCGGGTAATTGACCGCACAATATACCAACCCATCACACAACCGGCAGCAATGCTTATCAGCGCCAGAGTAATCAACAGTGCGCGATTGGTATGGAAATCGTATTCCACCTGAGCACCCGCCTTCTGCATCTGGGCATCTTCAATAGCGATCAATTCCTGCACTTTTGCTTTATAAGCCTGCTGCACATTCACCGTGCGGGTCATCATCTCGTGCATCGCACCAGAGCGATCGTGATTCTGCAACGCCTGCAGAATGCGGAATCGGGAAGCCAGATACTGCTCACGCACATCGCGGATATCCGCAACAATTTTTTTGGAAGCATCATTGAGAGGCGCAGCACTCAGCGCATCCAGCAGAGCAGAAATTTGCTGGCTGATGGTATCGAGTTTTTTCTGGGACGCCTGGGTCCATTTACCTTCCTCATCCAATAACATCAATTGTTGAGTACTGACAAACTCCTGAAAATTATCAATGAGCAGATTGGCTTTTACCGTAATCGGATAGTCATTGGTAATGATGTTCTGCATCCCACTGTTACTACGATCCAGACTCAACAGCGAAAGGCCCGAACTCACCATCATCAGTACAATAAATAAACCAAACGCGATAAATAATTTCGAGCGAATCTTTACGTTATGCAAGAACATATTTTCTCCCTGGAGACAGTTTTCTTCAGACAGATATCCTTATCGGTCAGCATTCACCTAACTTTATGATATTGATCGTTTTTTAATTTACATCAATGTTGCTAAATAGTTTTTGACGATGAATCAAGCAAGACCGATCGTTATATAAGCGATATTTCAAAATATTTAAAAACGAAACACTTGCTGTCAGAGAGGAATAAGGAAAATAGTACCGTAATACCAAAGTGGTATCATTTAATATATAATTAACAAAATTATTACAAAAAACGCCTACCGGGGACGATAAGCGTTTGGCGGGAAAATAGGATGGGGAGAGAATTAATGCAGCACAGTCACCGCATCTTCCAGGCGACCGGCACGATGTTTTACCATTGCTGAAATCTGTGCGCTCTCTTCGACCAGTTCGGCATTTTTCTGCGTAATGCTGCTCAACTCATTAACAGCACGGGTCAGGCTGGAAAGTCCATCTGACTGCTCCAGCGTTGAATGGCTAATTTGAGCAATCAACTGTGTCACATTCTGGACCTGCGCCACAATATCATCCATTGTCCGCCCTGCGGCATGAACCTGATCGGAGCCGGACTGCACCTTGTCGGCGCTGGCATCAATCAGTTTACGGATGTCATTTGCTGCGCTTGCACTACGACTGGCAAGATGGCGTACTTCTCCGGCCACCACCGCAAATCCTTTTCCTTGTTCCCCAGCCCTGGCCGCCTCAACCGCCGCATTCAGCGCCAGAATATTTGTCTGGAAGGCGATATCGTTAATCAGGGTCGTGATAGTGCCGATCCGTTGGGTGCTGTTGGCAATATCGTCCATTGTTTTAATGACCGTATCCATCGCCTCACCGCCCTGTGTCGCCGCGCTGCTGGCGGCAATAGACAGCTTGTCAGCTGCCGCTGCTGTCGCAGAGTTTTGCTTCACCGATGCCGCCATCTGATTCATGGTGGTGACCGTTTCCTGCACATTCTCTACCGCCTGCTGTGTATGCTTGTTTAAATCATCACTACCTTTCGCCAGCGTTTCACTGTCATTGCGCACACAGCTGACCTGACTCGACACGTCATGAATAAGCCAGCGGCACATTAACCCTAACTGCCCCACCGCCCGTAGCATCAGACCCAGTTCATCGCTACGGTTAAGATGGGTCACACTGTTGCGCTCGCCAGTCGCTACTTTCAGTGCCTGCTGGGCAACATTCTCGATCGGGCGCACAATCTGCCATTCGAAAATAACCGTCGCCAGCATCATCACCAGTGCGCTCACCAACAGTTGCGGCCATTCAGCCCCCATCTGCTGTAGCGCAGTTGCCAGGATAACAAACATGAAAGCCATGACACTGCGTACCCGCCAGCGAACCGGAAGCGACGGGAGTTTACCCAACCAGCCTTTACGTACCACCAGCCCCTTATGGACGCGCCGATTACAACGGCCTTCATTGAGTGCTTTATATAAAGGTTCGACCGCCGCAATTTCCGCTTCCGTAGCCCGGGTACGGATCGACATATACCCGGTTACGCGACCTTCCCGCACCATCGGCACCGCATTGGCCCTCACCCAATAGTGATCGCCATTCTTCCGCCGGTTTTTCACAATACCGCTCCACGGTTCCCCCTGTTTCAGGGTGTACCACATATCCGCAAACGCCGCTTTCGGCATGTCCGGGTGACGAACCAGGTTGTGCGGCTGAGCAAGCAATTCATTCAGCTGATAGCCACTGACCTGGACAAAGGTATCGTTCGCATGGGTGATATAGCTTTGTAAATCGGTAGTCGACATGAGGGTGATATCATCATCCAGCGGTGTATTTTGCTGACTAACGTAGGGATGAGAAGACATGGTTGCGTCCTGTGCAGGTTATCTGGTTGTTAACTCTTTCGGCTTATGTTATTTCGGCGCTAATCTTTTTAACTTTAGTTGTTAAATTTGATTTAGATCGCAATTTGCGATTAAACCTCAAAATTTGTATGTTTTCTAATTCATTGATTTAAAATACTTTCATTACGTAACTATTCAACACACCTTCACTCTGCGCACCGCAATAGTGCAATTATTGCCCACTTTTAGCGCAATAACGCGTTTTTCCCGTCGGTTTTACGCGCGTAAACCTGGGCAAAATGCCAGCAAATGTTAATGTTTGAGATTAAATGTTGCACAAGCAAGATCTTCCCTGGTGTTTATCCCGATTTTCGTTAAGCGCGTCGGGATGGCGCAATCCCTGCAATACTTAATTCAGTATCATGTGATACGCGAGCTCCGGGAGCATATTTTGAACAGGTTACCTTCCAGCGCATCGGCTCTGGCCTGCAGCGCACACGCACTGAATCTCATCGAGAAGCGAACGCTTGATCATGAGGAAATGAAAGCACTAAACCGAGAGGTGATTGATTACTTCAAAGAGCATGTCAATCCGGGGTTCTTAGAGTATAGAAAATCTGTAACTGCCGGCGGGGATTACGGAGCCGTAGAGTGGCAAGCGGGAAGCCTGAATACGCTTGTCGACACCCAGGGACAGGAGTTTGTCGATTGCCTGGGAGGTTTTGGAATTTTCAACGTGGGGCACCGTAATCCAGTAGTGGTCTCCGCCGTACAGAATCAACTCGCGAAACAACCTCTGCACAGCCAGGAATTACTTGACCCATTACGGGCCATGCTGGCAAAAACACTTGCTGCACTGGCTCCCGGAAAGCTGAAATACAGTTTCTTCAGTAACAGCGGGACCGAGTCGGTTGAAGCGGCACTAAAACTGGCGAAAGCGTATCAATCGCCGCGCGGTAAATTTACATTTATTGCCACCAGCGGAGCCTTCCACGGTAAATCGCTGGGGTCGCTATCCGCCACCGCTAAATCAACCTTCCGCAAACCGTTTATGCCGCTGCTGCCGGGCTTCCGCCATGTTCCTTTTGGCGATATTGATGCCATGCGCACCGTCCTGAGCGAATGCAAAAAGACCGGCGACGATGTTGCCGCCGTGATTCTGGAGCCAATCCAGGGGGAAGGAGGCGTGATCCTACCACCGCAAGGGTATTTAACCGCGGTACGTAAACTTTGCGATGAGTTTGGCGCGCTGATGATCCTCGACGAAGTGCAAACCGGCATGGGACGCACCGGCAAGATGTTCGCCTGTGAACATGAAAACGTGCAGCCTGACATTCTGTGTCTGGCCAAGGCGCTGGGGGGTGGCGTGATGCCAATTGGCGCGACCATTGCCACCGAAGAAGTGTTCTCCGTCCTGTTCGACAACCCTTTCCTGCATACCACCACCTTCGGTGGCAACCCGCTCTCATGCGCGGCGGCGCTGGCGACCATTAACGTCCTGCTGGAGCAAAATTTACCCGCTCAGGCAGAGCAGAAAGGCGATATGTTGCTGGATGGTTTCCGTCATCTGGCGCGTGAATATCCGGATCTGGTACACGACGTTCGCGGTAAAGGCATGCTGATGGCGATTGAGTTTGTCGATAACGAGATTGGCTACAGCTTTGCCAGTGAAATGTTCCGTCAGCGGGTGCTGGTCGCCGGAACACTGAATAACGCGAAGACGATCCGTATCGAACCGCCGTTAACGTTAACAATCGAGCAATGCGAACTGGTATTGCGATCAACCCGCAAAGCCCTGGCCGCATTACGGGTGAGCGTAGAGCAGGTGTAACCACTGCCGGATGGCGATACGTTAGTATCGCCATCCGGCAAATTCGTTCTCTGGCCCCGCTCCTTTTTTGAATCCCATCACAATCACGGCATTCCCCTTTTCCCTTTTACACGACGACGGCTAAATTAGTAACTCATCCGACCACATAACAATAATTTTACATACTGGACACCTTTATGAGCTATCCGTCGCTGTTCGCCCCGCTCGATTTAGGCTTCACCCGGCTTAAAAACCGTGTGTTGATGGGTTCAATGCATACCGGGCTGGAAGAGTATCCCGATGGTGCAGAACGGCTGGCCGCGTTCTACGCCGAACGCGCCCGTCACGGCGTAGCCCTGATTGTGACCGGAGGAATTGCGCCCGCGCTATCGGGTGTGGGTATGGAAGGTGGCGCGATGCTGAACGACACCAGCCAGCTGGCGCACCACCGTATCATTACCGATGCGGTTCACGACGAAGGCGGGAAAATCGCCCTGCAAATCCTGCACACCGGTCGCTACAGCTATCAACCGCATCTGGTTGCGCCTTCCGCCATTCAGGCCCCTATTAATCGCTTTACGCCGCATGAATTGACGCACGATGAGGTGCTGCAACTGATTGAGGATTTTGCCCATTGTGCACAGCTGGCGCGGGAAGCAGGCTACGATGGCGTGGAGGTAATGGGCTCGGAAGGCTATCTGATCAACGAATTCCTGACTCTGCGCACCAACCAGCGTAATGATGAATGGGGCGGTGACTATGCCAACCGTATGCGTTTTGCCGTGGAAGTCGTGCGGGCGGTACGCCAGCGTGCCGGCAGTGACTTTATTATTATCTTCCGCCTGTCGATGCTCGACCTGGTGGAGCAAGGCGGAACCTTTGACGAAACCGTCCAGTTAGCACAGGCTATAGAAGCCGCAGGTGCCACAATGATTAACACCGGCATTGGCTGGCATGAAGCGCGTATCCCCACCATCGCCACACCGGTACCCCGGGGTGCGTTTAGCTGGGTAACGCGCAAGCTGAAAGGTCATGTGACGATCCCACTGGTCACCACTAACCGTATTAACGATCCGACCGTTGCGGATGACATTCTGGCACGCGGCGATGCCGATATGGTATCGATGGCCCGGCCGTTCCTTGCCGATGCTGAGCTGCTGTCAAAAGCGCAAACCGGACGATCCGATGAGATCAACACCTGTATCGGCTGCAACCAGGCTTGCCTGGATCAGATTTTCGTCGGCAAAGTTACCTCCTGTCTGGTGAATCCACGCGCCTGTCATGAAACCAAAATGCCCATTGTTGCAGCGACTCACCTGAAGAATCTGGCCGTTGTGGGTGCGGGTCCTGCGGGTCTCGCTTTTGCTATTAACGCCGCCGCACGTGGTCACCACGTGACGCTGTTTGACGCGCATGGTGAGATTGGCGGGCAGTTTAATATCGCCAAGCAGATCCCCGGCAAAGAAGAATTCTATGAAACACTGCGCTACTACCGCCGGATGATCGACGTAACGGGTGTCACACTGAAACTCAATCAGTTTGTTAGCGCCCACGAACTGCAAGCCTTTGATGAAGTGATCCTCGCCAGCGGGATCGAACCGCGTACGCCGCCGATCGATGGTATCGATCACCCTAAGGTACTGACCTATCTCGATGTATTACGTGATAAAACACCGGTAGGGAAACGCGTGGCGATCATTGGCTGCGGCGGGATCGGTTTTGATACCGCCATGTATCTGAGCCAGCCCGGCGATCCCACCAGCCAGAATATTGCCGAGTTCTGCGTAGAATGGGGAATCGACACCAGCCTGCAACAGCCCGGCGGTTTACGTCCGGAAGGCCCACATCTACCCCGCAGCCCACGCCAGATAGTGATGTTGCAGCGTAAAGCCAGTAAACCTGGGCAAGGTTTAGGTAAAACAACGGGGTGGATCCACCGCGCTACCCTGCTTTCACGTGGCGTAAAAATGATCCCGGCGGTGAGCTATCAGAAGATCGATGATGACGGGTTACACGTGATGATCAACGGTGAACTACAGATCCTGAATGTGGATCACGTGGTGATTTGCGCCGGCCAGGAACCACGCCGGGAGCTGCTTGATCCGCTGCATGCAGCAGGTAAAACAGTGCATCTGATCGGGGGGTGTGATGTGGCGATGGAGCTGGATGCCCGACGTGCTATTGCACAAGGGACCCGCTTAGCGCTTGAGATTTAACAAAATGTACCTCGAAGGCCTGATGGCGCTATGCTTATCAGGCCTACGGGGTAGCGCGTTGTAGGCCGGATAAGGCGTCAACCGCCATCCGGCACACGCAATTAGCGGCGACGACCCGTTTTGACCGCTTTCAGCACCACAAACTTATTGTTGGTGGCGAGGGTCTCGCAGTTGCCGAAAATCTTCTTCAGCTTGTGGAAGTAGTCGAGGTGACGGTTAGCCACAATATACAGTTCGCCGTTGATCTTCAGGCAGCGGCGGGCGTGGTGGAACATCTCCCAGGCGATGTTATCGGTCAGCGCATGTTTCTGATGGAACGGCGGGTTACACAGCACGGCGTTAAAGCGGAAAGGCTCCACGCCAGACAGCGCGTTGTTGATCATAAATTCACAGCGATCCAACGCTTCAGGCATGTTGCTTTCGACGTTCAGGCGGCTTGATGCCACCGCCATCGGTGATTCATCCACAAACACCACGCTCGCTTGCGGGTTCTTCTCCAGCAAAGTCAGGCCAATCACACCGTTGCCACAACCAAGATCGACAATCTCCCCTTCCAGATTTTCCGGCAGGTGCTCAATAAAGAAACGCGCGCCAATATCCAGCCCGGTACGGGAGAAGACGTTGGCATGGTTATGGATAGTCCAGTCGGTGCCTTCCAGTTTCCAGCTCAGCGTCTGCGAGGCATCAGCCAGTTCTGGATTGCTGAAGGTACAGTTAATCAGACGGGCTTTTTTCCACGCCAGTGTGGTAGTGGTTGGGCCCAGCACCTTTTCAAACAGCTCAAGCGTTGAGGTATGAATATCACGCGCCTTCGCCCCTGCAATGATGCGCGTTTGCGGCGTGACAACCTGACGCAGCGCACGGAGCTGTTGTTCCAGCAGCGCCATCGTTTTGGGAATTTTAATCAGCACAATGCCCGGCGCCTGCGGGTATTCAGCGGTGCTGTCGAGAAACTTGACGCTGGATTCCGCGATATTGTTATGGCGCAGGTTTTCACGCGTCCCCAGTTCGCTTAAATAAGAGTCGCCAATGCTGTATGGCGTATGTTCCGACAGTGCACAGCCCAGCGCGCCGAAAGTATCATTCAGGAGCAGCACCGGGCCGCTAATCTCGGTATCGTCCAGCTGTTGCAACAGATATTCATCTGCAGCTTCCCACGCCAGCAGCGGGTTAACGTCATCCGTTTCCGGGAAACGTTTAAGTGACAGCGAACGGAAACCGTTGTCTATGTGGCTCATCGGCCCTCCTGAATGGTAAAATTTCGGCGTATCCCTGAAAAGGGTGCGTGAGTATACACTTTTTATACTTTATATGGGGCACTAATGAGTCAGTTGACCTATCTGCAAGGCTACCCGGAGAGTTTACTTTCCCAGGTTCGTACGCTGATTGCTGAACAGCGTCTGGGGGCAGTGCTGGAAAAGCGTTATCCCGGTACACATGACTTCGCGACTGACAAAGCGCTCTGGCAATATACCCAGGATCTGAAAAATCAGTTCCTGCGAAACGCCCCGCCGCTGAATAAAGTCATGTATGACAGTAAGATACACGTGCTGAAAAATGCGCTGGGTCTGCATACTGCCGTCTCCCGCGTGCAGGGTGGCAAGCTCAAAGCCAAAGCGGAGATCCGCGTCGCTACCGTCTTCCGTTCTGCGCCTGAACCTTTTTTACGCATGATCGTCGTGCATGAACTGGCACATCTGAAAGAAAAAGAGCACGACAAAGCGTTTTATCAGTTGTGCTGCCATATGGAACCGCAGTACCACCAGTTGGAGTTTGATACCCGCCTGTGGCTCACGCAACAATCGCTGAAGCAAACTGCGTAGTCGCGCACTGGCTTTGTCTTCAGAGCATGCTAAATTGACGCAAGGATCCCTTTTCGCAGCCTGAAGGCCTTTATGATACGTTTCGCAGTGATTGGCACAAACTGGATCACCCGCCAGTTTGTGGATGCCGCCCATGAAACCGGCAAATATAAGTTAACCGCAGTGTATTCCCGTAGCCTTGAACAGGCACAGACCTTCGCCAATGATTATCCCGTCGAGCATCTGTTTACCTCGCTGGAGGCAATGGCGCAAAGTGACGCCATTGATGCCGTTTACATTGCCAGCCCGAACTCTCTGCACTTCCCGCAGACAACGCTGTTTCTACAACACAAAAAGCATGTCATTTGCGAGAAACCGCTGGCCTCTAACCTGGCACAAGCCGAAGCCGCTATCGCCTGCGCGCGCGAAAATCAGGTCGTGCTGTTTGAAGCATTTAAGACCGCCAGCCTGCCTAATTTCCTGCTATTACAGCAATCACTACCCAAAATTGGGCGAGTCAGGAAAGCGCTGATCAATTACTGCCAGTATTCTTCACGTTATCAGCGTTATCTGGACGGTGAAAATCCCAATACGTTTAATCCGGCGTTTTCTAACGGTTCGATTATGGATATCGGCTTTTACTGCCTGGCCGCTGCGGTTGCGCTCTGGGGGGAACCACTGAGTGTTCAGGCAAGTGCCAGCCTGCTGGAAAGCGGCGTCGATGCCCACGGCGTGGTCGTACTCAATTACGGCGATTTTAGCGTCACGTTGCAGCACTCGAAAGTCAGTGATTCCGTGCTGGCCAGTGAAATTCAGGGCGAAGCAGGGTCGCTGGTTATCGAGAAGATTTCCGAGTGTCAGAAAGTGTGCTTTATTCCGCGCGGTGGCAAAACGCAGGATCTGACGGTGCCTCAGCACATCAATACTATGCTTTATGAGGCAGAGGCTTTTGCTCATCTGGTTGATTCCGGCGAAGTGGATCATCCGGCACTGAACGTCAGTCGTATTACCGCCAAACTGCAGACAGAGATTCGCCGCCAGACCGGCGTTATTTTCCCCGCAGATGATGCTCAGATACCGCTGACTGCGTAAAAGTATGTAAAACGAATGTTGCAGGCCATTGACTGAAAGCATGGCCTGTAATATTTTGTAACCCGCAAAGGGGAGTAACTTCGTTGTCGGTTGATCGTCATTACGATGTGTGAAAAACCACATCCGGTCACCGGGCGATAACAAAGGAATACGACAGCGTATTCCTTTGTTGTTGTAAGTGAGACCTTGCCGAATGGCAAGGTCTATGCATAAAAAGCAGCGGCTAACGTCATTCGGCGTTGGCCGTTTTTTTATGCATGGGGAAATAAAATGAATACTGTCGGCACACCGTTGTTATGGGGTGGCTTCGCTGTTGTGGTGGTCATTATGCTGGCCATCGATCTGCTGCTACAGGGGCGTCGTGGCGCACATACGATGTCGATGAAGCAGGCAGCGGCCTGGTCAATCGTCTGGGTAACGTTGTCGTTGCTGTTTAACGCGGCATTCTGGTGGTACCTGGCTGAGACTCAGGGCCGTGCCGTTGCCGACCCGCAGGCGCTGGCGTTCCTTACCGGCTATCTGATCGAGAAATCGTTGGCGGTAGATAACGTCTTTGTCTGGTTGATGCTATTCAGTTACTTCTCCGTACCTGCGGCACTGCAACGTCGGGTACTGGTGTATGGTGTACTGGGCGCGATTGTATTACGTACGATCATGATCTTCACAGGCAGTTGGCTTATCGCCCAGTTCGAATGGCTGCTGTACGTGTTCGGCGCATTCCTGCTGTTTACCGGCGTGAAGATGGCGCTGGCGAAAGAAGACGCTTCCGGTATTGGCGACAAACCCTTAGTGCGTTGGCTGCGCGGCCATTTACGTATGACCGATACCATTGAAGACGAAAAATTCTTCGTGCGTAAAAACGGTCTGCTGTTTGCAACACCGCTGATGCTGGTATTGATCCTGGTTGAACTGAGCGATGTGATTTTTGCCGTCGACAGTATTCCGGCAATCTTTGCCGTCACCACAGATCCGTTCATCGTACTGACCTCTAATCTGTTCGCTATCCTGGGTCTGCGTGCGATGTACTTCCTGTTGGCAGGTGTGGCGGAGCGTTTCTCGATGCTGAAATATGGTTTATCGGTCATCCTGGTGTTTATCGGTATCAAGATGCTGATCGTCGATTTTTACCATATCCCGATCGCTATCTCGTTAGGTGTGGTCTTCGGTATTCTGTTTGTGACGCTGGTTGTGAATGCGTGGGTCAACCACCAGCACGATAAAAAGCAGCAAATACAGTAACTTTCACTTAGCTAGTTGATAAAGCCCGACCGCACATTGCGTGCGTCGGGCTTTTTGCTGTATATGTCAAAACGATGTTAATTTAAAGTTGCAAAACATGACATGAACGCGAAAACCAGGATATTTATCTTCCCGAACCGGCATCTTTCCTTATACTCAGCCATGCAAACACTTTGTTACATCCAGAAAGATGCGTCATGAGAACGCACAACGGGTGAACAACAACACAATCAAAGGATGACTACATGACTACGCTACGTTCATCGGGGCTGCTCTCGCGTTTGGCGCAGGGGAGCCTGGTTAAACAAATTTTGGTAGGTTTGGTACTGGGGATTCTGCTGGCACTGGTTTCAAAACCTGCGGCAGAAGCCGTCGGCCTACTGGGGACACTGTTCGTCGGCGCATTAAAAGCCGTCGCCCCAATCCTCGTACTGATGCTGGTAATGGCATCTATCGCAAACCACCAGCACGGGCAAAAAACCAATATCCGCCCCATTCTGTTCCTTTACCTGCTGGGAACATTTTCAGCAGCATTAGCCGCCGTAGTATTCAGCTTTGCCTTCCCCTCGACGCTGCATCTTTCCAGCAGCGCTGGCGATATCGTGCCGCCATCCGGCATTATTGAGGTCATGCGCAGCCTGCTGATGAGTATGGTCGCTAACCCTATTGATGCTCTGCTGAATGCTAACTATATCGGTATTCTGGTATGGGCTGTCGGCCTTGGCTTTGCGCTACGCCATGGCAATGAGACAACCAGGAATCTGGTCAATGATATGTCCGATGCCGTCACGTTTATGGTGAGACTGGTTATCCGCTTTGCACCGATAGGTATCTTCGGTCTGGTCTCTTCCACACTGGCGACGACGGGTTTTGCCACGCTGTGGGGCTACGCGCAACTGCTGGCGGTGCTGGTAGGCTGTATGCTGCTGGTTGCGCTGGTGGTCAACCCGCTGCTGGTGTTCTGGAAGATTCGTCGTAACCCATACCCGCTGGTATTGACGTGCCTGCGCGAAAGCGGCGTGTACGCCTTCTTTACCCGTAGCTCTGCAGCCAATATTCCGGTGAATATGGCACTGTGCGAGAAACTGAATCTGGACCGTGACACCTACTCTGTTTCTATCCCGCTGGGGGCCACCATCAATATGGCGGGCGCGGCGATTACCATCACGGTTCTGACGCTGGCGGCCGTGAATACGCTGGGGGTCCCGGTTGATTTACCGACGGCTCTGTTGCTGAGCGTGGTGGCATCGCTGTGTGCTTGCGGTGCGTCAGGCGTGGCCGGGGGATCTCTGCTGTTGATTCCACTGGCGTGCAATATGTTTGGTATCCCGAATGACATCGCCATGCAAGTGGTCGCCGTCGGGTTCATCATTGGCGTATTGCAGGACTCCTGTGAAACAGCGCTGAATTCATCAACAGACGTACTGTTTACTGCCGCAGCCTGTCAGGCGGAAGACGAGCGTCTGGCAAACAACGCCCTGCGCGGCTAATCACAGCCCCTCCGTCATCGGGCGGAGGGCTTTTCTTGCTGTGCACTGTTTTCAATTTTAAAGGGATCAATACCGCGTTTTTGCATGCGTCTGAAGCGGACAATGTTCAGGCCGTTCATCACCAGAAAGCTTCCTTCAATCATCGTCCCGCCAATCGATCCCAGCCAGAAATTGTGAATAACCCAACAGCCCGTTGCACACCACATCACACAGCGCACGGTTAACCCTTTGCAACGAAACAGTGCCCAGGTACTGGCAAGCGTGCCGATAATAGGCAGTAGCTCCATAGCATGCTGCAATTTTGCCAGCCCAAGGACCAGTGTGAGGACAATAAAAACCGTCATGACCCACAGCTTGCGGGTATGCATTGAGACCAGGGTACGTACGGTATTAAGCTCAGCGCTCATTCCCGCGGGCCAGGCCCCCATCAGAAAGAAGTGTACGCCAATGGTGGCGCTATAGACGGCGAGCTGTAGCCGGAACCGGCGCTCGTCACGATTAAAAAAAGTGGTAATACCGATCAGAAAGGCGATGACACCTACGCCCTGGGCCAGCCAATACGCGGTCATGGAAGATCCTTATCAGAAAATACAAAAGCAAACGGCGCTCCATATTATGAAACGCCGTTTTTTTAAATCCACTCGATTTCGATTACCCAATAGATTTCGTGCTACAGCAAGGCGGCAAGTTCAGGCACTCCCGGGAGCTTACTGGAGTAAGTAACCGGGGTGAATGAACGCAGCCAACGCGGCTATCGCGCGAAAGATGAAGGGTCATTACAGCGTTACGCCACTTTTAAAGATAGCCAGTTCACGGAAATCATTGCGTTCGTTGCAGGTCTGTTTGCCGTTGGCAAACTCAACAATGGTATCGACAAACTCATTCAGCAGTTGCGGCATCGCTTTACCGTGGATTAGCTGCCCGGCATCAAAATCGATCCAATGCTTTTTCTTCGCGGCCAACTCGCTGTTGGTAGCGATTTTCACCGTCGGTACAAAACCGCCGTACGGTGTACCGCGCCCGGTACTGAACAACACCATATGACAGCCGGCCCCCGCCAGCGCACTGGTCGCAACGGCGTCATTACCCGGAGCACTTAACAGATTCAGACCTGGC
Organism: Citrobacter sp. U14242; assembly: GCF_046555775.1. Classification (NCBI taxonomy): domain Bacteria; kingdom Pseudomonadati; phylum Pseudomonadota; class Gammaproteobacteria; order Enterobacterales; family Enterobacteriaceae; genus Citrobacter; species Citrobacter sp. U14242. The sequence goes on from NZ_JBKGLW010000005.1 coordinate 171,773, forward strand.
GTTTTCAGGCGTTCGCCGTAGCGCAGTACATCGACAACTTTGCTGGAACCCGCTTTCTGTGTACATCCCAGCGATTTATCTTCCAGCGTGGTGATGCCACCCGCTTTGTTCCCCGGCGATGGGTTCTCGTAGATCGGCTGGTCGTGAGCAATGAAGTATTGCTTGAAGTCATTGACCATGGTCACCAGCTTACCGAAGGTTTCTTCGTCGCGGCAGTGGTCCATTAATAGCTGCTCAGCACCGAACATCTCCGGGACTTCAGTCAGCACGGTAGTCCCGCCGTTCGCGATCACGTAGTCAGAGAAACGCCCCAGCATCGGGTTAGCGGTGATACCAGACAAGCCATCAGATCCGCCACATTCCAGACCAAACTTCAGCTCGCCGAGTTTACCCGGCTCACGCTTATCGTTACGCATCACGCTGTACAGCTGATGGAGATGTTCGATCCCCGCTTCCACTTCGTCTTCCTGGTGCTGGCAGACCATAAAGTGAACGCGTTCAGGATCATACTCACCTAACGTTTCGCGAAAAGCATCAACCTGGTTGTTTTCACAACCGAGGCCAACCACCAGCACCGCCCCCGCATTCGGGTGACGCACCATGTTTTGCAGCATGGTGCGAGTGTTGATATGGTCGTCACCCAGTTGCGAGCAGCCGTAGGTGTGGCTGAAAAGATGAACGCCGTCGATACCTTCGGCGTCGTGGGTCTCTTTCAGGAAACGGGTTTGCATCTGACGCGCCATCGCATTGACACAGCCGACGGTCGGCAGGATCCACAGCTCGTTGCGTACCCCAACATCACCGTTCGCGCGGCGATAAATCTGCACGTCGCGATCGGCTGCCTGAGCAACTTCCGCCTGAAAATCCGGTTGGTAGCTATACGTGTCCAGATCGCTCAGATTCGTACGCGTGTTGTGAGCATGAATGTGCTCACCCGCAGCGACATCAACCAGCGTATGGCCAATTGGCAAACCATATTTAACAACGTTTTCGCCTTGCGCAATATCGCGTAAAGCAAATTTATGGCCACGTGTTACCGCCTGGCGCAGGGTAATAGCCTGTCCATCAACGGTGACTTCGGTCCCTTCGGCCAAATCCGCGAGCGCAACCGCGACGTTATCCAGCGTGTGGATCTTGATGTATTGCATACCAACCCCGGGCCTTAGTTCAGTTCAATGGCGAAGTAATCGCGTGCATTGTTGAAGCAAATATTTCTGACCATTTCACCCAGCAGTTGAATATCTGCAGGTGCTTCACCCGCAGCCACCCAGCGGCCAATCATCTGGCACAGGATGCGACGGAAGTATTCATGGCGCGTGTACGACAGGAAGCTGCGGCTGTCAGTCAGCATACCCACAAAACGGCTCAGCAGACCGAGCTGTGCCAGTTGTGTCATCTGACGTTCCATCCCATCTTTCTGGTCGTTAAACCACCAGCCGGAACCGAACTGCATTTTGCCCGGCATGCCTTCACCCTGGAAGTTACCAATCATGGTGCCCAGCACTTCGTTATCGCGCGGGTTCAGGCAGTACAGGATGGTTTTCGGCAGCAGGTTCTGTTCATTCTGCTTGCTTAGCAGTTTGGACAGTTCTTCAGCCATCGGACGGTCGTTAATGGAGTCGAAACCGACATCCGCGCCCAGCAGTTTGAATTGACGCAAGTTGTTATTACGCAATGCGCCAATGTGGTACTGCTGCACCCATTCACGACGTGCGTATTCAGCGCCAAGGAACACCAGTACGGCAGTTTTGAACTGGGCAACTTCGTGCTCGCTCAGGGTTTCACCCGCCAGACGACGCGCCAGGATGTTATCCAGTTCCGCTTCGTTAGACTCGGCAAACAACACCACATCCAGCGCATGGTCGGAGACTTTACAGCCGTGTGCAGCAAAGTGATCAAGACGTTTAGTTAGCGCGGTTTGCAGGTCGGTAAAGCGGCGGATCTCGGTGTCAGACACTTCACCCAGCTTCGCCATGTAATCGTTAAAGGTCGCCAGTTCAATGTTGAAGGCTTTATCCGGACGCCAGCTTGGCAGCACTTTGATAGCAAAGGTGCTGTCTTTCGCGACCGCAGCGTGATGTTCCAGAGAGTCGATCGGATCATCGGTGGTGCCGACCATTTTTACATTCATCTGCTGCATGATTCCACGCGCGGAAAACTGATCCTGCGCCAGCAATTCGTTGCACTGATTCCAGATTTCATCGGCAGTTGCAGGGGACAACAGCTTACCTGTAATACCAAATGGGCGACGCAGTTCAAGATGCGTCCAGTGGTAGAGCGGGTTACCGATGGTGTGTGGGACCGTCGCGGCCCATGCTTCAAACTTCTCGCGATCGGACGCATCACCAGTACACAAGCGTTCAGCGACACCGTTAGTGCGCATGGCGCGCCACTTGTAGTGATCACCCTTCAGCCAGATGTCATACAGGTTGTTAAAACGGTAGTTATCAGCGATTTGTTGCGGCGGCAAATGGCAGTGGTAGTCGAAGATTGGCTGGTCTTTGGCGTAATCATGATACAGACGGCGGGCAAATTCGGTATCCAGCAGGAAATCTTCTGTCATAAACGGGGTCATTATCGTCTTCCTCTCAGCGAGTGCGTCAGATTGCTTATGTTTTGATGCTGTCAAAGTTATCACACCAATTTCCATACACTGAAGATATTTTCGTGAGTTAGATCAACAAATGATGACAAAAAAATTACTCTCAAAGAGGTAAAACTCACGGCAGGCCTCGCCATTACTGGCTTTGCTGAATCGAATTAATGACCACACGAAGATTCACACTTTTGTGATGGCACTCACCTTTTAAAGCTGTATGACAAGTTATCTTTTTGCCGTCGCGATACATAAGCCGACGGAATGCAAATTACCGATGGTCCACCATCGGATTGACCGGTACGGAAACCGAATTAGCACAATCATTGACATGGCAAAGTTCGGGGCAGTGCCAGTTTTTTTCGGTCACGCCCTTCGTAAAAGAACATCCTCCGCCCTGGACTGGAAGATGACCGCTCGTTAGCGGACATAACAAAACGATGAGGTTTTACATGCGTAAAATTAAAGGGTTACGTTGGTACATGATCGCACTGGTGACGCTTGGCACCGTGCTGGGTTACCTGACACGTAACACTGTGGCGGCAGCTGCGCCAACTCTGATGGAAGAGTTACACATCTCCACTCAACAGTATTCCTATATCATCGCAGCGTATTCTGCTGCTTACACCGTAATGCAACCCGTTGCTGGCTACGTGCTGGATGTGCTCGGCACCAAAATAGGCTACGCGATGTTCGCCGTTCTGTGGGCCGTCTTCTGTGGTGCCACGGCGCTGGCTGGTAGCTGGGGTGGACTGGCACTGGCACGAGGCGCAGTCGGTGCCGCAGAAGCCGCGATGATCCCTGCAGGTCTGAAAGCCAGTTCTGAATGGTTCCCGGCAAAAGAACGTTCTATTGCCGTAGGTTACTTTAACGTCGGCTCTTCTATTGGCGCGATGATCGCTCCGCCGCTGGTCGTGTGGGCTATCGTCATGCACAGCTGGCAGATGGCGTTCATTATTTCTGGTGCCCTGAGCTTCATCTGGGCGATGTCCTGGCTTGTCTTCTATAAGCACCCGCGCGACCAGAAAAAACTGTCTGACGAAGAGCGTGATTACATCCTTAACGGTCAGGAATCACAGCACAAAAACAGCACAGCGAAGAAAATGTCGCTTGGCCAGATCCTGCGTAACCGCCAGTTCTGGGGTATCGCGCTGCCACGTTTTCTGGCAGAACCGGCCTGGGGTACATTCAACGCCTGGATCCCGCTGTTCATGTTTAAAGTCTACGGCTTTAACCTGAAAGAGATTGCGATGTTCGCGTGGATGCCAATGCTGTTCGCTGACCTGGGCTGTATCATCGGGGGTTACTTACCGCCGCTGTTCCAGCGCTGGTTTGGCGTAAACCTGATCGTGTCTCGTAAAATGGTCGTCACCATGGGTGCGCTGCTGATGATTGGCCCAGGGATGATTGGTCTGTTCACCAGCCCGTATATTGCTATCGCCCTGCTGTGCGTCGGTGGTTTTGCTCACCAGGCGCTGTCTGGCGCGCTGATTACGCTCTCTTCTGACGTATTTGGCCGTAATGAAGTCGCGACCGCTAACGGCCTGACGGGTATGTCAGCCTGGCTGGCGAGTACCCTGTTTGCCCTGGTCGTTGGCGCCCTGGCTGATACCATCGGCTTTAGCCCACTGTTCGCCGTACTGGCAGTATTCGACCTGCTCGGTGCGCTAGTCATCTGGACGGTACTGCAGAACAAATCGGCAAGCGAGATTGATTCAGGTCCGCAAACCGGCACTCCCGCTACGCAAAATTAACCTGACGCTGGTCGTCATCGGTATATAATGCAGAGCCGCCAGTTGACTGGCGGCTTTTTTGTCGGTGCGAGTAGAGCCGTCATCGCAAAAGTGGTATAACAAATATAGTCTGCCGTATCATGCCTGGAGTGCATATGGAAATCACTGAACCACGACGTTTGTACCAACAACTTGCTGCCGATCTAAAAGAACGCATCGAGCAAGGCGTCTATCTGGTGGGCGATAAACTTCCCGCCGAGCGCTTTATTGCCGATGAAAAGAATGTCAGCCGTACTGTGGTTCGTGAAGCGATTATCATGCTCGAGGTTGAAGGCTACGTTGAGGTGCGTAAAGGATCTGGTATCCACGTCATCTCTAACCAACCCAAACATTATGTTGCTCCCGACGAAGGTCTGGAATTCGCCAGCTACGGTCCTTTTGAATTGCTGCAAGCGCGTCAGCTTATTGAGAGCAACATCGCCGAGTTTGCCGCCACCCAGGTGACCAAGCAGGACATCATGAAACTGATGGAAATCCAGGAGAAGTCGCGCAACGAAAAAAGCTTTCGTGACTCCGAATGGGACCTGCAGTTCCATGTTCAGGTCGCGCTAGCGACGCAAAACTCAGCTCTGGCCGCCATTGTTGAAAAAATGTGGACCCAGCGCGTTCACAACCCCTACTGGAAGAAATTGCACGATCACATTGATCTGCGCACGGTAGACAACTGGTGTGATGACCATGACCAGATCCTGCGGGCATTAATTCGCAAAGATCCGCATGCAGCCAAACTGGCAATGTGGCAGCACCTCGAGAACACGAAACAGATGCTGTTTAACGAAACCAGCGATGATTTCGAGTTCAACGCGGATCGTTACCTTTTCACGGAAAATCCGGTAGTTCATCTGGATACCGCTGCAAACAGCACAAAATAAACCTTCTGACTTTCACAGGCGCGGTAATAGCGCCTGTTTCTGACACTCGGTAAGCATTAGGTATAAAGTGTCAGCCTGTGTAAATCCTCTCGCCTCACTCCATTGCGATCAGCAAAATCAGAGTTCAACCATCGTAATTTCTATAACGGACTACGTTGACCTTTGTTACAATTAAAAGCGTTTTGAATTTTTTATGTGTTAGTGCTTGCTTACTTCACAACTTAACAGGGAACAGTTCAGGCCGTGAATTTGTGCAGACCGCGATCCATGCAAAAAACACCAATAAAATCGCGGCATTACAAACTCAAGAACAACGGCGTGACCATAACCGATTCTCCAGGAATACTGAATGGAACTACTGACTCAATTACTGAATGCTTTATGGGCTCAGGATTTTGACACTCTGGCCAATCCTTCCATGATTGGTATGCTGTATTTTGTACTGTTTACAATTTTGTTCCTGGAAAATGGGTTGCTACCAGCAGCCTTTTTACCTGGTGACAGTTTGCTGGTACTGGTCGGCGTACTTATTGCCAAAGGCGCAATGGGTTTTCCGCAAACGGTACTGCTACTCACCACCGCAGCCAGCCTCGGTTGTTGGCTCAGCTATATTCAGGGCCGATGGTTGGGTAATACCCGCACCGTGCAGAACTGGCTTTCTCATCTTCCGGCTCATTATCACCAACGCGCGCATCATCTTTTCCACAAGCATGGTCTGTCTGCGCTGCTGGTGGGCCGATTCATTGCGTTCGTCAGAACATTACTGCCGACCATTGCCGGGTTGTCCGGCCTGAACAATGCCCGCTTTCAGTTTTTCAACTGGATGAGCGGATTACTATGGGTGTTAATCCTGACATCACTGGGTTATCTGCTGGGCAAAACGCCGGTATTCCTCAAGTATGAAGATCAGCTGATGTCATGCCTGATGCTGCTTCCCGTTGTTTTGCTGGTATTTGGCCTCGCAGGTTCACTGGTTGTATTATGGAAAAAGAAATACGGGAACCGAGGGTAAATTATGCTGAAATCACGCATAACGCTCCGACGACTGGCCTGGACAACCACTTTTATCCTGTTTTTAGGCGCGCTTATCCTGACCTGGTCAGCCATCCGCCAGCAGGAATCGACGCTGGCCATTCGTGCTGTAAACCAGGGCACCAGCATGCCAGACGGCTTCTCTATCTGGCATCATCTGGATGCCAACGGCATTCGTTTTAAAAGTATTACCCCGCAAAATGACGCGCTGCTGATCACCTTTGATTCCAGCGCGCAAAGCGCAGCCGCGAAGGTCGTTCTGGACAGAACATTACCGCATGGCTTCGTTATTGCTCAACAGGATGATGACAATCAGGCAGTGCAGTGGTTATCTCGTTTACGGGATACACCGCACCGCTTTGGTTAATCTCCAGGAATCTGAATTAGATCACTCACTTTGGTGATTTCACCGTTTAGTGCCTATGATTAATAAACTGAAGTTATGACCTACAGCTTTATTATTCTGGAGCATCGACCACAAAGCACCGGGTCGAATCACAATGGAAGGTTCAAGAATGAAATACCGCATCGCTTTGGCAATTAGTCTTTTCGCTCTCAGTGCCGGCAGCTACGCTAACTCCCTCTGTCAGGAAAAAGAACAAGATATTCAACGGGAAATTAGTTATGCCGAAAAGCACAACAATCAGAGCCGCATCAATGGCCTGAACAAAGCGCTGAGTGAAGTTCGGGCAAACTGTACTGACAGCAAACTGCGCGCGAATCACCAGAAAAAAATCGCAGAACAGAAAAATGAGATAGCCGAACGTCAGCGTGATTTAGCCGAAGCGAAGCAAAAAGGCGATGCGGATAAAATCGCAAAACGCGAACGTAAGCTTGAAGAGGCTCAGAAAGAGCTGAAGAAACTTGAGACCCGCGATTACTAAGTACGGTAACTACCCACTCACCTGGAGAAAACTATGTCGAAAGATAACGCTACGGAAAATCTGCGCGCCGAGCTGAAATCCCTTGCGGATACGCTCGAAGAAGTACTGAGCTCCTCTGGCGATAAGTCGAAGGAAGAGATGAGTAAAATTCGCAGCAAAGCCGAACATGCGCTGCGCGAGAGCCGCCATCGCCTGAGCGAGACCAGCGATGTGATTGCTAAGCAAACCCGTGAAGCTGCGGCCAAAGCCGATAACTATGTGCGCGAAAACCCATGGACAGGCGTTGGTATTGGCGCTGCGGTCGGTGTGGTGCTTGGTGTACTGCTGTCGCGCCGCTAATAATGGCTGACTCTCAACACGCACAAGGTCCGGGCAAAAGCGTCCTGGGGATTGGACAACGGATCCTCACGATTCTCGTTGAGATCGTAGAGACCCGATTACGGCTGGCCGTCGTTGAACTGGAAGAGGAAAAAGCTAACCTTGTCCAGATCGTGCTGATGCTGGGACTGACTATGCTCTTTGCGGCATTTGGGCTGATGAGCCTGATGGTGCTTATCATCTGGGCCATTGACCCTCAGTACCGCCTGAACGCGATGATTGCCACCACCGTTGTGCTGTTGCTTTTAGCGCTCGTTGGCGGGATATGGACGCTACGTAAAGCCCGTAAATCAACACTATTACGCCATACACGCCACGAACTTGCTAATGACAGGCAGGCCCTGGAGGATGATGTCTAATGAGCAGTAAAGTCGAGCGCCAAAAACGTAAGGCACAACTGCTTGGGCAGATCCAGCAGCAACGGCTGGATCTGTCTGCCACCCGCCGCGACTGGCTGGAGGTGACTGACGTATACGATCGTGGCTGGAAAACGCTGCTGAACCTGCGCGCCTGGGTGCTGGTCGGCAGCAGTATTATGGCTGTACGCACCATTCGTAATCCTAATCTGCTGGTTCGCTGGGCTAAACGCGGTTTTAGCGTCTGGAGCGTATGGCGTCTGATTAAATCGACAATCAGACAGCAACAATTGCGCAGTTAACCCCTGCCGTCTCCCCTATTTTGCGGGTTCCTCAAATTTTTTGAAAATTACTGACAGTTTTCCTTGCTAACAATTGTCTTCCAGCACGTCTATGATTCTCTCCATCGACAGCAACGACGCGCTCTGCAGCGTTGATGCACAAAAGACAAAACAATCCGCCTGAGTGGTTTCCTGGAGAGTACGATGAAAAAATTAGAAGATGTTGGTGTACTGGTAGCGCGCATTCTGATGCCAATCCTGTTTATTACTGCAGGTTGGGGAAAAATCACCGGATATGCGGGTACCCAACAGTATATGGAAGCCATGGGCGTCCCTGGTTTTATGTTGCCACTGGTTATTCTGCTTGAGTTCGGCGGCGGTCTGGCCATCCTGTTTGGTTTTCTGACCCGTACTACCGCGCTGTTCACCGCAGGCTTCACCCTGCTGACCGCGTTCCTCTTCCACAGCAACTTTGCGGAAGGGATGAACTCTCTGATGTTCATGAAAAACCTGACCATCGCAGGCGGTTTCCTGCTGCTGGCTATCACTGGTCCGGGTGCGTTCAGTATCGACCGCGTACTGAATAAAAAGTGGTAAGCAAGTTATACTAAACGCATCAAAAAGCGAGGAGACATCTCCTCGCTTTTGCTATCTAAAGAGGTGATAAAATGGGACAACTCATTGACGGCGTATGGCATGACACCTGGTACGACACCAAATCGACCGGAGGTAAATTCCAACGTTCTGCATCGGCTTTCCGTAACTGGCTCACCGCAGATGGCGCATCAGGACCCACTGGCGAGGGTGGCTTCGCCGCCGAAAAAGACCGCTATCATCTGTACGTTTCTCTGGCCTGCCCGTGGGCGCATCGCACGCTGATTATGCGTAAACTCAAAGGTCTGGAGCCCTTCATTTCCGTTTCCGTAGTGAATCCGCTGATGCTGGAAAACGGCTGGACGTTTGATAGCAACTTTCCGGCAGCAACAGGCGATACGCTTTACCAGCACGAGTTTCTCTATCAACTGTATTTACACGCCGATCCGCACTACAGCGGCCGGGTAACGGTTCCCGTGCTGTGGGATAAAAAAAATCACACCATCGTCAGCAACGAATCGGCAGAAATCATCCGCATGTTTAACACCGCGTTTGATGCGCTGGGCGCAAAAGCCGGGGATTACTATCCACCAGCCCTGCAAAGCAAAATTGACGATCTGAACAGTTGGATTTATGACAACGTCAATAATGGCGTTTATAAAGCTGGTTTTGCTACCAGCCAGGAAGCGTATGACAGCGCAGTAGAAAAAGTCTTTGAATCACTGGCGCGACTGGAGCAGATTCTCGGTCAGCATCGCTATCTGACTGGCGACCAGCTAACAGAGGCTGACATTCGCCTGTGGACTACGCTGGTACGTTTTGATCCGGTGTATGTCACCCACTTCAAATGCGACAAGCATCGGATCAGTGACTATCTGAATCTGTACGGTTTTCTGCGTGATATCTACCAGATGCCAGGCATTGCGGACACCGTCAATTTCGACCACATCCGCAATCACTATTTCCGCAGCCACAAGACCATTAACCCGACCGGTATTATTTCTATCGGTCCGTGGCAGGATCTCAACGAGCCTCACGGGCGTGACAGCCGTTTCGCCTAATTTACACAGGCCCCCTTTTGGGGGTCTAATTATTCACACCATAAATATTTACCAGCATTATATTCGCAGCTATTCTTATTTTGATTGCTTTAAAAACAAGTAATTGAACGCAGAACGAGGCGAAAATGGATTGGTATTTAAACGTATTAAAGAACTACTTTGGTTTTGGTGGTCGTGCACGGCGCAAAGAGTACTGGATGTTTATTTTGGTTAACATCATCTTTACGTTCGTGCTGAGCGTGTTAGACAGGATGTTTGGCTGGCAACGCGCCGGGGGAGAAGGCGTATTAACAACGATTTATGCCATTCTGGTTTTTATACCGTGGTGGGCTGTTCAGTTTCGGCGCTTGCATGACACCGACCGTTCAGCATGGTGGCTGTTAGTATTGCTGATCCCCATCATTGGCTGGTTGGTAATCATTCTTTTCAACTGTCAAAACGGCACGCCGGGTAGCAACCGCTTCGGCGCTGACCCTAAACAGCTGTCCTGACGTAGCACACACAGATGCCTGGTGGCGCTGCGCTTATCAGGCCTACAACATACTCCGTCATGTAGGCCGGATAAGGTGCAATTGCACCGCCATCCGGCCTCATCATCTTTTTATTTCCCGGCAAACAGTTTCGGGATTTCCCGCAAACACCAGGACTTCGCTTCGCCCATACTGTCCCGACGCCAGGCCATGATGATATCTATCTCATTTGTCGATTCCGGGCTAACCACACGCAGCCGGCCAGCGGCAATATCCTCTTCGACTAACGGATACGGCATGGTCGCTACACCCAACCCGGCTAACAGCGCTTGACGCTTATCTTCAATAGTACTGACCGTCAGACGCGGTTGTTTATCCAGAAGCTGAACTGTCAACACCGGGCGCTCACGGGCAGTGTCCGCCACCGCTATTCCCCGGTATTTCACACGGGTGACTTCAGACAACGGTTCCGGCTCCTGGTGGATCGGGTGATCCGGTGCCGCCACATAGACGTTCATCAGCGAGTACAGCTTGCGCGAGTTAATTTCTGATGATGAGCGGAAATGCATATCCGGCGCGATCACGATGTCCGCTCTGCCCTGCTCCAGACGCTCCCACGCCCCGGCCAACACTTCAGTGATGACGGAAAGCTGCGTGTTCGCCTTTCCGGCAAGGCGGTCGATAAGCGGGAAGAATGCCGCCGTTGGCACCAACGCTTCGGTGACAATCGTCAGATGCGTTTCCCAACCACGGGCCAGCGCTTCAGCATCGGTCGTCAGCTTATCCGCCGCTTCCAGCAACACGCGCCCACGTTCAAGCAGCATACGCCCGACGTTGGTAAATTTTGTGCGGTGACCTGAGCGGTCAAACAGCACAACATCCAGCTCCTCTTCCAGTTTCTGCATGGTGTAGCTGAGGGCGGAAGGTACGCGTCCCAGTTCATCTGCCGCGGCGGCAAAGCTGCCGCGCCTGTCTATTGCGTCCATGACGCGTAACGCTTCAAGCGTTAAAGCCCGTTCTTTGGCCATTTCGTTCTCATTCAGGAAATTTGAACATACCGGGCAGAATATCTGGCTAACAATGCAGCGTCTAGCCATTTAACATAAAAGGAAGTAAAGAGAGGTCAAGAACTATGATTACTACCCGTACAGCCAAACAATGCGGGCAAGCAGACTACGGCTGGCTGCAGGCCCGTTATACCTTCTCCTTTGGACACTATTTTGATCCTAAACTGCTGGGTTATGCCTCGCTGCGTGTTCTGAACCAGGAAGTTCTGGCACCGGGGGCCTCTTTCCAGCCGCGTACCTATCCAAAGGTTGATATCGTCAATCTGATCCTTGAAGGGGAAGCCGAGTATCGCGACAGCGAAGGTAACCATATTCAGGCCAAAGCCGGAGAGGTGTTACTGCTCGCTACGCAACCGGGGATCAGCTACAGCGAGCACAATATCAGCAAAGATAAGCCCCTGACCAGAATGCAGCTATGGCTGGACGCCTGCCCGCAGCGGGAAAATACCTGCGTGCAAAAAGCGACGCTGAATGCCGGCAAGCATCAACTGCTTGCTTCACCTGACGGTGAACAGGGCAGCCTGCATCTTCGCCAGCAGGTCTGGGTACATCATGTTGAGCTGCAAAAAGGTGAATCACTGAGTTTTCAATTGCATGGGCCTCGCGCGTATTTGCAGTCGATCCATGGCACGTTCCACGCGGTCACTTCAGGTGCCGAAAAAGAAGCGCTTACCTGCGGTGATGGCGCATTTATTCGTGATGAAACTAACATAACGTTAGTTGCCGATACCCCATTGCGCGCTTTGCTGATAGATTTGCCCGTATAGTCATTAGAATCAAGGGAGTACGACTATTGAGCAAGAAGTCATCAAAAAAACGCCAGCAGCGGGTTGAGGCCAAAAAACAGGAAACCGTCGTCTTTGGCTACGAGGACCTGCTAACGGAACTGGAAGCAATCGTTGCTGATGCCGGGCTACGGCTGGAAGAAGAAGAAGCCGCTCTCTGACGGGTAATCGTCGTTCGGACAGCGGCCTGCCGGATGGCGACGCTAATACGTCTTATCCGGCCTACGGTTTTGTAACGATGCACACCCGTAGGCCGGAAAGCTGCACGCCATCAGGCAGTCAGTCGCCAGATTAATGTGCCTTGCTGGCCATAATCTCAATGATCTGCTTGTCGGTTTCCTGCATTGAACGACACGCCAGCGCACACAAGTTAGAGATAGATTGCTCCACGTTATGCGCCACAATGCCTTCATTCCCCGTCACGGCAGTATCGTCCAGCGCCATGAGTACCGCCTTCCACGCCGCCGACGCGCTGGTAGAGACTTTCATTGCGCAGCTGTTTGATGCGCCATCGCAAATCATCCCACTCACATCGCCAATCATGCTGCTAATAGCCATAGCGATAGTGTTATAGCGACCATCCACAACCCACGCCATACCTGCCGCCGCGCCCATTGCCGCGGTCGTTGCCGCGCACAGTGCAGACAAACGCGGAAGCTGATGATGGATGTAGATAGCACTCAGGTGAGATAACATCAGCGCACGTGCCAGTTTCTCTTCATCGGCACCAAAGTGTTCAGCCACCACCATCACCGGAACGGTGGCAGTAATACCCTGATTGCCGGAACCGGAGTTGCTCATTGCTGGCAACGTCGCCCCGCCCATTCGTGCATCCGATGCCGCACTGGTACGAATAAGAATGGCGGTTGAGAGATCGTTAGCCAGCAGACCACGTGCGCACTGTTTCTCAAGTGTGGTGCCGATATGCAAGCCCCAGCTACCGCTTAGCCCTTCCTGAGACAACGCACCGTTCAGTTTTGCCGCATCAAGAATAAAGCGAATAGCGTCAAACGGCACAGCATTCACAAATGCCACAATCTCTTCCAGCGACGTGTGGGATAGCACTGCCAGCGGGGATTCCTGCTCATCAGCCTGAACCTGCTCAGGCTGAGTAAACACCACGCCTTTGTTGGTCTCGATATGCACAATGTTGGTATGCCCGCCGACAATCGTCACACACGCCCAACCTTCCTGACTGTAAACCTTCGCGCGAGAGAAGAGAATGTCCTCGCAAGGCTCCTGCAGCATCACCGCCACCTTCCCGGCGGTCAGCATCGCTTTGGCATCTGCAATGGCGTGCGCCGACGCATCTTTCAGTACTTCTAACCCTGCCTGGGCATTTCCCCCCAAAGCACCCAGCGCAGCCGCTACGGGAAGACCGACCATCCCGGTACCCGGCACGGTAACACCCATGCCGTTCTTCATCAGGTTTGGTGAGACCCACGCATCAATGCGTTCCACCGCGCCGTCCAGCTCAGCAGAAGCGGCAGCCGCTGCCAGAGCCAGAGAGATAGGTTCCGTACAACCCAGCGCAGGTTTCACTTCTTCCTGCACAGCGCGAATAAAACTATCCCATAATAGATTCAATGTAGTCTCAAACATAACAACAACCCTTGCTCAGATAACTCAGGAAAATGCCAGGAACGGAGAAACGCACAACAACAGGCCGGTGACGATAATCAGGTACAGGGAGGCGCCTTTGTATTTGTGCAATGCAGGAACTTTGTAGACCAGCCAGGCCGGGATCAAGCAACCCACCATGCCGAAGATTGGGCTACAAATAGAGGTGAAGCTCAGTACCGGCGCATTGAGCACAATTGCACTCCAGGCCAGTAAGATAGCGAAGACCATAATGCCGCGTTGAACCAGAGTTTCGTTAATTTTCTCAGCTGGCATTTTGCGGCGCAGCACATTCATCACGATCCCCTGAGTGGCTTCACGAAAGCCCAGGTAAACACCGAAGAAGGCGGTCATCACGGCGAAAATGTTCAGGATAACGCTGACGATTTTTACCCAACCGGCACCATCACCACTGATAAACTGTGCGGCAATCGCCAGAGCGGAAATGTTCTGCTCATAGGCTTTAACCGCTTCGTCGTGACCCATCGCCAGCGTGAAGGAAACGGCGTAGAAAAAGACGGTGACAAACAGAATACCGAAGGCGATATTCATAGCACGCAGGGCCTTATGGCGTGCCACCTCAATCGATTTCTCACGAGAGCGGTACGAAATAACCATCGGACTTAGCGTCTGAATAAACAGAATTGAAGTCAGGGTAAACGGCAGCGTGATAATTGCGTTTTTGATCAGGAGCGCCATCGGCGGCAGTGAGCCCGCATTATACAAATGCCACATCCCCACCATTGATACACCAAGCGCGGCAACCACCAACAGCTTGGTCAACACCATGCCCGTGGAGATCTTAAACAACATTTTTTCGCCACGTGACGAGATGGCAACCAGGATACAAATCAGCACCAGGCCGTAGAATGGGCTGTCAGACAACAACCCTTCAGTGACGCCAAAAGTGTGCAGATAAGAGGCGCTATCGTTAGTGATAGCCGTGGAGTAAACGAACATCCAGATAACCAGCATCACAAAATATAACGCGCCTAACAGGATGCCCCAGTTTTTACCCAAATAGCCGCTGATTACGCTCGGGTAGTCTTTGCATTCCGGGGATTCCGCCAGCGTGTTGATAAACAGGCGCTGGAACAAATACATCGCAGGATAGCCGATAATTGAGGAGAGCAAGAAAACCCACAGCCCCATAAGCCCCACCTGGACGGGAAGGAAAACAATCCCCGCACCAATCGCCATCCCAATACTCATAATGACCCAGCCCGTGTCCGTGCTGTCGAACTTAATGGCTTCCTGCCATTCACTTTCGGTCATTCCCGCCCGACGCGCAGGCGCTGATGCGTCGAGTATTACGCTACTATTCGTTGCCGTTTCCATAATTTCCCGCTTAATGTGTAGGTAGAGTTTTTTTTTATTTTATCGCACTGCTTCAAGGCGATACGCAGTACATGAGATGCAGGCAAGCTATTAGAATGGAGAAATCATACGCGCAGGGTTAGAGAAAAACTTCACAAACAAACCCCTGTAATTGCTGATAGTTAAGAAATATTTTCTCTTTAACTCACATAAAATGTTATTAATTTCTATTTTTGAAGCAGATCACAACAAAAAAGGCGTACTAAAGTACGCCTTTTTTGTCCTGTCAGATTGAATCACTCTTTGCCGGATGGCGGCGCTTGCGCCTTATCCGGCCGAGAAAAGCGTGCAACCCCTAATAACGGCCATTAACCTCAGGTACAAACCACTTTAATTGCCAGGCCTCCACGAGAGGTTTCACGGTATTTGTCGTTCATGTCTTTGCCCGTCTCGTACATAGTTTCGATCACTTTATCGAGCGAGACGCGTGGCTCGGACGTCCGTCGTAACGCCATTCGCGCGGCGTTGACGGCTTTCACTGCGTTGATCGCATTACGTTCAATGCACGGAATCTGCACCTGTCCGGCCACCGGATCGCAGGTAAGGCCAAGGTTATGCTCCATCGCGATCTCAGCCGCAATGCAGACCTGCGCAGGGCTACCACCAAGCAATTCCGTCAGCCCAGCCGCGGCCATTGAGCAGGCCACACCAATTTCGCCCTGACAGCCGACTTCGGCGCCAGAGATCGAGGCGTTCATCTTATACAGTGCGCCTATCGCCCCGGCAGCCAGTAAATAACGGGCGATGGAGTTGGCATTCACCGGACGGCGGAACTTGTCGTAATAAGCCAGGACGGCAGGGATAATCCCGCATGCGCCATTGGTCGGTGCGGTAACAACCCGACACCCGGCGGCGTTTTCTTCGCTCACGGCCAGAGCGAACATGTTGATCCAGTCAATAACGTTCATCGGATCGCTGGACAAGTTATCGCTGGAGACCAGCAACCGACGCAGTGCCACGGCGCGACGCGGGACGTTGAGTGGACCAGGCAGAACGCCTTCGGTGTTCATACCGCGTTCAATACCCGCGTGCATGACATCCCAGATCGCGGCAAAGCCAGCATCAATCTCTTCTTTGCTGCGCAGCGCCAGCTCGTTTTGCATCATCAGACCGGAAACGGAAAGTCCGTTTCGCTCGCAGAGTTTCAGCAGTTCGCTGGCGGAATGAAAGTTGTAGGGTACATGTGTTTCAACGTCATGTGCCTGACCAAATTGCTCCTCTTCA
Source organism: Citrobacter sp. U14242 (assembly GCF_046555775.1). NCBI lineage: Bacteria > Pseudomonadati > Pseudomonadota > Gammaproteobacteria > Enterobacterales > Enterobacteriaceae > Citrobacter > Citrobacter sp. U14242. The sequence goes on from NZ_JBKGLW010000005.1 coordinate 188,163, forward strand.
ACGATAAAACCACCGCCGACGGAGTAATAGGTTTTACTTAACAGCATCTCCTGACCATTCCACGCGACGATGCGCATGCCATTCTCATGGCGCGGAAGTGTTTCGCTATGGAAAAGGATGCTTTCAGCAGGTGGGAAATCGACAACATGTGTGCCCTCGGCAACCGGTAAACGTCCGGTACGTGTCACTTCCTGAGTAAAACCAGCAATTGAATCAATATTGACGTTTTGCGGACTGTTACCGGCCAGCCCCATCATGATGGCGATATCGGTCGCGTGACCTTTTCCGGTCAGGGAGAGCGATCCATAGAGATCGACCACAATGCGCGTGGTCTGGTGCAATTCTCCGCTACTGACCAGTTGGTCAATAAAGCTTTTACCGGCGTTCATTGGCCCCACGGTATGGGAGCTGGAAGGTCCAATGCCAATCTTAAAAATATCGAATGCGCTAATCATATCCACACCCTCGGATTGCCGTTCAGTGAAGACCAGGTTTCACACTCATTAAAGGATCGGGGCGATCCGCACGATCGCCCCGCAGGGGATTACACCGTGTCACCACGTACGGCGATGGCCTCAATCTCCAGCTTCACATCCTTCGGTAAGCGGGCGACCTGAACGCAACTGCGCGTGGGGTAGATAGCCTTGTGCTCATCAAAGAACTGCTGGTACACCTGGTTAATCGTGGCGAAGTCATTCAGGTCGGCAACGAAAACGGTGGTTTTCACGATGTCGCTCACTTTCAAACCTGCGGACTCGACAATCGCTTTCACGTTTTCCAGACTCTGACGCGCCTGATCGACCACGTTTTCAGCCACTTCACCGGTCTGTGGGCACACCGGTATTTGGCCCGATGTGAACACCATGCTGCCCAGATCCACACCCTGTACGTAAGGGCCAATGGCCCCTGGCGCACATTCCGTTGCAATAACTTTTCTCATAGCCCCTCCGGCGTTATAGCGCCTGGGTGAAAGTACGTGAAATAACGTCCTGCTGCTGTTCGCGGGTCAGCGCGTTAAAGCGCACCGCATAACCAGACACGCGGATCGTCAGGTTCGGATAGTTTTCCGGGTGCTCTATGGCATCCATCAACATTTCGCGGTTCATGACGTTAACGTTCAGGTGCTGCCCGCCTTCGACATGTGCTTCATGATGGAAGTAACCATCCAGCAGACCGACCAGGTTGGTTTTACGTACGCTGTCCTCTTTGCCCAGCGCAGCCGGCACAATGGAGAAGGTGTACGAGATACCATCTTTGGCATAGGTAAATGGCAGTTTGGCCACCGAGGTCAACGAGGCAACAGCACCTTTGCGATCGCGGCCGTGCATCGGGTTCGCCCCAGGTGCAAACGGTGTACCTGCGCGACGTCCATCCGGCGTGTTACCGGTTTTCTGGCCATACACCACGTTAGAGGTGATGGTCAGAATGGACTGCGTCGGCACTGCGTTACGATAGGTTGGCAACACTTTAATTTTCTTCATAAAGCGTTCAACCAGGTCGCAGGCGATGCTGTCTACGCGCTCATCGTTGTTACCGTATTGCGGATAGTCGCCTTCAATTTCGAAATCGACAGCCAGACCGTTTTCATCACGAATCGGTTTCACTCGTGCGTACTTAATCGCTGACAGAGAATCCGCCGCTACGGAGAGACCCGCCATACCGCACGCCATCGTGCGATAAACGTCACGATCGTGCAGCGCCATCAGCGAAGCTTCGTAGCTGTACTTGTCGTGCATGTAGTGGATGATGTTCAGTGCGCTGATGTACTGCACGGCCAGCCAGTCCATAAAGTGGTCCAGGCTCTCCATCACCGTGTCGTAATCCAACACATCATCCATCAGTGGCGTGGTTTTCGGTCCAACCTGGATTTTCAGTTTCTCATCCACACCGCCGTTGATTGCGTACAACAACGTTTTGGCGAGGTTGGCTCGCGCGCCAAAGAACTGCATTTGTTTGCCGATCACCATCGGGCTAACGCAACAGGCAATGGCATAGTCATCGCTGTCAAAGTCTGCACGCATCAGATCGTCGTTTTCGTATTGCAAAGACGATGTGACGATAGATACCTGGGCGGCATATTTTTTGAAGGCAATCGGCAGTGCTTCAGACCACAGCACCGTCAGGTTCGGCTCAGGTGCCGGTCCCATAGTGTGCAGCGTATGCAGGTAGCGGAACGAGTTTTTCGTCACCAGCGTGCGGCCATCCAGCCCCATACCGCCGATAACTTCGGTCGCCCAAATAGGGTCACCGGAGAACAGGGTGTCGAATTCCGGCGTACGCAGGAAGCGCACCATGCGGATCTTCATGATGAAGTGGTCGATCAGCTCCTGCGCCTGCTGCTCGGTTAAGGTGCCTGCTTTGAAGTCACGCTCAATGTAGATATCGAGGAAGGAGGCAGTACGGCCCAGCGACATCGCGCCGCCATTCTGAGATTTCACCGCAGCCAGGTAAGCAAAGTACACCCACTGTACCGCTTCCTGCGCATTACGCGCCGGACGGGAGATATCGCAGCCGTATTTCGCCGCCATTTCCTGCATTTGCAGCAGGGCACGACGGTGCTCAGACAACTCTTCACGCAGACGAATCGTGGCTTCAAGATTCTGCCCCCACTCCAGGTTCGACTGAAGATCGGCAAATTGCAGTTCACGTTCACGTACCAGGTAGCGGATACCGTACAGCGCCACGCGGCGGTAGTCGCCGATAATGCGGCCACGACCATAGCCATCCGGCAGACCAGTCAGTACACCGGATTTACGGCAACGCAACATATCCGGAGAGTAGGCATCGAACACACCCTGGTTATGGGTTTTACGCAGTTCTGTAAACTGATATTCAAAATCAGCGTCCATCTCACGACCATAAGCATCAAAAGAGCTTTTGATCATGTTGATGCCGCCAAACGGATGCAGAGCGCGCTTGAGCGGCTTGTCCGTTTGCAGACCGACAATCTTTTCCAGTTCTTGTTCAATATAACCCGCATCGTGTGCGGTAATTGTCGTTGCAATATTGGTATCGAAATCAACCGGCGCATGCGTTGAGTTTTCAATACGAATACCCGCCATCACCTTTTCCCACAGCGCAGTGGTTGCTGGTGTTGCTTCGGCGAGGAAAGATTCATCCCCTTCATAAGGCGTGTAGTTGTGCTGAATAAAATCACGGACATTAATTTCTTCTTTCCAGTCCGTACCTTTAAAGCCGTTCCAGGCTTCGGCATACAGCATATCGCTGGTATCGATATTTACCTTCATGAAAAATAATCTCTCTACTGAAAATTAATTATGCAAATTCTACTGGTGTATTAATTTTGCCTAAATAAATGGCATCACGAGCAATCATTTTCTCTTCATTTGTGGGAATAACCGCACAGACGACACGAGCGTCCTTATTAGAGATAATTCTTTCGCCATGAGAATTTGGCAGACTATTCATATCGCTGTCGATATTCACACCTAAAACGGCAAGATGCTCAATCACCAGACGACGAATTAATACTGAATTCTCACCAATTCCACCGGTAAAAATAATCCCATCAAGACGATGCAACGATGCAGCATGTCCGGCGATATGACGTGCAATACGATGCACAAACGTTTTAATCGCCAGCTGTGCGCGTTCGTGTCCTTCGTGCCAGGCTTTTTCCAGCGTACGTAAGTCGGACGACAAACCGGAAATACCCAACAGACCAGATTCCTTATTCACTACGCGTTCAAGGTCGCTTAGCGTCTGGTTGGTTTCACTGGCGATCCACGCCATCGCACCGAAGTCCACATCACCACTGCGAGTCCCCATCATCAGGCCTTCCAGCGGCGTCATCCCCATCGAGGTATCCACGCTCCGCCCATTACGAACCGCACAGATAGACGCCCCGTTCCCGAGGTGAGCCACAACCAGTCCAGAATCATCATGCGGTAGCTCAAGCAGTTCATGCGCACGTTGAGAAACATAGCGGTGCGACGTGCCATGGAAGCCATAACGACGAACACCCAGCTCCTCAAAATATTTCCACGGTAAACCGTACATATAAGCTTCAGGCGCCATTGTCTGGTGGAAGCTGGTATCAAATACCGCAACCTGCTGCACACCTGGGAAAAGATGCTGTGCAGATTCAATCCCACTCAGGTTCGCATAATTATGTAACGGTGCTAAAGGAGAGACCCGGCGAATATTCTCAATAACTTCATCAGTAATAATTGCCGATTCAGTAAAGATACTTCCGCCGTGGGCAATACGGTGGCCAATTAAGGCCACGCTGTCCATTAAATTACGGTTCTCCAGTTCAACGGCAATAGCCTTTAATGCATCTTCGTAGCTGTGGTGAGCCAGCTTAGCTGGCTCACCTCCATTAATTGCTATGAACGCATTTTCAGAGTTAATACCGTCTGCAATTCCCGCCATTAAAACTTCACAGTTTGCTGCATCCAGCACTGAGAATTTAATGGAAGATGAACCGCAGTTAATAACCAGTACTACCGGAAACTCATTCATTTCACTACTCCGCTCATCCTGAGCTTATGGATTAAAACAGTTTGTAAACGATGTTCAGGATGGTCAGCAAACCAATCACGGTAACAAACACGTTATCCAGACGGCCACGGTATTTCGCCAGTGACGGCGCTTTACGGATGGCATACATCGGCAGCAAGCAGAGCAGTGAGGCGATAATTGGCGCACCCATCGCTTCAATCAGGTCCAGGATATTCGGGTTGGCGTAAGCCACAACCCAGGTGGAACCCATGATGAAGATCATGCTGATGGTGTTGAGTTTACCGGCGGAAACTTTAGTTTTATCGCCTTTATAACCAAACTTCAGCACCAGACCGTTCAGACCTTCCAGCGTGCCCAGATAGTGGCCGAAGAAAGATTTGAAGATAGCGACCAGTGCGATGATAGACGCACCGTATTCCAGAACTGTCGCGAAGGTCGATTTCGTGCCAGACAGTGACGCAAAGTGGTTCGCCAGGTAAGACAGCACCGGAATATTTTGCGCTTTCGCGTCAGCCATGTTTGCCGGAGAGAGTGTGAACAGGCAGCTAAAGGCGAAGAACATCACCACAGCAACCATCAGCATACTGGCGCGAGAGATGATTTTAGAGCACTTCTGCTCGGTAAATTCGCGGCCAAAATCTTTCTCATACTCTTCACGTTTAGAGACGACGAAGGAAGAAACAATCGGCGAGAAGTTGAAAGAGAACACCATGATGGAAATACCCAGCCACACAGTGACCAGAATACCGTCATGACCAGTCAGCGCGATATTGCTGAGATCAACCTGCTGGATAACCGCAGAGTTCCAGTAAGGAATCAGGGACAGGGAGATAAGCACCAGGCTGGCAATAAACGGCCATACCAGGTAGCTCATCACTTTAACCATCAGGTCCTTACCAAACCAGATGACGAATGCCATCAACAGCAGCAGGAACAGTGCCACGAAGCCACGGTTCAGCGCAGGCATCTGCAACTGGTTTTCCCAGAAGGTCATAAAGGTGTTGGTAATGGTGACGCCGTAAATCCACAGCAGCGGACAAATCGCAAAGAAGTAGAGGAACGTGATAACCACGCCGCCCGTTTTACCAAAGTGCTCTTCAACCGTTTCTGTGATGTTGCCGGAAGGATTAGAACCGGAAAGACACAGGCGTGCCAGGGCACGGTGGCAATAGAAAGCGATGGGGTATGCTAACACCAGCATCAACAGAATGGGAATCAAGCCGCCAAAACCTGCGCGGATAGGGAAGAACAACACCCCGGCGCCGATGGCTGTACCAAATAAACCCAGTGTCCAGGTGGTGTCTGATTTACGCCAGGACGATTGTTTTGTCTGGCTGGATACAATGCTATCAGTAGTACTCATATCCTATCCTCAACGAAGTATATTAAGCGTCAACTAAACCAGTAATTTGGGATACACGAGAAAGATCGATATTACCGCCAGAAATAATGCTGACTGTTTTTCTGTTCTGGATATAGCTATCTAATTTCCCGCTTAATAATGCTGCGCAGGCCAGCGCACCGGCACCTTCAGTCACAACTTTATTTCGCTGAATTAATGCCACCATGCTGTTGCGAATTTCATCTTCGCTGACCAGGACAATGTCATCTACCAACTCACGAACGATTTCATAGGTCAAAGTACCCGGGCGGGAGACGTCACAACCATCCGCCAGGGTGCCGGTCGTTCGGTGCGTGGTTATTTCTCCAGCGTGGAAAGATGCCGCCATGCCGTGAACGTTTTCAGACTGCACGCCAATAATTCTAATTGTTGGGTTGATAGATTTAATTGCTACGGCAATACCCGCAATCAGTCCGCCACCGCCAATGGGTACAATCACGTTATCGACATCGTATAAATCTTCTAAAATTTCCAGGCCAATCGTTCCCTGGCCGGCAATCACTTTTGGATCATCATAAGGAGGAATAAAGATACGGCCTTCAGTTTCGACAATTTCGCTGACCTTAGCGATAGTGTCGTTGAAGTTGTCACCGTGCAGCACAACTTCTGCGGAGTAATCGCAGGTTGCCGCCACTTTAGATTTCGGCGCGCCTTTTGGCATCACCACTTTGCCGTCGATACCGAGCATAGCGCAAGAGAGAGAAACGCCCTGCGCATGGTTACCCGCAGAACACGCCACCACACCTTTACGTCTTTCAGCTTCAGTTAATGAACTGAGCTTATTAAAAGCACCACGGATTTTAAATGAGCCCGTACGTTGCATATTTTCGAATTTGAGGAAAATTTCCCCTTTGCAACGTTCACTAAAATAGTTAGAGCGAGGCATTCCCGTTTTATAAATTTTCCCCGCCAGTCTTTTTTTCGCTTCGAGGATATCTTCAATTGCAACCGGGAGATCGTATGTAATGTGCATTAGAACCTCTTACCTGGGTATTAAAGTAAATAGATAGCCGTGACCAACGTCTGATATAGACCGATGGTGTTAATTTTCATTAAAACAAGTTCAATCTTTAATCAATCTTAATTAATTGCTTTCGCCTACAACAATTATATGACGAATATTCTTTGGCTAATTCAACCAAAATAGATGCTGCTTTTTTTATTCGATAATTTTTAGACCAAACGGCGGCATAACGTGCAACCGGTAAGGCTTCTTCTACCGGGATAGTAATAAACTGGTCTGAACCAAATGGAGCGGTCATATCACAGGGAATTACTGTTAAGAAATCAGCATTGAGAACAAGATTATAAATCGTGACGACGGAGTCTGTTTTAACGATGTTTTCACTGCTGATGCCATTATTTTGTAACGTGGTAAGAAGTTCGCTGTAGTAACCCATATTCGTTTGTGGCAACACCCACTGTTCGTTTTTCAACGCGCTCAGTGTGGTGATGCCGGTGCATGTTCGGGACTTACTGGCCACCAGAATAAACTCTGATTCAAAAAGCGGCTCAACATGGAGGTCCTGCAGTTTCATCTCATCACTTAGCGTACCAATGGCGAAATCCAGACGACCATCGCGTACCGCAGGTAAGAAAGAAGAGAGCTGAGCCTCATACATGGAAACCTGCGCTTTCGGGAACACCTCTTTGAATTTTTTAATCATGCCGGACATGATGGTAAAGGCGATCAGTGAAGGGAAGCCAAACGACACATCCACAACCGCGTTGCTGGTCATGCTATTCATCTCATCAACCATGTTTTTCATTTCGCGGGTAATGGATTCAGACCATGAAAGCATTACCTGACCTGCCTGGGTCAGCGTCACACCGGTATTTTTACGCACGACTAACTCAATGCCAAAATAAGCCTCAACATCGTTAATGATTTTGCTGACAGCGGGTTGAGTTAATCCTAATTCTTTTGCAGCCGAGCCGATAGAACCACTTCTAATGACTTCCTGAAAGACCACTAAATGCTGTGTTTTAGGGAGAGTAATAGTATTCATATCGACCTGCGCTAATTACTTTGTTGACGGCAGGAAGTGTACCAAATTAAGCAATCGAGGATATGTGCGACCACTCACAAATCCCCTTCCCTTACATTTTGTAAGATTATTATAAAACAATAAAACACTTTATAATCAATATATTATAAAAACACGATCTCACTTTAACCTGACTTTAATCAAAAAAAGATGGGGGGATAACGGAATTTTATGGCAATAACACACCTGCTTTTTCCGCTATTTCCAAAAAACATGAAAGGCTATATTTCAATCAATTACAGAGTAATTATCAGGCAAAATGCCGCTTAAATTTAATAAGCAACTTATCAAATTTAATTATATTTTAATTGTAACCGTGAATAAATAACGCCATGCATCACATTTTTTTGCCTTATTTGTTTGTAAAGAAACATTACATTTATCAATATTTAAACTAAATAATACATAAAACCATCATTATCAACATTGTATTAACACTGATTTTGTACGATTTATCAGCGAGTAATTTTGTGATGGTGATCGATTACGTTCATTTATTCTCGAGAAAAACGTATCGCACAGCGTTTTGTGTTGCTTGTCACAAAACAGGAAATATCCACCAGTGCCTTTTCCCAGATAAAGAAAGGTATCCCCTTCAGTAAAAGGAAGGCCACTTCTCATTGCGAGCCACCGGGTTACATCATTAACACCATACTCAAATGTGCAGTCACTTCATGAAGAGGGATTTGCACCCAGCAATGGTTTTCTTCATCACAAAAAGTGACCTCATTGTCGCTACCGTCGATAAGCAAAATAAAACGTGCCCCCTGACGTTGCGCGTTCTTCTGCCGGGTTGATAAGCGTAGCGTGGAGCAATCATTGACAATGCTCAAATGCGGGAAATTACGCCTGAGTCGGCGACCAAGCAGTATTGCCTGATCCCGTGCCCGTTCCTGGCTGGGTATGATGACAACATCGACATGCTTACCGTAATCGCTGCCTTTTTTCGTAGTGGTGAGCAACTGCATAATCGGTTCCAGCATGAAAGCGAAACCACATGCAGAAACAGGATGCCCAATTAACCTACTGGCGCTATTGTCGTAACGCCCGCCCCGACACAGCAATTTATTATGATGCAACGAATCCGCATACCATTCGAAAAGCTGGTCGTTATAGTCATTTACGGGGAAGAGATTCTTATCGTGGGTAAAAGGGATATTCAATGCAGTCAGTGAGTTGCAAAGATGCGTAAAACGCTGGCGGGATTGTAATGACAGGCATGCTTCAAGTTGCGGCGCTTTTTCTGCCAACCGCAGCATCAAATTATCTTTATCACTCAATAAACGCTCAGGATGTTGCTCCAGGCAAGCTAGCTGCCTGGCATTAAGCAGTGATGCCATCGGCTGATAGTATTGCTGCAAGTGACGGCGAAATTGAGTGAACTCCTCTACATTTCCTAATGTATTGATTTTGAGTTCGACAAACGGCAACAGTTGTAGCGATTTGAAAAAATCATATTGTAAGGAAATGAGTTCAATCTCAATGCCAATATCTGGATAGCCAAACGCTTCCACGCCCAATTGATGAAATTGGCTGATGTTCTGCTGGTTCTGACGACGGAACATTGCCCCCAGATACCATAATCGTGTGCCAATTTGTAGATTCTGATATTGCGATAAAAGCCGTAGACATCCCATCGTTCCATCACCACGAAACAACGCCTGATGATTAAGCATTAGCTCATTACTTTCACCGGAAAAAGACCTCGTCGCGTTTTCTTCCAACCTTTCAAGAAGTGGCATACGGATCTCCTTGTAGCAATACTGCTGCAATAAGTACTCCGCTTTTTTTTCCAGCCACTCCCAGTCCGCAGCGGGGTTCTGGTAATGCTTACGTGGGCGCCCACTTTTCCGTGGCCGCAGATTTCGCTGATATTTTTCTTCCAGTGACTGAGAGTAAGGCGTCGTTGCCAGTAGGCAGTTTTGCACCAGAGATGACTCAATACGCGTAATGACTGCTGGAGCAATCATCCCCAGGCAAAAGCGCTGATAGGCACCTGAACGCTGCGCTGCATTTTCTCCGAGGCGCAGGTACTCCTCATGGGGAGTAATCCGCACTTCGGGGGAATCCGCAAAACTATGATGAGGTGTTTCATCCACGCAATGGCATTCAACGTATTTTTTTGTCAGTAAGAAATAGGCGTTGGGTTCGACGGGGCAGCAATTGTATCGACTATCCCAAAGCGTACCATGGCGCTGGTGACGGTGGTTGAAGTAGTGGGTGTAACCTTTGGCAATATATTGCATAAAACGCCCGAGGCATTCTTTATCAGGAGCGGACAAAAACAAAAATATTTTTTTTGATGAAAGAGAATACGCATGCAATTTTATCGCATAAATACCCACTGCAGTATCGACGCATTGATAGAAATACTGGTAATCTTCTTCACCTTTAAAAATAGTTTCATCATTATGCCCGCACAATTGCACGAGGTGAGGAATTCCATCGATAAATAATCGGTTTTTTCGTGGCATAGGAATAATGTGTAAATAATATTTAAGTTGGCTAAATAGTGTTTTTTATTAGTGCATAAGCCACGGCTGTTAATATATAAGGATTTCTAAAGAATCTTACAGGAGCTATCAAAAGACAACAAGAAGCCCTTTTGATAGCCCATTTCGCTTATTTCTGGTTAAGCTCATCAAGTCGTAATGCAATATCTTGAATCGCTAGTAAATTTTGCTGGTTATTTTGTAAATCCCAAAGACGAATTTGTTGATCAGCATTAATGGTCAGAATAAAACGACAACCACTCTTAAGAGCATTTTGATGCTGTCGTTTAAGTTTGGTACCGCTACAATCAGTGAGGACTCGTAAACCAGGCAAGTCTCGACGGAGCGCACAAGCCAACACTTGCACCTGTATGCCCCCGTCCTCTAGCTCGCTGGTAATCACGACATCAGGATGGAATTGCCACTGAGGATTCAGGCCGTCATAAACAGTCTGCAGCAGAAGCAACAATCGTTCGATACCTATAGCAAACCCACAAGCGGGCAATTTCTTACCATTAAACAACTCAGCCAGACCATCATAACGACCACCACCGCAGACTGTCCCCTGAGAACCTAAGTCATCGGTGATCCATTCAAATACAGTGCGTGAATAGTAATCCAGCCCGCGCACCAGTCGTGGGTTAATGTGATAGGTTATACCGGCATTGTCGAGCAGAGTCCGCAGCGTATTAAAATGCCGCTGTGAATCATCTTCCAGAAAATCCAGTAAACGAGGTGCGTTCTCTATCATCTCTTGCATTTCAGGGTTTTTACTATCGAGGATACGCAGAGGGTTCACGTCCAGGCGCTTGATGCTGTCTTCGTCCAACAAGTCTCGATGTTGAGTAAACCAACTCACCAGTTCCCTGCGATGTGCCCGCCGTTCTTCTGGCGTCCCTAGTGAGTTAATTTCCAGCCGGACGTTCTGTGATATGCCTAAATCTTCAAATAGATCACGCACCATAAAGATCAGTTCAGCATCGACATCAGCACCGGACATTCCGAAGGCTTCGACGCCAAACTGCGTGAACTGGCGTAACCGCCCTTTTTGCGGACGCTCGTAACGAAACATCGGTCCCTGATACCACAAACGCTGCGACTTGTTGTAACACATGTTATTTTCCAAAACCGCGCGCATACATCCGCTGGTCCCTTCCGGGCGCAAGGTAATATGCTCACCGCTTTTATCGGTAAAGTCGTACATTTCTTTTGAGACGATATCAGTCGCTTCACCCACAGCACGTTCAAAAAGCGCAACGGGCTCCAGGAGCGGCAGGCGCATTTCCTGGTATCCATAACGAAACGCCATTTGATGAAACTTACGCTCCAGCCACTGCCACATTGGTGTTTCGTCAGGCAGCACATCGCGCATACCTCGTATGGCCTGAATTTTGCTCATGACAACTCCTTACTTAATAAAGAAAAAGATTGTTCAGTCAAATTGTGCTGCGGGGCACCCTTGTTCAGGCGATGACGCCGGGCAACATAAAGAAGGTAAAGAGGGATGGTGATCATCTGTAAAATAATTCCCCATACCACGGTAGAGGCACTCTCTGTCATTAGCGCCAGTGCAATAAAGCTCAACGCAACCAGACTGAGGCAGCAATAAGTCCAGAAACTGGCATCTCCTCCCCGGCGATTAACAACCATCATGACCGGCAGTGATACTGCAGCAAAGGCATAGGGGAGTAAGCTGGCAGAGATGGCCAATGTAATCACGCTCTGGAACTGGTTCTGCAGATTTGGCGACAATGTGAATAGCAGGAGTGCAGTCATCAGCGCTGCAGTAAAAACCAACCCAAGCCAGGGAACACCATGGCGGTTAGTACGGGCAAAAAAAGCAGGGAGCAAATTATCTTCTGCCGCAGCCCTGGGCACTTCCGTTTGCAGGATTTGCCAACCAGGCATCGCACCGAGGCAAGCGATAACGACCATGGCTGAAATAATCGCCCCAGCCGTGCTGCCCCACATTGCTTTCGCGCTATCGGCAAAAGGAGAAGAGGAGTTCATCAGTACATCATGGGGGAGTAGACCCATCATGACATTGGTTGAACTGGCATAACATAACCCAGCGAGCCCCAACCCTAACAAGGTAGCCAGCGGTATTGTGCGACGAGGGTTTTTTACCTGGCTAAACGAGACAGATGCAGATTCAATCCCCAGAAAACCCCATAATGAGAGGGTTGCCGCGTTAATGATTGCCTGATGATCACTGACGCCACTAAGATTCCAGGCTGCCTGATAACGAGCAACGTCAAAATGTCCCCAGCCCATGACACCGATGCTTAGGATCACCAGCACCATGCAACTGCCCGTAAACATTTGCATATAACCAACCCGCTTCGCCCCACGTAATCCCCAAAGAACTGAACACCAAAGCAGCACAATGCATGCCGTCGTGCCATAAAGTGGGTTGTGTAATACCGGGAAGAAGAAAGAGAGATATCCCACGCCGGCTAACAGCAGCGCGCAGTTGCCAATCCACGTTGACAACCAATAGAACAATGTCATTTGTAGGCCGATAAAGGGGCCAAAGCTGGCAGTAATACTGGCTATGATGCCGCCATTGCGCGGAAATAACTCACTCATCTTACAAAAAATGAGTGCCAGGGCAGCAATCGCTAAAAACGCGAGCCCCCATCCCCAGACAGAGATTGAACCAATTCTCGCGAGCGTGGCAGGCAGCATAAACACACCGCTACCCATCATATTTGATGCTGTCATCATGGTCAGCGCAAGCAGGCCCATTTGGTTTGTTTTCGCGCAACATTTATCCATGCCAGTCCTCATTTAATAGATCATGGTGAGATGAGCGGGACTTCTCCCGCGCATGTCCTGGGCCAAAGTTTGTCGTTACAACCCATCGGTAAAGCGGTAATCTCGTTGAAGGCTCTGTAAGTTCAGAGTCTGATAGACGCAACCGATAATGATTGGTCTCGGCATCGGTTGCGCCCCCCTGAGGGCAGTGATGATTATCACTGCCCTTTCTTCATGCGGCCTGCTGGTTCAGGTCGGCGATCACATCGTCAATCAGCTCATCAATCTTGCTGGAGTCAAGGTGGTGTGCAGTGGTAATCAGGTGTGCGATTTCACCGGATGTGGCCAGACAGTGCTTCTTCCAGACAGCTTCTGACGGGCAAGGGAAAACCACGGTAATAGAGTTTTTATTGCGCCAGGCATCAATACCAGCAGCCTGTAAGCGATCGACTGCGTACTGCGCCATATTCAGGCTATGTTCAATGCGGCGTTGCCAGTCGCTCCAGGAATGGCTGCGAATAGCTTCCCACATCATTAGCGGTGTATGGCCGTTACGAGAACCAGAAATGGTTTTATCGTGTGCAGAGATGTAATCAATTTCGACAGAAATCCGGTCAACGTTTTTCCTTTTCGCTACCACAATGCCGCAGGGAATAGGCGAACCAATCATTTTGTGTCCGGAAACACCAATAGAATCAATACCATCAGCGAAGTTGAAAGGTTGCGGATCGTTCACAAACGGCAAAATCATACCGCTCAACGCAGCATCAGCATGTAAATAATAATCGTCACGTTTGATACCCAGCTGATCAATCCGTTGTTGGATCTCAGCAATATTATCAATAGCGCCACGAACGGTTGTGCCGATATTTGCAAAAATAATCGGATGTTCTTCGTTATCGCGTTGAATTTTACGAATCAAATCATCATAGTCCATCTCACCATTCGGCTGTGATTCCACCAGACTTGATTTAATGCGCAACAACTTAACAATTTTTGCAACGGAATAATGAGTATCTTTCGAGTAATAAAGCGTACCTTCTGGAAACAGCTCACGCCCCAGATAGCAGCCAAACATATTACCTTCAGTTCCCCCATTGGTAACGTACCCCCAACTTTCTTCAAATGGGATTTTGAAAATTCTGGCAAAATACTCCATTACTTCTTTTTCAAAATCAAACGAGTTCAGCAAATAATTACAATACTCCCCCCAGTCACCACAATTATTTATGGAGAAACGCATAAACCGTTCCAGTATCGTGTAATCGAAGTCGGCTGACTCCGGATAACCTATATTAAAATACTGATTTTTTACGCAATATGACCAAAAAGCATCGAGCTTATTCTGATCGACAATAGATAATGTCATTTTAAACTCCCGTGGATAAAACAAATACAGTTGGATACGTTTAGATACGCTTATCTAAATAAAGAATATCCTGACCTTTCTTACTACGTCCGGCGGCAACAAAAGAGAATAATGGAATGGTTACCATCATCATCAAGATGCCCCAGAATATGGAGTCGCTGCCAGAACCAAGCAAAGCAAAAATGCAGTAAATCATGCCAATAACAACCAACGTGCAGTAAAACATAAACGATCTTCCACGATTGGCTTTCTTTGAAACAAGGATAATTGGAAGCGAAATCAGGGCATACATATATGGCAGAAGTGAAGCAAACACCGACATTAAGATTACGGCCTGGAATTGTTTCGCCAGATTCGGAGATGCCGTCAACAGCAAGACAATACTCATTAATACACCGGTAAAAATGAGGCTTTTCATCGGGACATCTTGCTTGTTAGTTTCTTCAAAGAATTTCGGGAAAAGTCCTTGTTGAGCACCTGCGCGCGGGCCTTCTGACTGAAGTATCAGCCAACCTGAAATTGAACCAAAGCAGGCAATGATGCTCAATGCAGAAGCAATGTTCCCTGCCGTATTACCGAACATATAACGTGCGGCATCAGCAAAAGGTGCTGCTGAATCTACCAGAACGTTATGTGGTACCAACCCCATAATAACGGTGCAGCTGCCGACATAACATACGGAAGCGATTAATAACCCCATAACGGTAGCCCGAGGAACCGTACGTTCAGGATCTTCGACCTGACCGGTAGAAACGACTGCAGATTCAATGCCAAGGAAGCCCCATAGCGCAATCGACGCAGCAGAAATTATTGCTGAGGAATCACTATGACCCGTTCCATTATAAACTTCAGTATAGAGCGACGGGTTAAACCAGAACCACCCAATAAATCCTACGCCTAAAATTACAATTAACCCGCAAGTTGCGGTAAAGGATTGTGCCCGCCCCGCAACTTTGGCACCAAAACTAGCAAGGAAAACAAATGCCCACAGAATAATAATTGCGGCAATACAACCGTAAGTTGGATTTTTAAGTTCTGGGAAAAAGAAACTGAGATAGCCGACACCTGCGACCAATAATGCAACGTTTCCTACCCATGCGCTGATCCAATAGCACATTGTTGTCTGAAACCCAATGAATGGGCCAAAGGCATCACTGGCATAAGCAACGATACCGCCGGTACGAGGTGTAATTAGACTGGTTTTAGCGAAAACTAACGCAAGTGCAATAACACCGATGATGGTAAATACCCATCCCCATATTGAGATGGAGCCTATTCCTGCGAGATTAGTTGGCAACATAAATACGCCAGACCCCATCATATTTGATGCGGTCACTAACGTTAGGGCAATGACTCCCATTTTATGAGCAGAGCCTGAGCTTACTGTTCCCATAATGGTTTCCTATTAATTTAAAATTTTGCAATAAGTGGAAATTCGTACTGAATTCGTGGGCCATTGTTATGAATAGAAATGTCCATTATTGTGACAACAATCAAAAATAATAATGAATCAATTTTTTTTGAGCGGTACTTTTGCTCACTATTTAACCATTTCATTAGTAATTGACTCTGTCCCCTTTTATTCGACCTAAATAAAGTAAAACCGGCATTAAAATAATCAGGGGGAAAAATTCCGGCGAACATTCATTAATGATGTACTTTTTTTTCGATTGTGTTGTTTTAGTGTTAATAATCATGAGTAATTTAAAGGTGCCCTGTTTATGACGCCAAAAACGGGCATTTCTGATAGGGATAAAGTAGAAGAGTATGATTCAAAAGAGGGAACGTAATTTATGTTACAACGGATAGAACGATTACGTCCTGTGGGCTACACCTCATAAAGCAAAAACCCCGCCGAAGCGGGGTTTTATAAAGAGTGAAGCTGACCGATAAGCCGGGTTCTGTCGTGGACAGTCATTCATCTAGGCCAGCAATCGCTCACTGGCTCAAGCAGCCTACCCGGGTTCAGTACGGGCCGTACCTTGTGAACCCCTATTTGGCCTTGCTCCGGGTGGAGTTTACCGTGCCACGGACTGTTACCAGCCGCGCGGTGCGCTCTTACCGCACCCTTTCACCCTTACCTGATCCCACTTGCGTGGGCCATCGGCGGTTTGCTCTCTGTTGCACTGGTCGTGGGTTTCCCCCCCAGGCGTTACCTGGCACCCTGCCCTATGGAGCCCGGACTTTCCTCCCCTCCGCCCGTCTCCCCCGAAGAGGACGACGACGAAGCGGCGACTGTCTGGTCAGCTTCGGCGCGCAGTATAGAGGGTTCGTGCGCCTTTGTCACCCCGCACTACGCATTCCGATTGCCAGCGTGGCAGCAATATTCCTTGAAGCGCGGTAAATATTATCCGATGCCCCGCGAAAAGCGTCCTCCAGCGTGCCGATACGGGTTAATACGCTAAACACGGCATCAATACCATATTGGTGTACCACGTCCACATCGCGTGTCAGGCTACCGGCAATACCAATTACTGGTTTATGGTACTTCTTCGCCACATTTGCCACACCAATCGGCACTTTGCCATGCACACTCTGGCTGTCGATGCGTCCCTCACCGGTGACCACCAGCGTACAATCGTGAATATGTTCTTCCAGATTGAGCGCCTGAGTCACAATCTCGATACCGCTGCGCAGCTCCGCGCCTAAAAAAGCCATTAATGCGGCCCCCATACCACCAGCCGCTCCTGCGCCTGGCACGTCTTTCACATCCACCCTGAGCGATTTTTTAATGATATCGGCATAGTGGGAGAGATTACGGTCCAGCTCAACAATGTGTTCCTCAGTCGCCCCTTTCTGGGGCCCAAAGATGCGGGATGCGCCAGTATCGCCCGTCAGAGGATTCGTCACATCGCAGGCGACACGGATTGAACAGGTTTTTAAGCGCGGATCCAGCCCCGAAACATCGATGGTACTGAGACAAGTCAGGCTGCCGCCGCCGTAACCGATTTCAGTACCGTTGGCATCACAGAGTTTTGCCCCCAGAGCCTGCACCATACCCGCACCACCGTCATTGGTCGCACTGCCGCCAATGCCGATAATGATGCTATGCGCACCGCTATCCAGCGCCTGCAATATCAGCTCCCCGGTGCCACGCGACGTGGTGACTAACGGGTTGCGCTTTTCTGGAGGAACCAACGCCAGACCACTGGCTGCAGCCATTTCAATAAACGCGGTTTTACCATCACCGGACATGCCCCAGCAGGCATTCACTTTTTCATCCAGCGGTCCCGTCACCAGGGCTGAACGTTCAGTCCCCTGCGTCGCGGCTATCATCGCTTTCACGGTCCCTTCACCACCATCGGCAACCGGAACAGAAACATATTGCGCATCAGGAAAAACTTCCCGAAATCCTTTTTCTATTGCCTGAGCTACCTCGGTGGCAGAAAGGCTTTCTTTATAAGAGTCTGGGGCAATTACGATTTTCATAGTTATGTAGCCTGACTGTGCCGCGCAAGGCAAGAAATACAGGGCGCGCATCCGCGCCCTTCTTGTTAGCGAGTGACTTCCACTTTCGCCAGTTTTTCGTAGTAGCACGCAAGAGCACTGTGATCAGCGGTTCCCAGTCCATCTGCGCGCAGCGCTTGCATCATCTCCATAACCGCAGCAGTCAGCGGTAGCTGTGCACCTACGCCATGAGAAGTGTCCAGTGCGTTCGCCAGATCCTTAATATGCAGATCAATACGGAAACCCGGCTTAAAGTTACGGTCCATCACCATCGGCGCTTTCGCATCCAGCACGGTGCTTCCCGCCAGCCCACCCCGGATCGCCTGATATACCAGATCCGGGTTCACTCCGGCTTTGGTCGCCAGCGTCAGTGCTTCAGACATCGCGGCAATGTTCAGCGCCACAATGACCTGGTTCGCCAGCTTGGTGACATTACCCGCGCCGATTTCGCCGGTATGCACCACAGAGCCCGCCATCGCCTTCAGCAGATCGTAGTACTTGTCGAAAATCGCTTTATCGCCGCCAACCATTACCGACAGCGTGCCATCAATCGCTTTTGGCTCGCCGCCACTTACCGGCGCATCCAGCATATCCACACCTTTCGCCTTCAACGCGTCGCTGATTTCACGGCTGGCTAACGGCGCGATGGAGCTCATATCGATCAGCACAGTCCCTGGCTTCGCCCCTTCAATAATGCCGCCTTCACCCAGCGCCACTTCTTTCACGTGCGGAGAGTTCGGCAACATAGTGATGATCACGTCACACTGCTCGGCAATGGCTTTCGCCGTAGTCGCCGTTTCTGCGCCTGCGGCTATCACTTCCGCAATCGCTTCCGGATTACGGTCAGCAACCACCAGCGAGTAACCTGCCTTGAGGAGGTTTTTACTCATTGGTTTACCCATAATACCGAGGCCAATAAAACCAACTTTCATTGTCATATATCTATCTCTCTCTACTGTCGATGGTGGTTATTTCTTAAAAGAATCAGCCAGTTTCTGCGTGGCTGAACGGAACACGCCAAGGTCGCTGCCAACGGCAACAAACGTCGCGCCCCACTCCAGATAGCGACGGGCATCTGCCTCGACCGGAGCCAGAATACCGCTTGGCTTACCATGTGCTTTCGCACGGGCAAAGATGTGTTGAATCGCCTTTTGCACCTCAGGGTGAGAAGCATTCCCCAGGTGACCTAACGCTGCGGCCAAATCGCTTGGGCCGACGAAGATACCGTCAACACCTTCGGTTGCAGCAATCGCATCCACGTTATCAACGCCCTGCTGGCTTTCGATTTGCACGATAATGGTGATGTTCTTATTCGACTGCGCGAAGTAGTCCGGTACGGTGCCAAACATATTGGCACGGTGGGAAACGGACACGCCGCGAATACCTTCCGGCGGATAACGGGTAGATGCTACGGCGTTTACCGCCTCTTCTTCGGTTTCAACAAACGGGATCAGGAAGTTATAAAACCCGATATCCAGCAGACGCTTGATGATCACCGGCTCATTGGTCGGCACACGCACGACCGGTGCACTGGTGCTACCTTTCAGTGCCATCAACTGTGGGATAAACGTCGAGATATCGTTCGGTGCATGCTCACCATCCAGCACCAGCCAGTCAAAACCTGCCAGACCTAATACCTCGGTACTGATTGGATTGGCCAGTGCAGACCAGCAGCCAATCTGCACCTGATGTGCCGCGAGGGCCGCTTTAAATTTGTTAGGGAATATCGTGTTATTCATCGCCTATACCTTTATTTATTTCTGCAATTCCATACGTTTAATGTCACCGACAATAAACAGGTAGCAAACCATCGCCATCAGCGCCGAGCATCCTACAAACATCAGCGCAGCATTAAATGAGTGCAGTTCGCTCACCAGATAACCAATCACCAGCGGGGTTACGATGGAAGCGACGTTGCCAAATACGTTAAAGACACCACCACACAGACCGACTATTTCTTTCGGTGCAGTATCTGAAATCACCGGCCAGCCCAGCGCGCCGAAACCTTTTCCGAAGAACGCCAGTGCCATCAACGCCACCACCAGAGTGGTGTTATCGGTGTAGTTACACAGAATGATGGTCGACGCGAGCAGCATCCCAAGCACAATTGGCAGCTTACGCGCCAGAGTAATACTGGAGCCGCGTTTAATCAGATAATCGGAGAACACCCCGCCCAACACGCCACCGACAAATCCACACAGCGCAGGAATAGAAGCCACCAGACCTACCTTCAGGATCGACATGCCTTTTTCTTGCACCAGGTAGATCGGGAACCAGGTCAGAAAGAACCAGGTGATGGTATTGATAAAATACTGTCCGAAGAACACACCCAGCATCATGCGATTAGTCAGCAACTGCTTGATATAATGCAGCTTAGGGCCACCAGATGCCGCATCGCCCGGCTTCTTGTGATCCATATCCACAACCGCGCCGTTGTCAGAGATAAACTTCAGTTCTTCTTGCGACATACGCGGATGCTCGGTCGGGTTATGGATCAGTTTCACCCACAGCCCGGTCAGTACAAAGCCGATCACCCCCATCACGGTAAAGACATGTTCCCAGCCCCAGGCAAAAGTTAACCACCCCAACAGCGGGG
Source organism: Citrobacter sp. U14242 (assembly GCF_046555775.1). NCBI lineage: Bacteria > Pseudomonadati > Pseudomonadota > Gammaproteobacteria > Enterobacterales > Enterobacteriaceae > Citrobacter > Citrobacter sp. U14242. Next base: position 208,759 of record NZ_JBKGLW010000005.1, read on the forward strand.
AAAATAATGCCAGGGAGAAGTACTGCGCGGAGTTAAAAATTGCCGATGCCGTGCCGCGCTCTTTTGTGGGGAACCAGGCGGCCACAATACGTGCGTTAGCCGGGAAAGACGGCGCTTCAGAGAAGCCCAGCATGAAACGCATGATGAACATTGAAATACCCGCCCAGGCCAGCGGGAACATATCTACAAAACCCTGCAGAAAGGTAAACAGCGACCAGAAAAACAGGCTGTATGTGTAGACTTTCTTCGAGCCAAACTTGTCGAGCAGCCATCCGCCGGGAATTTGCATTAGCAAATAAGCCCAGCCAAAAGCCGAAAAAATGTAACCCATTGATATGGCGCTAAGCTGTAGCTCTTTCGCTACTTCTGTGCCGGCAATAGACAACGTTGCACGGTCAGCATAGTTAACGGCTGTAACAATAAAGATTACCAGCAATATTAAATAACGAGTGTGCGTGCCTTTCTTTTTCTCTACAACCGTATCCAGTATCATACTATTTACCTCGGGTTACCTCTGGCACATATCTTTTATTAGTTGGCAGGCATTTTTAATAATTAATTACCGCCAATAAAAATACGCAATAATTTATCAGGCGCTATGAAACCGTGATTTAGTATAATCAGCGTGACAAGGTTAATCATTGTGCAAACGCTCATTAAAGAAAGGTTGTTAGAATATTCTCTTAGGCATATGCACATAAGCATGGGCGCTAATGCACACATTTACGCATTGCCACCTCTGGCGGCGTGGTGTACCTGAATTTAAGTGATCACGGTCACATTCTCAGATTTAATCTCCTGACATCCTTATTTCACAATACCAAGTCTTTATTGCTTTTAATTAGCTTCAATATAACAACACCCATACAATTATTATCACCACCTGGCTGGAGAATACTGGACAATGGCCGACATCGAAATTAGACAAGAATCGCCAACGGCGTTTTATATTAAAGTACACGACACAGATAATGTGGCGATTATTGTCAATGACAATGGTCTGAAAGCCGGGACACGTTTTCCGGATGGACTGGCGCTGATAGAGCATATCCCCCAGGGCCATAAAGTGGCACTAACAGATATTCCTGCTCATGGCGAAATCGTCCGCTATGGTGAAGTAATAGGTTTCGCCGTTCGCGATATCCCACGCGGCAGCTGGATCGATGAATCTATGGTTGAACTGCCAAAAGCCCCGCCGCTGGAAACATTACCGCTGGCAACCAAAGTCCCGGAACCACTGCCACCGCTGGAGGGTTATACCTTCGAAGGGTACCGCAATGCTGACGGCAGCGTCGGCACCAAGAACCTGCTTGGTATCTCCACCAGTGTGCACTGTGTGGCAGGCGTGGTGGATTATGTAGTGAAAATCATAGAACGTGACCTGCTGCCAAAATACCCAAACGTCGACGGCGTGGTGGGACTCAATCATCTGTATGGCTGTGGCGTGGCGATCAACGCGCCAGCAGCCATCGTGCCGATTCGTACAATCCACAATATTGCACTGAACCCGAACTTCGGCGGTGAAGTAATGGTCATCGGCCTTGGCTGTGAAAAACTCCAGCCTGAGCGCCTGCTGGAAGGTACTCACGATGTAAAAAGTATTCCGGTAGACAGCGCCAGCATCGTCAGCCTGCAGGATGAAAAACACGTTGGTTTTAAATCCATGGTAGAAGATATTTTGCAGGTAGCCGAACGCCATCTGGCAAAGCTCAATCAGCGCCAGCGCGAAACCTGTCCGGCTTCTGAGCTGGTGGTCGGCATGCAATGCGGCGGCAGCGATGCATTTTCTGGCGTAACGGCCAACCCGGCGGTGGGTTATGCCTCCGACCTGTTAGTACGCTGCGGCGCGACCGTGATGTTCTCTGAAGTGACCGAAGTGCGCGATGCCATCCACCTTCTGACCCCTCGCGCAATTAACGAAGAGGTGGGCAAGCGCCTGCTCGAAGAGATGGCCTGGTACGACAACTATCTCGATATGGGGAAAACTGACCGCAGCGCTAACCCCTCTCCCGGTAACAAAAAAGGCGGCCTGGCAAACGTCGTAGAAAAAGCGCTGGGCTCCATTGCTAAATCAGGAAAAAGCGCCATTGTCGAGGTGCTGTCGCCGGGCCAGCGCCCAACCAAACGCGGTCTGATATACGCGGCTACCCCCGCCAGCGATTTTGTCTGTGGAACTCAGCAGGTTGCTTCCGGGATCACCGTGCAGGTATTTACCACCGGTCGCGGCACGCCGTACGGTCTGATGGCCGTTCCGGTGATAAAAATGGCAACACGCACTGAACTGGCTAATCGTTGGTTTGATCTGATGGACATCAACGCAGGCACCATCGCGACCGGAGAAGAAACCATCGAAGAGGTAGGTTTGAAGCTATTCGAGTTCATTCTCGACGTGGCCAGCGGGCGTAAGAAAACCTTCTCGGATCAATGGGGATTACATAACCAGCTGGCGGTATTTAACCCGGCACCAGTGACCTGATTCCTGAAGGTTAAATTCAATTACAGGTCGGGGAGTTCGTAAACTTCCCGGCCTTTTTTATCAGATACTCACCAGAACAACCTCAATTCCATGCTTACGTAATCCTTCCAGACTCTCCTCTGGAATACCTTCATCGACAATAATCATATCAATTCGCTGAGTATCAATGATCTTATGCAGGCTCGAGCGGTCAAACTTCGTCGAGTCGGTAACGACGATGATACGCTCAGCCACTTCGCACATCCGGCGGTTGAGGCGTGCTTCATCTTCGTTGTGCGTGCTAACACCACGCTCTAAATCGATAGCATCAACGCCAAGAAACAACATGTCGAAGTGATAATTTTGTAGCGATTGTTCTGCCTGATCGCCATAAAAAGATTGCGACTGACGACGCAAATGACCGCCGGTCATCAACAGCTCAACCCCTTCTGCTTCCAGTAACGCATTGGCGACATTCATACCGTTGGTCATAGCAATAACATTGGTATGCTGGCGCATCAGGCGGGCAATTTCATACGTCGTGGTGCCGGAGTCAAGGATCACGCGGTGTCCCGGTTGAATCAACTCCGCAGCAGCTCTGGCAATACTGCGTTTTACCGCCGTATTGAGTGAGCTCTTATCTTCAACAGAAGGCTCCACAACAGGCGCATTGCTTTCGCAAATCAGCGCTCCACCATAGGCGCGTACCGCAATCCCCTGCTTTTCCAGAAAAGCGAGGTCATTTCGAATAGTGACTGTGGAGACGCCAAAAAATAAGGAAAGATCGTTAACCTGAACGCTTCCCTGCTGCCGTAACCGCTGGATGATCTGCTCACGTCTTTCGCTGGTGCCAATAACGCGCTTGTCTGCAGAGGACTCGGTGTTACTCATAAGAAATCCTTTAGTTGAATCTTTCGTTTTATTTCGTTTTACCTATTAACGCCTTTCTTTTGCGCGAATGCAAGCCCCGCAAGCAGGTCAGAGCCGGACGAACTTACGCTGAAACCTTTCATTGTGTTTCTTTTGTGAAACAGATCGGAAAACCATTATCTTTCGTTTTATTTTTATAACACCATGATGCAGTATTAAATGAAACAAAACGAAAGATTGATGTCGCAGTAATCTGACCTGGAGAGGAAAGTGAAACATCTAACTAAAATGGTCGAGCAGCATAAACGGGGGAAGGCAAACGGGATTTATGCCGTTTGTTCCGCGCATCCAATCGTACTGGAAGCCGCAATACGCTACGCCCATGCAAACCATACACCGCTGTTGATCGAAGCAACCTCTAACCAGGTTGACCAGTTTGGCGGCTATACGGGTATGACACCAGCCGATTTTCGCAGCTTTGTCTGCCGTTTAGCCGACTTGCTTAATTTTTCTCAGGATATGCTGATTCTCGGCGGAGACCATCTCGGGCCAAACCGTTGGCAAAATCTGCCTGCAGAACAGGCAATGGCCAACGCTGACGATCTGATCAAAAGCTATGTCATCGCAGGCTTTAAAAAAATCCACCTCGATTGCAGCATGTCTTGTGCTAACGACCCGGTTCCACTGACGGATGACATCGTCGCCGAGCGTGCTGCGCGCCTGGCAAAAATTGCCGAAGAAACCTGTATGGCGCATTTTGGTGAGTCTGATCTGGTCTATGTGATTGGCACAGAAGTTCCGGTTCCTGGCGGCGCCCACGAAACGTTAACCGAGTTGGCGGTAACAACGCCGGATGCTGCACGCGCAACATTACAGGCCCACTATCACGCCTTTGAAAAGCGCGGGCTGGAAGATATCTGGCCACGTATTATCGCCCTGGTGGTGCAACCTGGCGTTGAATTCGACCACACACACATCATTGATTATCAACCACAGAAAGCCGTGGCGCTCAGCAAAATGGTGGAAGACTACGACACGCTGGTTTTTGAAGCGCATTCTACCGATTACCAAACGCCACAGTCCTTGCGCCAACTGGTGATAGACCACTTCGCTATTTTGAAAGTGGGGCCTGCGCTGACCTTCGCCCTGCGCGAGGTGCTGTTTTCGTTAGCTGCCATTGAAGAAGAATTGCTGCCTGCAAAAGCCTGTTCAGGCCTGCGACACGTGCTGGAAAGCGTGATGCTTGATCGCCCCGAGTACTGGCAGAGCCACTATCACGGCGATGGCAACGCACGCCGTCTGGCCCGTGGATATAGCTACTCCGATCGGGTTCGTTACTACTGGCCGGACAGCCAGATTGATGAGGCATTCGAACGTCTGGTGCGTAACCTGGCGGATGACCCCATTCCACTGCCGCTGATTAGCCAGTATTTACCCTTGCAGTACGTAAAAGTACGCGAGGGAGATCTCAGCGCCACGCCGCGAGAACTCATCATTAACCATATTCAGGACATACTGCAGCAATATCACTGCGCCTGCCTGGGTGCTCAAGATCGTAACGCATAACAAAAAAGAGAAAAATACCATGCCAAACATTGTATTAAGTCGCATTGATGAACGTCTGATTCACGGTCAGGTTGGTGTGCAATGGGTTGGGTTTGCGGGGGCAAACCTGGTGCTGGTCGCTAATGATGAGGTGGCAGAAGATCCAGTGCAGCAAAACCTGATGGAAATGGTACTGGCAGAAGGGATCGCCGTACGCTTCTGGTCACTACAAAAAGTGATCGACAATATTCACCGTGCCGCCGATCGCCAGAAAATTCTGCTGGTCTGCAAATCGCCTGCGGATTTCTTTCGTCTGGTCGAAGGCGGTGTTCCTGTTAACCGTATCAACGTTGGCAATATGCACTACGCCAACGGCAAGCAACAAATCGCCAAAACGGTTTCTGTAGACGCTGCTGATATTACGGCGTTCAACGGGCTCAAAGCCGCTGGAGTGGAATGCTTCGTTCAGGGCGTTCCAACAGAACCCGCCCAGGACCTCTATAAACTTCTCTGAGGGATTCACAATGGAAATCAGTCTGTTGCAGGCTTTTGCGTTGGGTATTCTCGCCTTTATTGCAGGGCTGGATATGTTCAACGGGTTAACGCACATGCACCGCCCGGTTGTTCTCGGGCCGCTGGTCGGTTTGATTCTGGGCGATCTGCATACCGGTATTTTGACAGGGGGTACGCTGGAACTGGTGTGGATGGGTCTGGCCCCGCTGGCTGGAGCTCAGCCGCCAAACGTGATTATCGGCACTATCGTAGGAACTACGTTTGCCATAACAACCGGAGTGAAACCCGAAGTTGCCGTGGGTGTGGCGGTACCGTTCGCCGTAGCGGTACAGATGGGAATTACCTTCCTGTTCTCAGTGATGTCAGGGGTGATGGCTCGGTGCGATCGCATGGCAGCGAATGCCGATACTGCAGGGATTGAGCGGGTCAACTATCTGGCGTTGCTGGCGCTGGGGACCTTCTATTTTTTATGCGCGTTCCTGCCGATTTACTTTGGTGCAGAACATGCCAAAACCGCTATAGATGTTCTGCCGACGCGTCTGATCGACGGCCTCGGAGTGGCAGGTGGCATCATGCCAGCTATCGGATTCGCCGTACTGCTGAAAATCATGATGAAAAACGTCTATATCCCCTACTTCATCCTGGGTTTTGTTGCCGCAGCCTGGCTCAAACTCCCCGTGCTGGCGATTGCCGCAGCAGCACTGGCAATGGCGCTGATCGACTTTCTGCGTAAATCACCTGAACCTACAGCTCCTGCAGCACAAAAAGAGGAATTCGAAGATGGCATCTAATCAAACGGCTCTGCCGAACGTTTCCGAAACCGAAGAAACACTGCTGTCCGGCACCAATGAAAACGTCTACGAAGACCAGAATATCGGTGCCGAGCTGACGAAAAAAGATATCAACCGTGTTGCCTGGCGTTCAATGTTATTACAAGCCTCTTTTAACTACGAACGTATGCAGGCATCAGGATGGTTGTATGGCCTGTTACCTGCACTGAAAAAGATTCATACCAACAAGCGCGATCTGGCGCGTTCGATGAAAGGCCATATGGGCTTCTTCAATACGCACCCATTCCTGGTCACGTTTGTTATCGGGATTATCCTGGCGATGGAACGCTCCAAGCAGGATGTGAACAGTATTCAAAGCACCAAGATTGCCGTAGGTGCCCCGCTTGGCGGTATCGGTGATGCCATGTTCTGGTTAACGTTATTGCCTATTTGCGGCGGTATCGGGGCCAGTCTGGCATTGCAAGGCTCTATTCTTGGCGCAGTTGTCTTTATTGTTATGTTTAACGTGGTTCATCTTGGACTGCGCTTTGGGTTGGCACACTATGCTTATCGAATGGGCGTTGCTGCCATCCCGCTAATTAAAGCTAACACCAAAAAGGTTGGACATGCGGCATCCATCGTTGGGATGACGGTGATCGGCGCGCTGGTAGCAACCTATGTTCGTCTGAACACTACGCTGGAAATTACTGCTGGCGATGCGGTTGTGAAACTGCAAACAGACGTGATAGACAAGCTGATGCCTGCATTTTTGCCGCTGGTCTACACGTTGACCATGTTCTGGCTGGTCCGTCGTGGCTGGAGTCCTCTGCGCCTTATCGCCATTACCGTGGTGCTCGGCGTCGTAGGTAAGTTCTGTCACTTCCTGTAAATATAAGGGGTTGTAGATGTTAGGTATTATTTTGACCGGTCATGGCGGGTTTGCCAGCGGAATGGAAAAAGCGATGAAACAGATTTTGGGTGAGCAAACTCAGTTCATCGCTATCGACTTTCCGGAAACCTCAACCACTGCCTTACTCACCTCGCAACTTGAACAGGCGGTGAGTGAACTGGATGCTCAGCAAGACATCGTGTTTCTGACAGATCTGTTGGGCGGGACGCCATTTCGCGTCGCTTCCACCCTGGCCATGCAAAGGCAAGGCACTGAAGTGATCACCGGTACCAATCTACAACTGCTACTGGAGATGGTGCTAGAGCGCGACGGCCTGAGCAGCGAAGCGTTTCGTTTACAGGCGCTGGAGTGCGGGCACCGGGGTTTAACCAGCCTGGTGGATGAGCTGGGACGCTGTCGCGAGGAAAAACCCGTTGAGGAAGGGATATGACACAGCGACTGCGTGCCAGACGTCTACTGACCGAGCAGGGGTGGCTGGACGATCATCAGTTACACATTGAAGACGGTATCATTGCTGCAATAGAGCCAATTCCTTCCGGCGTTATGGACCGCGACGCTGAACTGCTTTGTCCGGCTTACATTGATACCCACGTGCACGGTGGTGCGGGCGTCGATGTGATGGATGAGTCACCGGATACGCTCGACAAACTGGCGATGCACAAAGCGCGTGAAGGGGTAGCCAACTGGCTACCCACCACCGTCACCGCTCCACTACCGGATATTCACAGGGCGCTGGAGCGTATCGCCTGTCGTTACCATTCTGGTGGGCCTGGCGCACAGGTGCTGGGCAGTTATCTTGAAGGCCCGTACTTTACGCCACAGAACAAAGGTGCGCATCCGCCTGAGCTTTTCAGGGAACTGGAACTCAGTGAACTGGATGAACTGATTACGATTTCCCAGCAAACATTACGCGTCGTTGCTCTGGCGCCAGAAAAAACCGGCGCATTGCAGGCTATCGAACATCTGAAGCGACGCGACGTACGGGTAATGCTGGGCCACAGCTCAGCCACCTGGGAACAAACCCGCGCGGCCTTTGATGCCGGTGCTGACGGACTGGTTCACTGCTATAACGGTATGACAGGCTTACATCACCGGGAGCCCGGAATGGTTGGCGCAGGGTTAACCGACCCTCGCGCCTGGCTAGAGCTTATTGCTGACGGACACCACGTCCACCCGGCGGCCATGAAGCTATGCTGCTGCTGTGCGAAAGACAGACTGGTGCTGATCACCGATGCCATGCAGGCTGCAGGAATGCCGGACGGGCGCTATACGCTCTGCGGCGAGGAAGTGGAAATGCGCAGCGGTATTGTGCGTACCGCGTCCGGTGGACTGGCTGGCAGCACACTCTCGGTTGATACAGCCGTACGTAATATGGTCGAGTTGACCGGGGTAACGGCAGAAGAAGCGATTCATATGGCCTCTCTCCACCCCGCACGTCTATTGGGCATCGATCGCCTACTGGGATCGTTAGCGGTGGGCAAACGTGCCGACGCGATCGCGCTAAATAGCGGGCTGCATTTACAACAGATCTGGATTCAGGGTCAGGCTCTCCCCCTTTGACCTTTCATTTTGTCTTGTATTGGCCTGCGGTCTTCGATCGCAAGGCCTTTCTTTTCCTTTCGGTTGAGTAAATACCAGACCACCTTTCAACAAATCTCCTCCTTATAGATCAATAAGATAATCACGCCTTTCGTTCTCACGATCACAAATTTCGTTTTATTTCATTTTGAATCATTGCTCTTTCGATTTCTTTCATATAGATTTTAATCAATCTACATGATGAACAAATGAAACGAAACGAAAGATAGCGACATATCGCCAGTGTCTTAAGTGGAGTTTACAAGACTAAGGACTTAAGTTATGCCAGAAACCTATACCCCTGTTACTGCGGCAACGGGCACCTGGACCGAAGAAGAGATCCGTCAACAGCCAGCCAGTTGGATCCGTTCTCTCACCAATATCGACAATATTCGATCCACCATTGATAGCTTTCTTGCGCCATTGTTGCGCAAAAACGATCTGCGGATCGTACTGACCGGGGCCGGGACTTCAGCGTTCATTGGCGACATCATCGCTCCGTGGCTGGCAAGCTATACCGGAAAAAACATCAGTGCTGTGCCGACCACCGATCTGGTCACCAATCCGATGGATTACCTGAGTCCCGCACATCCGCTGTTGCTAATTTCTTTCGCTCGCTCAGGTAACAGCCCAGAAAGCGTTGCGGCAGTGGAACTGGCTAATCAGTTTGTACCTGAGTGTTATCACCTGCCGATCACTTGCAACGAAGCAGGTAGCCTGTATCAAAACGCAGTCGCAAGCGACAATGCTTTTGCTCTGTTAATGCCCGCTGAAACACATGACCGTGGTTTTGCCATGACCAGCAGCATTACCACCATGATGGCCAGCTGCCTGGCAGTATTCGCCCCAGAGAAAATCAACAGTCAGACCTTCCGCGATGTGGCAGATCGGTGCCAGGCGATCCTGACTTCACTTGGCAATTTCAGCGACGGTGTGTTTGGCAATGAGCCCTGGAAACGGATCGTCTACCTCGGTAGCGGTGGATTACAAGGAGTTGCGCGAGAATCAGCACTGAAAGTTCTGGAACTAACAGCGGGAAAACTGGTCGCATTCTACGATTCCCCGACCGGCTTTCGTCACGGTCCAAAGTCGCTGGTTGACAACGAAACGCTGGTCGTTGTCTTTGTTTCCAATCATCCCTATACACGTCAATACGATCTCGATCTGTTAGCAGAATTACGCCGCGATCGGCAGGCGCTGCGGGTAGTCGCGATTTCCGCACAACCCCATGAAGTGATTGAAGCTGGCCCACATATTCTGTTGCCACCAGCACGCTCTTTCATCGATATGGAATTGGCGTTCTGCTTCCTGATTTACGCCCAGGTCTTTGCTTTGACCCAATCAATCAATATCGGTAATACGCCGGATACACCTTCCGCCAGTGGCACAGTGAACCGTGTTGTACAGGGCGTTGTTATTCATCCCTGGAACGCCTAAGAGGATCGTTTTATGAGCATTATTTCCACAAAATATCTTCTGCTGGATGCGCAAAAAAAGGGCTATGCCGTACCTGCCTTCAACATTCACAACGCCGAAACGATCCAGGCGATCCTTGAAGTGTGCCATGAAATGCGATCGCCAGTGATCCTCGCCGGAACGCCTGGCACCTTTAAGCATATTGCACTGGAAGAGATCTATGCACTGTGCAGCGCTTATTCCACCAGCTACGACATGCCGCTGGCGTTACATCTCGATCATCATGAATCTCTGGACGATATCCGCCGCAAAGTAAATGCTGGCGTTCGTAGCGCAATGATCGACGGTAGCCACTTCCCGTTTGAAGAAAACGTAAAGCTGGTGAAATCTGTCGTCGATTTTTGCCATGCCAAAGATTGCAGTGTTGAAGCAGAGTTAGGTCGACTCGGCGGTGTTGAAGATGACATGAGCGTGGATGCCGAAAGCGCCTTCCTCACCGATCCGCAAGAAGCCAAACGGTTTGTAGAGCGTACCGGCGTAGATAGCCTTGCAGTGGCCATCGGCACAGCACACGGCCTGTACACCAAAACGCCTAAAATCGATTTCCAGCGCCTGGGTGAAATTCGTGAGGTAGTGGACATTCCGCTAGTGCTGCATGGCGCAAGCGACGTCCCTGACGAATACGTCCGCCGCACGATCGAGCTTGGCGTGTGCAAAGTTAACGTCGCCACTGAGCTGAAAATTGCCTTTGCCGACGCGGTCAAAGCATGGTTTGCAGAAAATCCGCAGGGCAACGATCCGCGCTACTACATGCGGGTCGGTATGGATGCGATGAAAGAAGTGGTGCGTAGCAAAATCAATGTATGTGGCTCAGCAAACAAATTGATGGCGGCCTGCGAATTATCGTGACCATCGTTATATCTCTTTTTTATTCACGAGTGCTATCTGCATAATGTCAGGTAGCACTCATTGTTCAAATAACAAAGGAGGTCTGATTTTTAAATCACGCTGAATAAATCTATTAATTTAGTGCTGCGATAATAATATATTTCAATAATCTATGTCATTCAATTATTTTATGGTGAGGATTTAATTATGAGCAGTCCAAATATTCTTTTAACCCGTATTGATAACCGCTTAGTTCACGGACAAGTTGGCGTGACATGGACATCAACAATTGGTGCAAACCTGTTAGTCGTCGTTGATGATGACGTTGCTCAAGATGAGATCCAGCAGAAATTAATGGGCATCACCGCTGAAACCTATGGTTTTGGCATCCGCTTTTTTTCTATAGAAAAAACCATCAACGTTATCGGTAAGGCCGCACCACATCAGAAAATCTTCCTGATTTGCCGGACCCCACAAACGGTCAGAAAATTGCTTGAAGGAGGCATTACTCTGAAGGATGTCAATGTAGGTAATATGCATTTTTCAGAAGGTAAAAAGCAGATCAGTAGCAAGGTTTATGTTAACGAGCAGGATCTTGAAGATCTTCAATTTATTAAGAAAAAAGGCATTAATATTTTTATTCAGGATGTCCCCGGCGATCAAAAAGAACAGATCCCTGAGTAAGGGATAAATCAGATTTATTCATAATAAAAGGATTTATTTATTTGAGGTGTCCGACATGCATGAAATAACCCTACTTCAGGGTATATCCCTGGCTGCATTAGTCTTCTTCCTTGGAATAGATTTTTGGCTGGAAGCCTTGTTTTTATTCCGGCCAATCATTGTATGTACTCTAACCGGCGCTATTCTCGGCGATATTCATATTGGCCTGATAACGGGTGGTCTGACAGAACTGGCCTTTGCCGGTTTGACACCCGCAGGTGGAGTACAACCGCCGAACCCCATCATGGCAGGTTTAATGACCACGGTAATAGCATGGTCTACCGGTGTGGATGCTAAAACAGCTATCGGTCTTGGCTTACCTTTCAGCCTCTTGATGCAGTACGTCATATTGTTCTTTTACTCTGCATTTTCCCTGTTCATGGCGAAAGCAGATAGCTGTGCGAAAGAAGCAAACACAGGCGCATTTACACGTTTGAACTGGCTGACAACGCTGATTGTGGCTTCTTCTTACGCCATCATAGCCTTCCTGTGTACGTATCTGGCACAAGGCGCTATGCAGTCTCTGGTAAAAGCCATGCCCGCCTGGTTAACACATGGATTTGAAGTGGCCGGGGGCATTTTGCCCGCAGTCGGTTTTGGTTTGTTGCTCCGCGTGATGTTTAAAGCACAGTACATTCCATACCTGATTGCTGGCTTCCTTTTCGTTTGCTACATCCAGGTTAACAACCTTCTGCCCGTCGCCGTATTAGGCGCAGGCTTCGCCGTATATGAGTTTTTCAATGCGAAAGCCAAACAGCAGGCTCAACCTCAGCCTGTCGCCAATAAGAACAATGAAGAAGAGGACTACAGCAATGGGATCTGAAATCAGTAAAAAAGACATTACTCGCCTGGGGTTTCGATCGTCCCTTCTTCAGGCCAGCTTTAACTATGAGAGGATGCAGGCGGGAGGTTTTACCTGGGCAATGCTCCCGGCACTGAAAAAAATCTATAAGGATGATAAAGCCGGTCTCAGCGCGGCAATGAAAGATCATTTGGAATTTATCAATACCCACCCAAACCTGGTTGGCTTCCTGATGGGACTTCTAATCTCAATGGAAGAGAAGGGAGAAAATCGCGACACGATTAAGGGCTTGAAAGTGGCATTGTTTGGACCCATCGCCGGGATCGGCGATGCCATTTTCTGGTTCACCTTGCTGCCCATTATGGCGGGGATCTGCTCCTCTTTCGCCAGTCAGGGGAACATACTGGGGCCAATTCTGTTTTTCGCCGTTTATTTGATGATCTTTTTCCTGCGTGTCGGCTGGACGCACGTTGGTTACTCGGTCGGGGTTAAAGCTATCGATAAAGTACGGGAAAATTCGCAGATGATCGCCCGCTCAGCAACGATCCTCGGGATAACCGTTATCGGTGGGCTCATCGCCTCCTATGTGCATATCAATGTTGTAACTTCCTTCGCGATCGACAGTACCCACAGCGTGGCGTTACAGCAGGATTTTTTCGATAAAGTATTCCCGAATATTTTACCGATGGGCTACACGCTGCTGATGTACTACCTGTTGCGGGTGAAAAAAGCACATCCTGTACTGTTAATCGGTGTAACGTTTGTACTGTCAATTATCTCGTCAGCACTTGGCATTCTTTAAACGAAAAGAGGATGAAGCGGCCAGCAACATCCTCCTTCAAAAGGACTCGAAAAATGCAATACACCCAGTACTGCGACAATTATGACGTATTGAGCGATCGCGCCAGCGAGCAGTTAATTACGCTGATACAGAAGAAACCTGATGCCACCATCTGTCTGGCAACCGGAGGCACTCCGCTTCTCACCTATCGCTATTTTGTCGAGAAAATTAACCAGCGTCAGATCGATATTGGCCGGGTAGTTTTCGTAAAACTGGATGAGTGGATTGGCATTCCCCTGAACTCTCCAGTAACGTGCCAATATTTCCTGCAACAACATATCGTTCAACCACTGGGTTTACGAGCAGAACAGCTGGTCGGTTTTCAATCTGAAAATGTTAACGAGCAGGAATGCGAACGCATCACCGAGATTATTGCCAGCCGTGGCGGCCTTGATTTATGTCTGCTCGGAATCGGCAAAAATGGCCATTTGGGACTGAATGAACCCGCGGAGTTCCTGGAACCGTTTTGCCATATCAGCGTACTTGATGAGAAAACGCGCCATCATGACATGTTAAAAACGGCCACTAATCCTGTAACTCGCGGCGTTACGCTCGGGTTGAAGGACATCCTGAATGCAAAAGAGATCTTGTTGCTGATAGCAGGTGAAGGGAAGCATGATGCGGTAGAAAAATACCTGGCCGCCACTGTTACTACTGCAATTCCTGCTTCATTTTTGTGGCTGCACAGCAATGTGAGTTGCCTAATTGACGGCTCACAATATCCTGATAAATAAAATTTACAGCACCCGCCACATCCCCCGTTTCGTCGCGCCAACACGTTGCAGTTTACCTTTTAGCTGCAACGCTTTCAGATAGCGTTCAACTGTTCGGGGTGAGATTTCACACTCATCAGCGATACTTTTGGCAGATCTACCAGGCTGATTCGACAAGATTTGTAGAATGCGCTTTTCCATATCCAGTAAATCAGACGGCCTTTCCTCCGACATTTCTTCCGACACGGCCGATGATTGTCCTAATCCCTCTTGCAAAGCAGAGATAATGGTTACTTTTCCCTGTAAACACCGATATTGCCGGATCGCAATTGGCCCGGGTTATCGACAAGCCCCATCAACTCACCAACCTCAATGACTTGATTGAGGATCAATGGCGTAACGGTAAAAGGTGGTTGGTAGGGGCTCACTTTTACGCTCCCTGCTGGTCCAGCGCATACTTATACAGCGCATTCTTCTTCACGCCGTGGATTTCTGCGGCCAGCGCGGCGGCCTTTTTCAGCGGCAATTCTGTCTGCAATAAGGCCAGCGTACGCAGCGCATCAGCCGGAAGGTCGTCTTCTTGCGCTTTATGCCCTTCGACAATCAGCACCATTTCACCTTTACGGCGATTTTCGTCTTCTTTAACCCACGCCAGCAACTCCCCCACCGGCGCACCATGAATGGTTTCCCAGGTTTTGGTCAGTTCACGCGCCAGCACGACATAACGGGATTCGCCCCAGACCGCTACCATATCTTCCAGGCTGTCTAGCAAGCGGTGAGTGGATTCATAAAAAATAAGCGTACGTGGTTCAGCCTCAATGGCTTTCATCGCATCACGACGCCCTTTAGATTTGGCTGGCAGGAACCCCTCATAGCAGAAACGATCTGATGGCAGACCTGCAGCACTCAACGCGGCAATCGCCGCACAAGGGCCAGGCAGAGGTACCACGCGGATCCCCGCTTCGCGACAGGTGCGCACCAGATGGTAGCCGGGATCGTTAATCAACGGTGTTCCGGCATCGGAAACCAGCGCAATGTTTTGCCCTTCTTTGAGCTTTGCCACCAGCGTTTCGGCCTTTTGCTGCTCGTTGTGGTCATGCAGGGCGAACAATCGCGCGTTAATCGCGAAGTGTTGTAACAATAGCCCTGTATGACGAGTATCTTCAGCGGCAATCAAATCAACGGCTTGTAAAACTTCGAGCGCTCGTTGGGTAATATCAGCCAAATTTCCGATAGGAGTAGGTACAATAAAGAGTTGGCCTTGAGAATTATCCGCCGATTCGTGTTGTTTCATTGTGTCGTCCGTATTGCCGATTTAATATTGAGCATTGCGTAAAAAATATCACTGGATACAGTATGGTACCCTCAACATTTTCTCGTTTGAAAGCTGCACGCGCGCTGCCTGTCATTCTGGCAGCATTGATTTTCGCAGGCTGTGGCACCCAGGCGCCAGACCAGAGTGCTGCCCATATGCAGGGCACAGCACAGGCTGATTCCGGCTTTTATCTGCAGCAAATGCAGCAAAGCTCAGATGATAGCAAGACCAACTGGCAATTACTCGCCATTCGTGCACTGCTGAAAGAAGGCAAGAGCCAGCAGGCGGTCGAGTTGTTCAACCAGTTACCGCAGCAACTGAACGATACCCAGCGTCCTGAACAGTCACTACTGGCCGTCGAAATCAAACTTGCGCAGAAAGATATCGCTGGCGCACAGGCGCTACTGGGTCAGTTAAAACCAGCCGATTTCTCGCAAAACCAGCAAGCACGTTACTGGCAGGCGCAAATTGACGCCAACCAGGGTCGTCCGTCGCTCACGCTGCTACGCGCGCTGATCGCTCAGGAACCGCTGTTGGCCGCCAACGATAAGCAGAAAAATATTGATGCAACCTGGCAGGCCCTGTCGTCAATGACGCCAGAACAAGCACAGACGCTGGTCATCAACGCTGATGAAAACGTTCTACAAGGCTGGCTGGATCTCCAGCGCGTCTGGTTCGATAACCGTAACGATCCAAACATGATGAAAGCGGGTATTGCCGACTGGCAAAAACGTTACCCACAAAATCCTGGGGCGAAACTGTTGCCTACGCAGCTCGTCAACGTTCAGAGCTTTAAGCCCGCCTCCACCAGCAAGATAGCACTGCTATTGCCTCTGAATGGCCAGGCCGCTGTTTTTGGGCGAACCATTCAGCAGGGCTTTGAAGCGGCAAAAAATATGGGTACTCAACCGGTCGCTGCACCTGTTGCCGCCGTACCTGCAGCTAACACTGATGCAGGTGTAACAACGGCACAACCACAGACGACTGACGGCGTCGCCAGTCCCGCTCAGGCTTCTGTCAGCGATCTGACCAACGATACGCCAGTACAGCCAGCGGCCGCAGTGCCTCAGACTGCGCCAGTTCAACCGGCAACGACGGCCAGCGCGCCGGCGAATCCGTCCGCAGAGCTGAAAATTTACGACACGTCATCACAGCCGCTGAATCAGATCCTGGCTCAGGTGCAGCAGGATGGCGCCAGCATTGTTGTCGGCCCGCTGTTGAAGAACAATGTCGAAGAGCTGATGAAAAGCAATACACCGCTCAACGTACTGGCACTAAACCAGCCCGAGTCGGTGAAGAATCTGGCGAATGTGTGCTACTTCGCACTATCACCAGAAGATGAAGCGCGCGATGCCGCACGTCATATTCACGCCCAGGGCAAGCAGGCTCCGCTGCTGCTGATCCCACGCAGCAGTCTGGGCGATCGTGTCGCCAATGCCTTTGCTCAGGAATGGCAAAAACTGGGTGGCGGCACGGTGCTGCAGCAGAAGTTCGGGTCGACCGCTGAGCTTAAAATGGGTGTCAACGGCGGTTCGGGGATTTCCCTGACGGGTAGCCCGGTGGCGTCCTCTGTGCCTGCGCAACCTGGCGTGACGATTGGCGGTCTGACGATACCGGCAGCGCCTACCGATGCCCAAATCACTGGCGGCAGCGGTCGTGTTGATGCTGTGTATATTCTGGCGACGCCGGAAGAAATTGCGTTTATTAAACCGATGATCGCCATGCGTAACGGCAGCCAGAGCGGCGCAACACTTTATGCCAGTTCCCGTAGCGCGCAGGGTACCGCTGGTCCTGATTTCCGTCTGGAGATGGAAGGCCTGCAGTACAGCGAAATTCCAATGCTGGCTGGCGGCAACGAGCCGCTCATGCAGCAAGCGCTTAGTGCAGTACGCAATGACTACTCGCTTGCGCGCATGTATGCAATGGGTGTTGATGCCTGGTCGCTCGCTAATCATTTCTCGCAAATGCGTCAGGTGCAGGGCTTCGAAATTAACGGCAACACCGGCGCATTGACCGCAACTCAGGATTGCGTGATTAACAGGAAGTTATCATGGCTCAAATACCAGCAAGGACAGGTCGTCCCCGCCAGTTAACGAGCAAACAGACCGGTGATACGTGGGAAACAACTGCGCGTCACTGGCTGGAAAGCAAAGGACTGCGTTTTCTCGCCGCCAACGTACGTGAACGTGGCGGCGAAATCGACCTGATAATGCGTGAAGGCAGGACCACCGTCTTTGTCGAGGTCCGCTACCGGCGGTCCGCCCAATTTGGCGGCGCGGCGGCGAGTGTGACCCGCAGCAAACAACACAAATTATTACAGACCGCCCGCTTGTGGCTTGCGCGCCACAATGGGAGTTTTGATACTGTGGATTGCCGGTTCGATGTGTTAGCCTTCACCGGAAATGATGTTGAGTGGTTTAAGAACGCGTTCAACGACCGCTCATATAGTTGAATCAGAACCTGCCCATCAGGCAAATAAAATAACCTGACGTGCCTGGTACTTAAGGATTAGCGTGTTAGACAGAATCAAAGTCTGCTTTACAGAAAGCATTCAAACTCAGATAGCTGCGGCTGAAGCACTCCCGGATGCGATCTCCCGTGCAGCCATGACGCTGGTTCAGTCCCTGCTCAATGGCAACAAAATTCTCTGTTGTGGTAATGGGACATCCGCTGCCAACGCACAGCATTTTGCTGCCAGCATGATCAACCGTTTTGAAACAGAGCGACCCAGTTTACCTGCGATTGCACTAAATACTGATAATGTGGTCTTAACTGCGATTGCCAACGATCGCCTGCACGACGAAGTTTATGCAAAACAAGTCCGTGCGCTGGGACATGCAGGTGATGTTCTGTTGGCAATTTCTACGCGTGGTAATAGCCGCGATATCGTAAAAGCCGTTGAAGCAGCCGTTACGCGCGACATGACGATCGTTGCGTTGACCGGTTATGACGGAGGGGAACTGGCCGGATTGTTGGGGCCACAGGACGTTGAAATCCGCATCCCTTCACACCACAGCGCCCGCGTTCAGGAAATGCATATGCTGACGGTCAATTGCCTTTGCGATCTCATTGATAACACGCTTTTCCCTCACCAGGATGATTAAGGAGTACACATGAAGGCATTTTCGCCGCTCGCCGTCGTTCTCTCAGCGTTGCTGTTGCAAGGCTGTGTAGCTGCCGCCGTTGTCGGAACAGCAGCTGTCGGGACGAAAGCAGCAACGGATCCTCGCAGTGTCGGCACCCAGGTAGATGATGGGACCCTGGAATTACGCGTCAATACGGCGTTGTCGAAAGATGCCCAGATCAAGAAAGAAGCGCGCATCAACGTGAGCGCATATCAGGGCAAAGTCCTGCTGGTCGGCCAGTCGCCGAATAGTGAACTCTCTGCACGAGCAAAACAAATTGCAATGGGTGTGGAGGGCACAACGGAAGTCTTTAATGAGATCCGTCAGGGCCAACCTATCGGCCTGGGCGATGCGTCCAACGATACCTGGATCACCACCAAAGTGCGCTCCCAGTTGCTAACCAGCGATCAGGTTAAATCGTCAAACGTTAAAGTCACCACCGAGAATGGAGAAGTCTTCCTGCTGGGTCTGGTGACTGAGCGCGAAGCGAAAGCGGCAGCGGATATCGCCAGCCGGGTAAGCGGCGTGAAACGCGTCACCACCGCCTTTACGTTCATCAAGTAGCCTATTAATAGCCCGGTTGATTAGCCGGGCTATTTCGCCCTCTCCCGAAGCGCTGAGGACGTGAGGATTGAAACGCCTTCATGATCCGGCGACATCGCTTCCGCCAGCATTGCCCGCGCGACATCACGCGCCTCAATGGACTTCCAGTTTCCCGGTAGCAGCTTGAATAACGGCGCAAAAAGCCTTTCGTTCATTCGCTGTTGTTCCCTGTCACCCAGCAACATCGAAGGCCGGACAATCGTTAATCGTGGCCATTTCTGAGCGATCAGCGCCTGCTCCATTTCCCCTTTCACCCGATTATAAAAAAACGGCGAATGCGCATTGGCGCCCATCGAACTCACCACCAGCATATGCTGGGCACCCAGCCGACGCCCTGTCAGGGCGGTGTCCACCACCAGCGTATAATCCGCATGGATAAACGCCTCTTTGCTACCCGCTTCACGTCGGGTCGTACCCAGGCAGCAAAAAACAATATCGACCGGGTCAGTAACTTGCGCCAGCGCATCACTTAACTGTGGATCGTGCGGATTATAGACCCCGACCGTATCTGCCAATGGTCGTCGTGTCGGTGCGGTGATAGCATGGATTCGGGGTTCATTCAGCAACATCCGCAGCAAATTTCCGCCCACCAGCCCAGTGGCACCTGTTATTAACACCTGGCTCATTACTTTTCCGTCCCCCGCACCCTCAATCGATCTTCTAACTATAGATCACGCAGCCAGAGCATCTTCTTGCCAAAGCCCAGCGTATTGTCAGTGAACTTGATTTCATCCAGCCGAATCTCCCACACGGGCGCTGACAGCATCCTGGCGACAGGGAAACGATGGTTATACGCTTTACGCGCAGCGTCGCTCTCTTCTCCCTCCAGGCGGCGGATTTCCCCTTTGAACTGAACGCCGCGAATCAGCGCGACCGTTTTAGGCTGACCGTTTACCGTTCCGGCAACGGACGCACGCGGGCCAGACATCTGTGCATGGCGGGTCTTCTCTTCGGTGAGCACATAGAACGCAACCTTTTGCGCATCAAACAGATAAAACGCATTGGCGCACCACAATTCACCGTCATGGTGTACACACCAGGTCACGACGTGCTGCTTTGCCAGCCAACGCGTCACCGCAGTCAGTGTTTCCATTTCTGTTCTCTTTTATACTGTAGGACTGAAAATTATCATGTCGATGGTAACAATGACACCCTGGTATCTGTATCTGATCCGTACCGCAGACAATGCCCTGTACACCGGAATAACCACCGATGTACAACGCCGCTATCAGCAGCATCAGAGCGGAAAAGGTGCGAAAGCGCTACGCGGGAAGGGAGAGCTCACTCTGGCATTTGCGGCACAAGTCGGCGATCGCTCGCTGGCCCTGCGCATAGAGTATCGGGTCAAGCAGCTTACAAAACGCCAGAAAGAGCGCCTTGTGGAAGGTGAAGGGTTTGAGACTCTACTGAGGAGCCTGCAAACCCCCGACACTTAAAAGCGGTTGAAATGGTCGTGATATTCCACCAGGCCAGATACGCCCTCCAGCGCATCTTCCGCCAGGCGATGCACCTGGAAGGCACTTTCTGTACCCGGCCAGCGGCAACGCAGGTCGTGATGAGCCGCCAGTTCGAAGCCCAGGCGACTGTACAATGCCGGATCGCCCAGGGTGACCACCGCGGCGTAGCCAAACTCGTTAAGAGAATCCAGCCCTTCATAAACCAGCTGACGCGCCAGGCCTTGCCCACGGTAATTTTCATCTACCGCTAACGGTGCCATGCCGACCCACTGCAGATCTTCACCCTGCACATCAACAGGGCTGAATGCGACGTAGCCCACTACCTGACCTTCATCATCGGTAGCAACCAGACCCAGCGTTAAGAAACCGTCTTCGCGCAGGTCGTGCACTAACTTCGCTTCCGCATCGCTTTCAAATGAACGACGCAGCAGCGCATCAATACCTGGGGCATCAATGGGAATTTCAACTCGAATCAGCATGCTTCACCTACCGAGGTCTGTTTGGTTTCTGGCGACGTTTTCATACCCGCCTCAACAAAATCCGCCAACTGCAGCAGCATGACACGTAATGCTTTCGGCATCTGCTCCAGTTCGATGGCGTCCATCAGATTTTTAACATACAGCCCTAATTCTGTATCACCTTCGATCACCAGGCGACGCTGGAAGAAAAGCGTATCTGGATCCTGCTTACGCGCCGCGATCATCAGAAGATCGCTGGCATCGGCGCTAAAACTCACATCAGCATCTGCGCTCTCACTGACGATAAGCTTGCCGTTCTCTACTGAGGTATACCATCTGAGGCCAATATCGCGCACATGAATGCTCAGCCAGCGACCGTCGAGAAACTCCAGCTCCCCATCGGCCAGCGCCTGACTAAACTGCCAGCTCAGGACCTGCTCCAGAACCTGGCGCTTCAGCGCAAAGGGCGTCAGTTTAACCGGTACACTCATCAGAGAAGGACCTAAATGTACTAAGCGTGAACGCAGTTTATCCAACACGAGCTTTACTCCCTGTTTCAATAGTCCTGCTATTTTGCCATATCAAATAAACGACATAGCGGCATAAATCAACAATTCAATACGAAATTGTTACCTCTTTATTGGTGATACCAATACAACTTTAACTGCCTCAAATCAAAAATTGTCTCAGCAAGGTTAACTAAAATCCCTCTTCGTTAACATTTTTGCGCCCAGGCGGCGTAACTTTCAGGATAAATTATGGAGCTGCTCTGCCCTGCCGGAAATCTCCCGGCGCTTAAGGCGGCCATCGAGAACGGCGCTGATGCTGTGTACATCGGGCTAAAAGATGATACCAACGCCCGTCATTTCGCCGGCCTTAATTTTACCGAGAAAAAATTGCAGGAAGCGGTGAGTTTCGTCCATCAGCATCGCCGTAAACTGCACATCGCCATTAACACTTTTGCCCACCCGGATGGTTACGCTCGCTGGCAGCGTGCTGTGGATATGGCGGCACAACTGGGTGCGGATGCGCTGATCCTCGCCGATCTCGCCATGCTTGAGTATGCCGCAGAGCGCTATCCACATATTGAGCGCCATGTCTCTGTTCAGGCATCGGCAACCAATGAAGAGGCGGTAAATTTTTATCACCGCAATTTTGACGTCGCGCGCGTGGTACTGCCGCGCGTGCTGTCCATTCATCAGGTGAAACAACTCGCGCGTGTGACGCCGGTTCCGTTAGAAGTGTTTGCCTTCGGCAGCCTGTGCATTATGGCGGAAGGCCGCTGCTATCTTTCGTCTTACCTGACAGGTGAATCTCCCAACACCGTCGGCGCCTGCTCTCCCGCCCGCTTTGTGCGCTGGCAGCAGACCGCGCAGGGTCTGGAATCTCGCCTGAACGAGGTGCTGATCGATCGCTATCAGGATGGCGAAAACGCTGGGTATCCAACGCTGTGTAAAGGGCGTTATCTGGTAGATGGCGAGCGCTACCACGCGCTGGAAGAACCCACCAGCCTGAATACGCTCGAACTGCTGCCAGAACTGCTGGCCGCCAATATTGCCTCGGTGAAAATCGAAGGTCGCCAGCGTAGCCCGGCCTATGTCAGCCAGGTAGCGAAAGTCTGGCGTCAGGCGATCGACCGCTGCAAAGCCTCCCCGCAGAACTTCGTTCCACAGCCTGAATGGATGGAAACGTTGGGCTCCATGTCCGAAGGCACGCAGACCACGCTTGGTGCGTATCACCGTAAATGGCAGTGAGAAAAGCAATGAAATATTCATTAGGGCCGGTGCTCTACTACTGGTCGAAAGAGACGCTGGAAGACTTTTATCAGCAGGCCGCGACCAGCCAGGCCGACGTTATCTATCTGGGCGAAGCGGTGTGCAGCAAGCGCCGTGCGACCAAAGTAGGTGACTGGCTCGATATGGCGAAATCTCTCGCCGGCAGCGGCAAACAGGTGGTGCTCTCTACGCTGGCGCTGGTGCAGGCCTCCTCAGAACTGGGAGAACTGAAGCGCTATGTGGAAAACGGTGACTTCCTGCTGGAAGCCAGCGACCTCGGCGTGGTGAACATGTGCGCCGAGCGTAAGCTGCCATTCGTCGCCGGGCACGCGCTCAACTGCTACAACGCCGTGACGCTGCGTATTCTGCTCAAGCAAGGCATGGTGCGCTGGTGTATGCCGGTTGAGTTGTCGCGCGACTGGTTGGTGAACCTGCTCAACCAGTGTGACGAACTGGGTATTCGCAATCAGTTTGAAACCGAAGTTCTGAGCTACGGGCATCTGCCGCTGGCCTACTCTGCCCGCTGCTTTACCGCACGCTCCGAAGATAAGCCTAAAGACGAGTGCGAAACCTGCTGCATCAAATACCCCAACGGGCGTGATGTTCTGTCGCAGGAGAATCAGCAGGTCTTTGTCCTCAACGGTATTCAGACCATGAGCGGCTACGTCTACAACCTCGGTAACGAGCTAACGTCCATGCAGGGGCTGGTTGATATTGTGCGCCTTTCCCCACTGGGAACCGAGACATTCGCCATGCTGGATGCCTTCCGTGCCAACGAGAATGGCAGTGCCCCGTTACCACTTGCCTCCCACAGTGACTGCAACGGCTACTGGAAGCGTCTGGCCGGGCTGGAGCTGCAGATGTGATTAATAGCTCACTTTGTTAACAACACTCGCTAATCTTTAATGCAATATTAAAAGATTAACCGGTAACAAAGTGAGCCGTTATGACTGACAAAACCATTCCGTTCTCGGTGCTGGATCTCGCGCCGATCCCTCAGGGTTCCTCCGCGCGAGAAGCCTTCTCCCATTCGCTCGAACTCGCACAGCTCGCTGAAAAACGCGGCTACCACCGCTACTGGCTGGCAGAACATCACAATATGACCGGCATCGCCAGCGCGGCGACCTCGGTGTTGTTAGGCTTTCTGGCGGCCAATACCACCACCCTGCATCTGGGATCCGGTGGCGTCATGCTCCCAAACCATTCGCCGCTGGTGATTGCGGAGCAGTTCGGCACGCTGAATACGCTGTATCCGGGGCGGATTGACCTCGGGCTGGGTCGTGCGCCGGGCAGCGATCAACCCACCATGCGCGCACTGCGTCGCCATATGAGTGGCGATATTGATAACTTCCCCCGCGATGTGACAGAGCTAGTGGACTGGTTTGACGCCCGTGACCCAAATCCACAGGTACGCCCGGTTCCTGGCTATGGTGAGCAAATCCCGGTCTGGCTGTTAGGCTCCAGTTTGTACAGTGCACAGCTGGCAGCCCAGCTTGGCCTGCCGTTTGCCTTCGCCTCACACTTCGCACCGGATATGCTGCACCAGGCGCTACATCTCTATCGCACCCAGTTCAAACCCTCCGCACGTCTGGCCACGCCGTATGCGATGGTGTGTATCAATATCATCGCTGCCGACAGCAATCGCGATGCTGATTTTCTCTTCACCTCAATGCAGCAGGCGTTTATGAAACTGCGTCGGGGAGAAACGGGGCAACTCCCGCCGCCGGTGGAGAATATGCATCAGCTGTGGTCAGCATCCGAGCAGTATGGCGTACAGCAGGCGTTAAGCATGTCGTTGGTCGGTGATAAAGCGAAAGTGCGTCACGGACTGGAATCAATTCTGCGTGAAACCCAGGCCGATGAAATTATGGTTAACGGGCAGATTTTTGACCATCAGGCACGTCTGCATTCGTTTGAGCTGGCGATGCAGGTGAAAGAAGAGTTAGTGGGATAGTGCATTGTTTTGCCCGGTGGCGCTTCGCTTACCGGGCCTACAGAATCAAGTAGGCCGGATAAGGAGCCTCCGCCATCCGGCACTAAAACGTTACTGGTACACAGGCAACAGATTCACGCTCGACAGAATATGGATAACTGCGTTGCCAATACCGAATACCAGAATCAGCGCAATCATCGGCTTGCCACCCCAGACGCGGAATTTCGGGCTACCAAAACGCTCACGGGATTTACGTGCCAGCAACGCCGGGACAATTGCGGCCCAGATGGTTGCTGCGAGTCCTGCATAACCAATGGCGTACAGGAAGCCGTTCGGCCACAGCAGGCCCCCCACAATAGGCGGTACAAACGTCAGTAATGCCGTTTTAAAACGTCCCATACCAGAGTCGTCAAAGCCAAACAGATCCGCGAGGTAATCAAACAGCCCCAGCGTCACACCGAGGAACGAACTCGCCACTGCAAAGTTGGAGAACACCACCAGCAGCAAATCCAAACTGCGGCTGTTCAGTACACCGCTCAACGCCTGGACCAGCACATCAATATTACCGCCCTGCTGTGCAATACCGATAAACTCCGGGCGTGGGATATTGCCCATCGTCCCCAACAACCATACGGTATACAGTCCCAGAGCCAGCAACGTACCGTAGACCAGGCACTTAACGATGGTCTTCGGATCTTTACCGTAGTACTTCATCAGGCTCGGGACGTTACCGTGGTAGCCAAACGACGCCAGACAAAACGGCAGCGTCATCAACAGATACGGGGTGTACGATGCGTTGCTTTCCGCTACGTTAAATAATGTGGTCGGCGTGACGTGCCCTAACAGGCTACCGAAAGTCAGGAAAAAGGTAATCACCTTCGCCCCCAGCACAATCGCCGTCATGCGACTGACCGCTTTGGTACTTAGCCACACGACAAACGCCACCAGCAGAGCAAAGCCAAAACCTGCCGCACGCGCCGGAACGTTCAGCGACATCTCCGAGAAAGTGTGGTGCAGAATCGAACCACTCGCCGAAATGTAGGCATAAGTCAGGATATAGAGTACGAAAGCAATGGAAATGCCGTTAACGACGTTCCAGCCTTTACCCAGCAGATCTTTGGTGATGGTATCGAAGCTGGAGCCAATCCGGTAGTTAAGGTTAGCTTCAAGGATCATCAGCCCTGAATGCAACATGCAGAACCAGGTAAAGATCAGTGCAGCCATTGACCAGAAGAACCAGCTACCTGCCATCACCACCGGCAGGGAAAACATTCCCGCGCCAATAATCGTGCCGCCGATGATCACCACGCCGCCGAGCAGCGAAGGTGACGTTTTGGTGGTGGTTAGTGTTGCCATTCAGCCATCTCTCCAGTCATTTATATTGTGACGACATATCAATGCGCCGCACTGTACCAGTACATGAGTACAAAGGAAATAAAAAAAGCCCCAATCATTTCGATCGGGGCTGTATATTTTACTTTACGGTATGGAACCGAAGATTAGCGAGAATTACGCATCACCACCGAAACGACGACGACCCGCGGAGTCATCACGACGCGGAGCAGAAGAATCGTCACGACGTGGACCACGGTTTCCTTCACGACGTTCGCCGCTGAAACGACGACCATCGCCACGACCGCCTTCACGACGTTCGCCGCTAAAGCCACGACCTTCACCACGACCGCCTTCACGACGCTCACCGCTGAAACGGCCACCGCCACGACGCTCACCACCGGTGTGCGGTACTGCATCGCCAACCAGCTGCATGTTCATCGGCTTGTTCAGGATGCGGGTACGAGTAAAGTGTTGCAGCACGTCACCCGGCATACCTTTCGGCAGTTCGATGGTGGAGTGGGAAGCAAACAGCTTGATGTTACCGATATAACGGCTGCTGATATCACCTTCGTTAGCAATCGCGCCAACGATATGACGTACTTCAACACCGTCATCACGACCCACTTCAATACGATACAGCTGCATATCGCCAACGTCACGACGTTCACGACGCGGACGGTCTTCACCACCACGGTCATTGCGATCACGCGGGCCACGATCGTTGCGGTCACGCGGACCACGGTCATCACGGTCGCGGAATTCGCGTTTCGGACGCATCGGCGCATCTGGCGGCAGGATCAGCGGACGTTCGCCCTGAGCCATTTTCAGCAGTGCTGCAGCCAGTGTTTCGATATCCAGCTCTTCTTCCGGCTGCATTTTCGCCAGCAGAGCGCGGTACTGATCCAGATCGCTGCTTTCCAGCTGCTGCTGTACTTTCGCGGCGAATTTTTCCAGACGGCGTTTGCCCAGCAGGTCTGCATTCGGCAGTTCGACTTCCGGAATGGTCAGCTTCATGGTGCGTTCGATGTTACGCAGCAGACGGCGCTCGCGGTTCTCAACGAACAGCAGCGCACGGCCAGCACGACCCGCACGACCGGTACGACCGATACGGTGAACGTAAGACTCAGAGTCCATCGGGATGTCGTAGTTAACAACCAGGCTGATACGTTCAACGTCCAGGCCACGGGCCGCAACGTCGGTTGCGATCAGAATATCCAGACGGCCATCTTTCAGACGCTCCAGAGTCTGCTCACGCAGGGACTGGTTCATGTCGCCGTTCAGTGCAGCACTGCTATAGCCGCTACGTTCCAACGCTTCTGCCACTTCCAGGGTCGCGTTTTTGGTACGAACGAAGATAATCGCCGCATCAAAATCTTCTGCTTCCAGGAAACGCACCAGCGCTTCATTTTTACGCATGCCCCATACAGTCCAGTAGCTCTGGCTGATGTCAGGACGCGTGGTAACGCTGGACTGAATACGGACTTCCTGCGGCTCTTTCATAAAGCGGCGGGTAATACGACGAATCGCTTCCGGCATGGTAGCAGAGAACAGAGCAGTCTGATGACCTTCCGGGATCTGCGCCATAATCGTTTCGACGTCTTCGATGAAGCCCATACGCAGCATTTCATCAGCTTCGTCCAGCACCAGACCACTCAGTTTGGAGAGGTCCAGAGTACCGCGCTTCAGGTGATCCAGCAGACGGCCCGGCGTACCGACGACGATCTGTGGTCCCTGACGCAGGGCACGTAATTGCACGTCATAACGCTGGCCGCCGTACAGGGCAACCACGTTCACGCCGCGCATATGTTTAGAAAATTCCGTCATGGCTTCTGCAACCTGAACCGCCAGTTCGCGGGTCGGTGCCAGCACCAGAATCTGAGGTGCCTTCAGCTCAGGATCAAGATTGTTGAGCAGCGGTAAGGAAAACGCTGCAGTTTTGCCGCTACCTGTCTGGGCCATACCCAGAACATCGCGACCGCCCAGCAGATGCGGAATGCACTCTGCCTGGATTGGAGATGGTTTTTCGTAACCCAGATCGTTAAGGGCTTCAAGGATAGGAGCCTTCAGGCCCAGATCTGCAAAAGTGGTTTCGAATTCAGCCATGTAGTACGTGTGCCTCAAAATTAATGGCGGCCAGTCTACATAACTCATCATGAAATTGATCTGCAATTTTCATTGAAAAGTGTGAACCGGCTCAAAGTAGGTGTATTAACGAACAACAACGCCCTCACCCGTGAAGGTGATGGCAATCAAAAAGATTACGGGCTGATGTGTACGTCAGCTATTGCTGGTCCGATTCTGCCAGGTCATCTTGGTCCTGGCCCAGGAGCGATAATTCCAACAATGCGTATCGGTGCTCAACAAAGTTATGAACGTTGTTAGCCACCGCCAGTTTGAACAATGCCGTAGCGTTGTCCAAATCCCCCAGACTTAGGTAGTACTTACCTAAATAGAAGTTGGTTTCACTGAGATGCTCAGCGAGCGAGGTGTTATCCGTTGCGTCCGCCTTCAGGCGTTCCATCAGCGTTGCTTCGCTAATGTTGCCCAGGTAGAACTCGACAATGTTCCATCCCCATTGCTCTTTATCCGATTTTTCGAAACGTTGCTTTAACGCTTCTTTAGCCTGCTTCTCATCGAGCTTCTGCTCGGCGAGATAAAGCCACAGACTGCGGAAAGGATCATTGGGATCGTCTTGATAAAACGCCAGCAGATCATCTTGCGCTAACTTGTCACGACCGCCGTAATACAATGCGATACCGCGATTCAAGTGCGCGTAGTTGTAAGTTGGATCAAGCTCAAGTACAGAATCAAACGCTTCATAGGCAGCATCAAAATTGCCTGCCTGCGTTAAATATATACCTAAGTAATTGAATACTTCAGGCATATCTGGTCGGATAGCCAGCGCTTGTGAAAAATCATTTCGCGCCAGTGCCCTCAGACCGAGACTATCATACAACACTCCGCGCTCATATAAAAGCTGTGCGCGTTCGTCATCGGTTAAAGCCCGACTGGCAAGAATTTGTTCCATACGTGCCAGAATCACTTCCTGCTGCAAAGTCGGTTGCAGTGGTACTGCGAGGACTTCACTCTTACGCCAGGCGGAATTACTGCATCCAGCCAGCGTGAGTGCTGTCGCAACGAAACACCAGCGCAAAAAAGGCTTCATTTCCCACTCCCGAAGACAACGATTGAATGAACGTCCAGGTTCCCCGGTTGCTAACAAGGCGTCCTGCCGGGTTAAAAGCCCTCCGCTTTCACGGAGGGCAATGGCAACCTTACTCGCCTTGTTGGCTTACCGGAGCTTCCGGTTCGCCTGCAGGCTGAGACTGCTCAGTTGCTTCTTTAATGCTCAGACGTACACGGCCCTGGCGATCAACTTCCAGTACTTTGACCGGTACTTCCTGGCCCATCTGCAGGTAATCGGTCACTTTCTCAACGCGCTTGTCAGCGATCTGAGAGATGTGCACCAGACCTTCTTTACCGCCACCGATGGCAACGAATGCGCCAAAGTCAACGATACGGGTCACTTTACCGTTGTAGATACGACCTACTTCGATTTCAGCGGTGATTTCTTCGATACGACGAATAGCATATTTCGCTTTCTCGCCGTCAGTCGCAGCAATCTTCACAGTACCATCATCTTCGATTTCAATGGTGGTGCCAGTTTCTTCGGTCAGGGCACGGATAACAGAACCGCCTTTACCGATAACGTCTTTGATCTTGTCCGGGCTGATCTTGATGGTATGGATACGCGGAGCAAATTCAGAGATATCGCCGCGCGGCGCGTTGATCGCCTGTTCCATCACACCCAGGATGTGCAGACGTGCACCTTTAGCCTGGTTCAAAGCAACCTGCATGATCTCTTTGGTGATACCTTCAATTTTGATATCCATCTGCAGTGCAGAGATACCGTCGCGGGAACCCGCCACTTTGAAGTCCATATCGCCGAGGTGGTCTTCGTCGCCCAGGATGTCAGACAGAACAACAAAGTTGTCCCCTTCCTTCACCAGACCCATCGCGATACCCGCAACAGCCGCTTTGATCGGCACGCCTGCATCCATCAGCGCCAGGGAAGCACCACATACGGAAGCCATGGAAGAAGAACCGTTAGATTCAGTAATTTCAGAAACAACACGAACGGTGTACGGGAATTTATCCAGTTCCGGCATCACTGCCAGTACGCCACGCTTCGCCAGACGGCCGTGACCAATTTCACGACGCTTCGGAGAACCGACCATACCGGTTTCACCTACACAGTACGGAGGGAAGTTGTAGTGGAACAGGAAGTTGTCGGTACGCTCGCCCATCAGTTCGTCGAGGTTCTGTGCATCACGGGTAGTACCCAGCGTTGCGGTAACCAGCGCCTGAGTTTCACCACGGGTGAACAGTGCGGAACCGTGAGTACGCGGCAGAACGCCAGTACGCACGTCCAGACCACGGATCATGTCTTTTTCGCGGCCATCAATACGCGGCTCACCGGCCAGTACGCGGCTACGAACAACGTTTTTCTCGATAGCGTGCAGGATTTCACCCAGCTCGTTAGCGTCCAGGGTTTCATCTTCTGCAGTAAGCTGCGCGATGGTTTCAGATTTGATCACGTCAACCTGAGCATAACGCTCTTGTTTGTCAGTGATACGGTAAGCATCGCTCAGGCGCGCTTCTGCCAGTGCAGCAACACGCGCGTTCAGCGCTTCGTTAACCGCTTCTGGCTGCCAGTCCCAACGTGGTTTGCCCGCTTCTTTAGCCAGCTCGTTGATCGCCTGGATAACAACCTGCTGCTGTTCGTGACCGAATACCACAGCACCCAGCATCTGGTCTTCGCTCAGCAGTTCAGCTTCAGATTCAACCATCAATACGGCAGCTTCGGTACCGGCAACAACCAGATCCAGTTTACTTTCTTTCAGCTCGTCCTGAGTCGGGTTCAGTACATACTGGTCATTGATATAACCAACACGCGCAGCACCGATCGGGCCGTTGAACGGAATACCAGACAGAGACAGCGCAGCGGATGCACCAATCATCGCTACGATATCCGGGTTAACCTGTGGGTTAACGGAAACGACGGTTGCGATAACCTGAACTTCGTTAACGAAGCCTTCCGGGAACAGCGGACGAACCGGGCGGTCAATCAGACGCGCGATCAAGGTTTCGCCTTCGCTTGGACGGCCTTCACGACGGAAGAAGCTACCAGGGATACGACCAGCAGCGTAGGTACGCTCCTGATAGTTAACGGTCAGCGGGAAAAAGTCCTGGCCTGGTTTCGCTTTTTTCTGGCCAACAACGGTAACGAATACCGCAGTGTCATCCATGCTAACCATAACAGCGGCAGTCGCCTGACGCGCCATCATGCCGGTTTCCAGCGTAACGGTATGCTGACCGTACTGGAATTTACGAACGATCGGATTAAGCAAAATAATATCCTTTCTCTATTTTTTTGACGGCACATTTATGCGCCATCGTTAATACCCGACCTTCTGCGCATCCTCGCGACTAATGACAACCCTAACCCATACGCATTGGGTAAAGCCTCTCATTAGCCGCGCGAACCTCTGCAACGGAAGATCATTCATAGCAACAATACATTAGTTTCCAGCGAATTGCTGCCATCTGCTGGAAAAAAGGGGCCATGAAGGCCCCCTCTTTCTGAAACTCGAAAGAATTAGCGACGCAGACCCAGACGCTCGATCAGCGCGGTGTAGCGTGCAACATCTTTACGTTTCAGGTAGTCGAGCAGTTTACGACGCTGAGAAACCATGCGCAGCAGACCACGACGGCTGTGGTGATCTTTTTTGTGCTCTGCAAAGTGGCCCTGCAGGTGGTTAATCTGTGCAGTCAACAGAGCAACCTGAACATCGGTAGAACCGGTGTCGTTTGCATCACGACCGAACTCAGAAACGATTTTAGCTGTAGCTTCAGTACTTAGAGACATTTTAAAACTCCAAAGTATTAAGAATGAAAGGATGCCGATCTCTAATTCAGCTATCCCAGTGTATACACTTTATCCTTCAAACTGACTCTGCGTTGGCTGCGTCCGCTCACCTCAGTCACTTACCTAAGTAAGCTCCTGAGGATTCTCAGACTTGCCGCCTTGATGCAGCTCGAATGATTTTGTGTATACGCCACGCAGATTGTTAAACAATTCACGCGACGTTAAGCGGCAGTATTCTACTCGCAGCGCCTGCTTATCGCAAGACAGAGAGCGCTATGCAGGATACTCAACCACCAGTCGACGGGGGGCAACCCGACCTTCGTCATCCATTTCCCCCATGCCGATAAATTTGCCGTCATCGCCTTCTGTCACACGCACCAGCCCTTCCAGCGGTACGCCCGACGTGCGCACCGGATTACCATTTTTAAAGTAAACCGATGACGTTAAAGGCAGATTAACCACCGGATAGTCCGATGCCGGACTGTCCATTGGCATCAGCAGCGGATCAAGTAGCTGCGCCGCTGGAATGCTCTGCTGTTCGGCCTGTTCAACCAGGCTGTGCAAATGCTCCAGCGTAACCATACGATCCACCGGGTATTTGCTGACCGTCAGACGGCGCAGATACGTTACGTGTGCACCGCATCCCAGCTTCTCACCCAGATCGTCAATAATAGTACGAATATAGGTACCTTTGGAGCAGTGAACTTCCAGCTCCAGTTCATTCCCTTCGTGGCGAATAAACAGCAGTTCATAAACGGTAATTGGGCGCGCTTCACGCGGCACCTCGATGCCCTGACGAGCATATTCGTACAGCTTCTTGCCCTGATATTTCAGCGCCGAGTACATCGATGGAATTTGCTCAATATCGCCGCGGAAAGTCTCTAGCGCACTCGCAAGCTGTTCCTCAGTAAAGGTCACCGGACGTTCCTGCACGATTTGCCCATCAGCATCAGAGGTATCCGTACGCTGGCCCAGGCGGGCAATCACACGATAACGTTTGTCAGAGTCCAGCAGGTACTGTGAAAATTTCGTTGCTTCACCGAGGCAGACAGGCAGCATGCCTGTCGCCAGCGGATCCAACGCGCCAGTATGACCGGCACGGTTGGCATTGTAGATGCGCTTTACTTTTTGCAGGACGTCATTGCTGGACATGCCCTGAGGTTTGTCCAGCAGCAAAACACCATGAATGTCGCGACCACGACGACGAGGACGACTCATCAGTCCTCCTTGCTGTCGTCCGCAGGGTTCACACGACGTTCATCATCATGCTTCACCACGCTGGTCACCAGGTTGGACATGCGCATCCCTTCGACCAGCGAGTTGTCGTAGAAGAAGGTCAGCTCAGGCACGATACGCAGGCGCATCGCTTTCCCCAGCAGAGAGCGGATGAAACCAGAAGCTTCCTGCAGTGCCTTAATACCATTTTTCACGGCCGCTTCGTCCTGGTCGTTCAGGAACGTCACGAACACTTTGGCATATGCCAGGTCACGAGACATCTCAACGCCGGACACGGTAGTCATCATACCGACTCGAGGATCTTTGATTTCGCGTTGCAGGATGAGCGCGATCTCTTTCTGCATCTCTTGCGCTACACGCTGTGGGCGACCAAATTCTTTCGCCATAATAAATTCTCCAGAATAAAGACAAAAAAGGGGCCATAAGCCCCTTTTTAAATTTCTTGCCGGGTGGCGCTTCGCTTACCCGGCCTACGCCTAATCATCTTCTAAGGATTTGGGGTGGCAACAAGGTGGCAAGCTCGTAAATCCCCGGGAGCATAGATAACTATGTGACCGGGGTGAGCGAGCGCAGCCAACGCCGTTGTGGCCCAAAAGACGACGAAGATTATGCGATGGTACGTTTGATCTCAATAATCTCGAATACTTCGATCATATCGCCAACGCGAACGTCGTTGTAGTTCTTAACGCCGATACCACATTCCATACCGTTACGGACTTCGTTAACGTCATCTTTGAAGCGGCGCAGGGATTCCAGCTCGCCTTCATAGATAACCACGTTGTCGCGCAGAACGCGGATTGGGTTGTGACGTTTAATCGTACCCTCGGTAACCATACAACCTGCGATGGCGCCGAATTTCGGTGATTTGAACACATCACGGACTTCAGCCAGACCGATGATCTGCTGTTTCAGTTCCGGAGACAGCATGCCGCTCATCGCTGCTTTCACTTCGTCGATCAGATGGTAGATGACGGAGTAGTAACGCAGATCCAGGCTTTCAGATTCAATCACTTTACGTGCAGAAGCATCAGCACGGACGTTGAAGCCAACCAGAATCGCGTTGGATGCCGCAGCCAGCGTAGCGTCGGTTTCGGTGATACCACCCACGCCAGAACCGATGATCTTCACTTTGACTTCGTCGGTAGACAGTTTCAGTAAAGAGTCGGAGATCGCTTCTACAGAACCCTGAACGTCAGCCTTCAGTACGATGTTCACTTCGTGAACTTCGCCTTCGGTCATGTTAGCAAACATGTTCTCGAGTTTAGATTTCTGCTGACGAGCCAGTTTAACTTCACGGAATTTGCCCTGACGATACAGCGCAACTTCACGTGCTTTCTTCTCGTCACGAACGACGGTCACTTCATCACCTGCAGCCGGAACACCGGACAGACCGAGGATTTCCACCGGAATGGACGGACCTGCTTCCAGCACTTCCTGACCCAGTTCGTTACGCATCGCACGAACGCGACCGTATTCGAAGCCACACAGTACGATATCGCCTTTGTTCAGGGTACCCTCGCGAACCAGGACGGTAGCAACCGGGCCACGTCCTTTATCCAGGAAGGATTCGATAACCGCACCGCTCGCCATACCTTTACGTACTGCTTTCAGCTCCAGAACCTCGGCCTGCAGCAGGATAGCATCCAGCAGCTCGTCGATACCGGTACCGGCTTTTGCAGAAACATGAACGAACTGGCTCTCGCCGCCCCACTCTTCCGGCATGATGCCATACTGGGACAGTTCATTTTTAACGCGATCTGGGTCTGCTTCTGGTTTATCGATCTTGTTCACTGCAACCACTACTGGCACACCTGCCGCTTTCGCGTGCTGGATAGCCTCGATGGTCTGCGGCATCACGCCGTCGTCTGCAGCAACAACCAGAACCACGATATCCGTTGCCTGAGCACCACGAGCACGCATGGAGGTAAATGCGGCGTGCCCCGGGGTATCCAGGAAGGTGATCATACCGTTACCGGTTTCAACATGATACGCACCGATGTGCTGGGTAATGCCGCCCGCTTCGCCTGAGGCCACTTTCGTAGAACGAATGTAATCCAGCAAAGACGTTTTACCGTGGTCAACGTGGCCCATGATGGTCACAACAGGTGCACGCGGTTCAGCCGCCGCACCAGTGTCACGGTCGCTCATTACCGCTTCTTCCAGTTCGTTTTCACGACGCAGGATAACTTTGTGACCCATCTCTTCGGCAACCAGCTGTGCGGTTTCCTGGTCGATAACCTGGTTGATGGTTGCCATTGCACCCAGTTTCATCATCGCTTTGATGACCTGAGAGCCTTTAACTGCCATCTTGTTCGCCAGATCGCCAACGGTGATGGTTTCGCCGATCACAACGTCACGGTTAACGGCCTGAGCCGGCTTCTGGAAGCCCTGCTGCAGCGCGGAACCTTTACGTTGTTTACCGCCTTTGCCGCCACGAACCGCTGCACGCGCTTCTTCACGGTCAGCTTTAGATTCGGCGTGTTTATTGCCTTTCTTCGCCGGACGCGCAGCTTTCGCACTGCGAGTACGACCACGACCGCCTTCAACTTCACGATCGTTTTCGTCTTCTGCCTGGCGAGCGTGCTGAGAAGTGGTAACGTGATAATCGCTGGTATCTTCAACAGGTTCAGCGTTATTCACACCATTCTTCTCGTTTTCTTCTGCCATACGACGGGCTTCTTCAGCCACACGGCGCGCTTCTTCTTCAAGCTTGCGACGTGCTTCTTCTTCCGCTTTACGCTTCAGTTCTGCGGCTTCGTTTTCACGGCGGGCTTTTTCGGCCTGGGCGGTTTTTGTCATATCGTCGGTCTGTTGATTGCTCACTTTGTCTTTTTCCGCAGCTTCACGTTTCGCTTTATCAGCGGCTTCACGTTTAGCTTGTTCTGCGGCCTCACGTTCGGCTTTTTGTTGCGCCTCGCGTTTGGCAGCTTCTTCTGCCTCACGACGGGCTTGCTCTTCCGCTTCACGCTGCGCCTGCTCTTCCGCGGCAAGGCGTTCAGCCTCTTGCGGATCGCGTTTCACAAAGGTGCGTGTCTTGCGGACTTCGATTTGTACCGATTTACTTTTTCCACCGGTACCTGGAATATTGAGAGTACTGCGCGTTTTACGCTGCAATGTCAACTTATCCGGCGCGGAACCGTTTTCACGGTTCAGGTGCGCCAGCAAGGTTTGTTTCTCTTGTGCGGACACAGAGTCATCAGCAGACTTAGGGATACCTGCATCAGCAAATTGCTGTACCAGGCGATCCACGGAGGTCTGTATCTCTGCAGCCAGCGTTTTTACGGTTACATCTGTCATACTGTTCCTTCCTGCTACAGTTTATTACGCTTCGTCGCCGAACCAGCAAATATTACGGGCAGCCATAATCAGCTCACCGGCTTTCTCGTCGGTTAACCCTTCGATATCAGCCAGATCATCAATGCCCTGTTCAGCGAGATCTTCCAGCGTACAAACACCACGGGCAGCCAGTTTGAAAGCCATATCACGATCCAATCCTTCCAGATTCAGCAGATCGTCAGCCGGTTTGTTATCACCGAGGCTTTCTTCCTGGGCCAGTGCCAGAGTGGTCAGTGCGTTTTTAGCACGCTCGCGCAGCGCTTCAACGGTCTGTTCATCAAGGCCGTCAATTTCCAGCAGTTCTTTCATTGGCACGTAGGCCAGTTCTTCCAGCGTCGCAAAACCTTCTTCAACCAAAACAGTCGCGAAATCTTCATCGATATCGAGATATTTAGTGAAGGTATCGATGGCCGCATGTGCTTCAGCCTGATGCTTAGCCTGCAGATCATCAACGGTCATGACGTTGAGTTCCCAACCGCTCAGTTGTGAAGCCAGGCGGACGTTCTGACCATTACGTCCAATCGCCTGAGCCAGGTTACCGGCTTCAACCGCAATATCCATGGTGTGTTTGTCTTCATCCACCACGATAGAAGCGACGTCTGCTGGCGCCATTGCGTTGATCACGAACTGCGCCGGATTATCATCCCACAGGACAATATCAATACGCTCGCCGCCCAGTTCGGTAGAAACTGCCTGAACACGCGCACCGCGCATACCAACACAGGCACCGACCGGATCGATACGCTTGTCGTTGGTCTTAACTGCGATTTTCGCACGAGAACCCGGATCGCGAGCCGCCGCTTTAATTTCAATCACTTCTTCGCCAATTTCTGGCACTTCAATGCGGAACAGTTCGATCAGCATTTCCGGCTTGGAACGCGTCACAAACAGCTGCGCACCACGCGCTTCCGGGCGCACAGAGTACAGGACACCACGAATACGGTCGCCAGGACGGAAGTTTTCACGCGGCAGCATGTCTTCACGCAGGATCACAGCTTCAGCATTACTGCCCAGATCCAGGGAAATGTTGTCACGGTTGACTTTCTTCACCACACCAGTGACGATTTCGCCTTCGTGTTCACGGAATTGATCGACAACCATCGCACGTTCAGCTTCACGTACTTTCTGTACGATAACCTGTTTCGCGGTCTGAGTAGTGATACGGTCAAAGGTGACAGATTCGATCTGATCTTCAACGTATTCACCCACGTTCAGACTTTCGTCTTCAAAGCGCGCCGCTTCCAGCGTAATTTCTTTCGTTGGCTGAGTGACTTCTTCTACGATAACCCAACGACGGAAGGTATCGAAATCACCGCTTTTACGATCGATCTCTACGCGGACATCGATCTCTTGTTCATATTTTTTCTTTGTTGCTGTAGCCAGTGCACTTTCCAGCGCTTCAAAAATTTTCTCGCGTGGCAGCGCTTTCTCGTTGGATACGGCTTCAACAACAGCCAAAATTTCTTTGTTCATCGCGGGCTTTTCACCTCAATCCAGACTGTTAAAAGTGGGGAACCAGGTTCGCCTTCTGGATATTACTCAGCGCGAACACTTCATCTTTACCTTCGACTGTGACCGTGATCATCTCACCGTCCACCGCTTTGATAACGCCCTGCCATTTACGACGGTTTTGTACCGCCATACGAAGAACCAGCGTGACTTCTTCACCCAGGAAACGCACGTAGTGTTCAGCCGTGAACAGAGGACGGTCGAGACCCGGAGAGGAGACTTCCAGGTTGTAGGCAACAGTGATTGGGTCTTCGACATCCATCACCGCGCTTACCTGATGGCTCACATCAGCACAATCATCAACATTGATGCCATCTTCACTATCAATATAGATGCGCAGTGTGGATGTGCGACCGCGAATAAATTCGATGCCGACCAGCTCGTACCCCAAGGCTTCAACTGGCGCTGTAATCATCTCTGTTAATTTTTGCTCTAATGTGGACAAGCCCACCCCCAAGACATAAAAAAAGGGCCTAAAGCCCAGTTATTCTGTAGTCAGATAACAAAAAACCCCGATAAATCGGGGCTTTAGATAACTGAACCCTATAACCGCACCTGCGGTTCGGAGAACCTTCCGAAAGAATTTTTTTCAAATCCAGCTACGAAGGCCTAAGTCTTCACAGTATATTTGAAAAAGAACTCTAAGGGAAAGTGGTTGCGGGGGCCGGATTTGAACCGACGACCTTCGGGTTATGAGCCCGACGAGCTACCAGGCTGCTCCACCCCGCGCCTGAAACGTGGCAAATTTTACTCGTTTTGGGTAAAAAATGCAAATACTGCTGGGATTTGGTACCGAGGACGGGACGTAAAATCTGCGCACAGTATATTGATCCTCTATACGTTATGTCAACCTTGTTACTAGTATGCAAATGAATGAATGCTGCCCAGCGCTAGCCCAGCAAGATAAATATGCCACCCACGCCGTTATTTAACGAAATTATCACTAAACTCTTCCTGTCACCTTTAAAAGATGATTAAATGAAAACTCATTTATTTTGCATAAAAATGCACTTAACATAAAAAACCGACCTCTTCACCAGTCTATCAAGCAGGGTTTTATTTTATGACGACGATTCTCAAGCATCTCCCGGTAGGTCAACGTATTGGTATCGCTTTTTCCGGCGGCCTGGACACCAGTGCAGCACTGCTGTGGATGCGACAAAAAGGGGCTGTCCCATATGCATATACTGCGAATTTGGGCCAGCCGGATGAGGATGACTATGACGCCATTCCTCGCCGTGCAATGGAATATGGTGCTGAGAATGCTCGCCTGGTTGATTGCCGCAAGCAGTTGGTTGCCGAAGGGATCGCTGCCATTCAGTGCGGTGCGTTCCATAACACCACCGGCGGACTGACCTATTTCAATACCACCCCGCTGGGCCGCGCAGTGACAGGCACCATGCTGGTTGCCGCCATGAAAGAAGATGGCGTAAATATCTGGGGTGACGGTAGTACCTATAAAGGCAACGATATTGAACGTTTCTATCGTTACGGTCTGCTGACCAACGCCGAACTACAGATTTATAAACCCTGGCTGGATACCGATTTTATCGACGAACTCGGTGGTCGCCATGAGATGTCCGAATTTATGATCGCCTGCGGCTTCGACTACAAGATGTCCGTTGAGAAAGCGTACTCAACAGACTCCAATATGCTCGGTGCGACTCACGAAGCAAAAGATCTGGAATTCCTGAACTCCAGCGTCAAAATCGTTAACCCGATTATGGGCGTGAAGTTCTGGGATGAGAGCGTGAAGATCCCGGCTGAAGAAGTGACCGTGCGTTTTGAACAGGGTCATCCGGTTGCGCTGAACGGTAAGACCTTCAGTGACGATGTTGAGATGATGCTGGAAGCCAACCGTATCGGCGGTCGTCATGGTCTGGGTATGAGCGATCAGATTGAAAACCGTATCATTGAAGCAAAAAGCCGCGGTATCTATGAAGCCCCGGGGATGGCACTGCTGCATATCGCCTACGAACGTCTGCTGACCGGTATTCATAACGAAGACACCATTGAGCAATATCACGCTCACGGTCGCCAGCTCGGTCGTCTGCTGTATCAGGGGCGCTGGTTTGACTCACAGGCGCTGATGCTGCGTGATGGTCTGCAACGTTGGGTAGCCAGCCAGATTACCGGTGAAGTCACGCTGGAACTGCGCCGCGGTAACGACTATTCAATCCTTAACACCGTGTCTGACAACCTGACCTACAAACCAGAACGTTTGACCATGGAGAAAGGTGATTCCGTATTCTCACCAGACGATCGTATCGGTCAGCTGACCATGCGTAACCTGGATATTACCGACACTCGTGAGAAGCTGTTCGGCTATGCACAGTCTGGTCTGTTGACCGCCTCTTCCGCAACCGGTCTGCCACAGGTTGAGAATCTGGAAAACAAAGCGAAGTAAATATTCACCATCTTAAGGCCGCGAAAGCGGCCTTTTTTATGCGCAGAATAGAGGGATACTCTGTTGCCCGTAGGTCGGATAAGGTTTTTACACCGCCACCCGACATTATTACATCGCCTGATGGTGCCACGCTTATCAGACCTACGGAGCCGCCACAAATTACAGACGAAAAAAAAGACGCTTTGCAGCGTCTTTTCTTTGGAATATTGGTACTGAGGATGGGACTCGAACCCACAAGCCCGTTAGGGCACTACCACCTCAAGGTAGCGTGTCTACCAATTCCACCACCTCAGCACAGATACAACTATTAACGCGGGATATCGCTGGTCGGCTGAGCCGGAGCAGCTGGCTGAGTTTGCTCGGTTTTCGCCGGTGCACTCAGATTTTCCCACTCACTTCCTTTATTGGTCTTATTGCTGTTCATGTTACCCAGCACCAGACTGATAATGAAGAACAGAGTCCCTAACACAGCTGTCATACGGGTCATGAAGTTACCAGAACCACTTGAACCAAACAGTGTACCAGAAGCGCCTGCGCCAAAAGAGGCTCCCATATCAGCGCCTTTACCTTGCTGCAGCATGATCAAGCCAACAAGGCCAATTGCTACAATAAGGAAAACTACCAAAAGAGCTTCGTGCATAATCAACCTGTTCCTTGCGGAGTTGCCGCGTACCAATGCTTCGACCAATAAAGCGGGAATTTCAACTGTTTCCCACTGAAGCGGGTGTGAATACTAACCAAAGCGAATAACCTTCGCAAGGGCAATTTGTTAGCATTGTATCAAGTGCGGAAAAAATCGCCACATCAATCAAAAACGCAGCAACTTATCCCAGCATCGCTGCATTACTGACCGCTGATCGTCAAGGTTTGCCCAAACAACAATAGGGATTTCACAAACCAGATCCGAATTTTCTGGCCAACAGTGAATGATTTCCTGATTCACCAACTCCTCAGCCACCATGGATTCGGGTAACCACGCCATTCCCATATGGCGCAGCACCATTTCTCGTATTGTTTCGCTTAGCCCAGTCTCAAACACTTTTTTCAACCGTGGGCGCACTCGTTGTTCTGCCGGATCAATAATACGTCTGACAAAGGTATAGTCGCTGTAGCATAGCCAGGGGATCGGGGTATGCGGATCATCCAGTCTGTCCGCGAGTTGCGCAGAAATCACTGGGATAAAACGCTCATATCGCCATAAAGAACGTTTCAGCCCTCCGGCAATCTCCAGCCCCGGTTGTGACGAGGGCAAATCGTAAGTCACCAGCATATCAATTTGCCGGTTTATCAGGGCATTAAAGTGATTATCAATCCCCTGAATGCTGGCATTTACCGTGAAGTTTAATTGCGGTTCACTCTGGCGCAGATAGTTGATCATATCAGGCAGGATATTGACTGACAGCGTATGCAGACTCACCATCACCAACGTATTGTCCGTCGCTGGCATCATCGCACACAGGTCATGGCGCGCCTCCGTAAGTGTACTGAGGACTTGCCGGGCATAAGGTTCAAAACGTTCGCCATAACAGGTTAGCGTAACGGGCGTCGTGGTGCGGTCAAACAGCGGGACCCCCAACATTTCCTCCAGTGCCTTTATACGTCGGCTTAGCGCGGGTTGGGTGATATGCCGCTGTATCGCTGCCTGGGAGTAATTCCCATACTGACTCAACGCCAGAAAATCTTCTAACCACTTCGAATCCACGTCTCATTCCCCATCATGCCATAACCGTATCCACCGATAACAAATCGGCAATAGTCACAGTTATAGTAATGGCTTTAATGTGGACATCATAACAACAATATTCCGTTTCACCTGCCGACTCTCACCCTTGACGTTTGACAGGACCGATATGTTTACTTTACTGACCAATGCCCGCGTATTTTCCCCAGAGGATTTAGGCCTCTGTTCCCTGCTTATACATGCCGATCGCATTGTGGCTGTTGAAAAAGATATTGCACTCTTTGATGGCGTCAAAGAAGTCATCGATTGCCGCGGTAAGTGGGTAATTCCCGGAATTATCGATCAGCATGTCCATCTTACCGGCGGCGGCGGTGAAGCCGGCTTTGCCAGCCGGACACCAGCCGTCAAACTGCGCGATTTGATTCAGGCCGGTATTACGACGGTCGTCGGCGTGCTGGGCACTGATGCGATATCCCGCTCACCAAAAGATCTTTACGCCAAAATGCAGTCTCTCAATCTGGAGGGTCTGCGTGCGTATATGCATACCGGAGCCTACGCGGTACCCAGCCCGACAATTACGCGGTCCATTCGCGATGATATGGCCTTTATCCCGGCAATCCTGGGTGTCAAAATCGCCCTCGCCGACCACCGTGGCTCCTATCCCTCTTTCCAGGAGTTATTAAGAATAATCAGTGACATCCGCGTATCCTCACTGCTGGCCGGAAAAAAAGGGCTGCTGCATGTGCACCTGGGCAATCTGCCGGAAGGGATGTCACAGCTTATGGAATTGTGTGATGCCGGTATTCCCATTCACCACATTTCGCCGACGCATGTTGCGAGGACAGAAGCATTGTTCGAACAGGCTATCGCTTTCGCACATCGCGGTGGCCATATCG
Source organism: Citrobacter sp. U14242 (assembly GCF_046555775.1). NCBI lineage: Bacteria > Pseudomonadati > Pseudomonadota > Gammaproteobacteria > Enterobacterales > Enterobacteriaceae > Citrobacter > Citrobacter sp. U14242. The sequence goes on from NZ_JBKGLW010000005.1 coordinate 251,778, forward strand.
ACGTGACGTCTGGTGGCAGCCGATTTATGCCCCAGGAACAAGCGATTCTCCACGCACTGGAATCACAGGTTCCTGCAGATCGCATCACCATTAGCTCTGACGGTAATGGCAGCGTGCCGCGCTTTAATGCGCAAGGCATCGTAGAAGGACTAAGCGCCGCGCCGGTAGGTGGCAACCTCAACCTGTTACCTCGCCTGATTGATGTCGGTATTCCAGTGTCTCAGGCGATCGCGATGTTGACGGCGAACGTCGCCCGCTCACTGGGTATTTCGGGCGGCGTACTTTGCGCAGGAGAACGTGCTGATATTTGCGTGCTCAATGATGACCTCTCACTGGCCCACTTGTTTGCCGCCGGCAAGCCGTTACTGCGTGATGGTGAGTGTCTGGTCACTGGCAACTTTGAGTGAGGAATTGAGAATGTCATTATTACTGGCGCTGGTCGCCATTATTTTTGCCGGGCGTCTGATCCTGAAAAAGTATCACCCTCAGTCGGTGTTGCTGTTAACCGGGATCGTACTACTGCTTATCGCGCATTTTAGCGGGATGGCTACTCTCAGTAGCCTGGTAAAAAAAAGCACCGGATTTGGCCCATTTGACGCCTTTGAGTTTATTCGCGATACCCTAAGCGTGCGTCTCGGCGGTCTCGGGCTACAAATCATGCTGATAGGTGGCTTTGCCACCTATATGTCGGCTATTGGCGCAAGTCAGGTGCTGGTGCGCGTCACATCCCGCCCCTTGCAACGTCTGAACTCCCCTTATCTACTGCTAGGGCTGGCGCTGTTGCTGGGTCAATTCCTGTCGCTGTTTATCAGTAGCGCCACCGGGCTGGGTCTGCTGTTAATGGCAACACTGTACCCGCTACTGACCCGTCTTGGCTGTAGTCGCGCCGCCGTTGCCGCCGTTATCGCCAGTACCTGTGCGGTTGAGTTTGGTCCAGGCTCCGGGAACTCGGTTCTCGCCGCCAAAACGGCAGGTATCGAGGTAGTTAACTATTTTGTTCAGGATCAGTTACCGATTGTCGTTCCGGTTATTCTTTTCATCGCTCTGCTTCATATCGTTGTACAACGCTTTTTCGATCGCCGGGAGAGCGGTGACAATACAGCGCAGCAAATGCAGACATTAACCTCAACCGAAGAAACCGAAGCGCCGGTAGCCTGGCTGTTCCTGCCAATGTTACCGCTGGTTTTAATGCTGGCGTGCAGTGATTTGCTGTTCAGCTCACTCAAAATTACGCTGGATACCGCCGTACTGATAAGCCTGGCCATTACTCTGATTTGCGAATATTGCCGCCATCGTAAAGCTCGCGAAGTGATGGCTGGCGTACAAAAAGTTTTCGACAGTATGGGCAGTGTGTTTGCCACGGTAGTCACGCTGATTATCGCCGGTGAAGTTTTCTCCGCCGGTCTGAAAGCAATTGGCGCGGTTGATGCGCTGCTGTCACTCTCAGGAGAATTTGGCCTCAGCGCAGCGTCCATAATCTTACTGATGACGTTAATCACCTTTGCGATTTCAGCGTTGATGGGCTCCGGGAATGCAGCCTTTTTCTCCTTCGCCCCGATGGTGCCGGATATCAGCCGCCATATCGGCAGCGACGTGGCGGTTATGATGCTGCCGATTCAGATCTCAGCGGGTATTGGGCGGACGTTGTCGCCTATTGCCGGCGTGATTATCGCCATCGCCGGGATCGCAGGTGTATCACCGGTGGATATCGTTAAACGCACCGCAATTCCGATGCTGGGAGGATGGTTGCTGATGATTGCACTGACATTCGCCCGATCCGGGCACTTGTTGGCGGTTCTCCCGTGGCTGGCCGTCCTCGTCCTATTGATGATCGGTGGCTACTTCTGGCAGCGTCGGCGTAAACAGCCGCTTGCAGTACAGTAAAAAAAAGCCGGAGTCTGAGAGACTCCGGCTTTTACACTTATGGATAGGGTTAAACGGCTTTCACTGCATCCGCAATGCGGTGCGCAAACTCCGTAACCTGTGCTTCGTCTTCACCTTCAACCATCACACGGATTAATGGCTCAGTGCCCGACTTACGCAGCAGTACGCGTCCACGATTACCCAGTGCCGCTTCAACCTCTGCCATCACCGCTTTCACGCTTTCATGCTCCAGCGGATCGCCGCTGCCGGCGGTGTAACGTACGTTAACCAGCAGTTGCGGGAACATTTTCATGCCGCTGCACAGATCGTGCAGACTCATATGGTTACGCACCATCGCGGCCAGTACCTGCAGACCCGCCACAATACCGTCACCCGTAGTCGTTTTATCCAGCAGAATCACATGACCTGAGTTTTCCGCACCGATACGCCAGCCTTTTTCCTGCATTTTTTCCAGTACGTAGCGGTCGCCCACTTTCGCACGGGCAAACGGAATACCCAGTTGTTTTAGCGCCAGCTCCAGCCCCATGTTGCTCATCAGTGTACCCACCGCACCGCCGCGCAGTTGCCCCTGGCGCAGCGCTTCACGCGCGATGATGTACATGATCTGGTCGCCGTCGACTTTATTACCTTCGTGGTCAACCATAATAACGCGGTCGCCGTCACCGTCCAGCGCAATACCCAGATCGGCTTTTTCTGCGATTACGCGCGCCTGCAGCGCACGAACATCGGTCGCGCCAACTTCTTCATTGATGTTTACACCATTTGGTTCACAGCCAATGGCAATGACGTTAGCACCCAGTTCGCGCAGTACATTTGGCGCAATGTGGTACGTTGCGCCGTTAGCGCAGTCCACCACAATTTTAAGCTCGTTCAGGCTCAGCTCATTCGGAAATGTTCCTTTGCAAAACTCAATATAGCGACCGGCAGCATCGACAATACGGCTGGCTTTACCCAGCTCGGCCGAATCTACGCAGGTGATTGCTTTTTCCATCTCCGCTTCAATCGCTTCTTCAACTGCATCCGGCAGTTTGGTCCCGTCGATGGAGAAGAATTTAATCCCGTTGTCATAAAATGGGTTGTGCGAAGCGGAGATAACAATCCCGGCTTCAGCACGGAATGCTCGTGTCAGATACGCAACAGCTGGTGTTGGCATGGGGCCTGTGAAAGAAGCTGACAACCCCGCGGCAGCCAGGCCCGCTTCCAGCGCAGATTCCAGCATATAGCCGGAAATACGCGTATCTTTACCGATAATGATTTTGCGTGAACCATGACGTGCCAGCACTTTTCCTGCCGCCCAACCCAGCTTGAGCACAAAGTCAGGGGTGATTGGAGCGTCGCCTACACGGCCACGAATCCCATCGGTGCCAAAATATTTACGATTACTCATAGCGTTTGTTTTCCTTTGCAGACAATGTGGCTTCCACCACACGCATCGCTTCTACGGTTTCTTTGACGTCATGGACACGAATAATCTGCGCTCCCTGCATTGCAGCAATGACCGCACATGCAAGGCTGCCGCTCAAACGCTCAGATGGACCCACATTGAGCAATTGGCCAACCATTGATTTTCGTGACATCCCTACCAGCAGCGGCAGATTAAAATGATGAAATTCCGCCAGACGTGCCAGCAATGTGTAGTTGTGAGTAAGATTTTTACCGAATCCGAATCCTGGGTCGAGTAGCAATTTATCTTTTGTGATTCCGGCCCGTTCACAACGTGCTATTTGCTCAACAAAGTAACGATTTACCTCAGCAAATACATCCTCATACTTCGGCGCTTCCTGCATAGTTTTCGGCTGTCCCTGCATATGCATCAGGCAAACCGGCAACCCGGTTTCTGCCGCAGCTTCCAGCGCGCCCGGCTCAGAGAGCGAACGTATATCGTTAATGATATGCGCACCCACTCTGGCGCACTCACGAATGACCTCTGGTTTTGAGGTATCTACCGAAATCCACACTTCAAAACGTTGAGCGATTGCCTCAACAACCGGGATCACACGCTGCAGTTCTTCTTCCACGCTAACATCCGCCGCTCCCGGTCGCGTAGACTCACCACCCACATCAATGATAGTCGCCCCTGCGTTAATCATCAGATTTGCGTGTTTTACCGCCTCAACCAGGGAGTTGTGCGCTCCACCATCAGAAAAAGAGTCTGGTGTGACGTTTAAAATCCCCATGACGTGGGGATGGCTGAGATCCAGCGAAGATCCCTGAGCAAAGAGTTTCATAGTGTTATCCCTGGTAAAATCTTTAATGAACAGATAAGAAAAACCCCGGAGCAAGCCCCAGGGTTTTCAATTAAAACATGGTCATCAGATGACGATAACTTATTTGTCGCCTAACTGCTCTGACATGTTGCCCGGGTTCGGCGTCCGCGGCTCTTCAGCCGGACGCGGCGCACTCGGGGTGCCATTGTTGCCAGAGTTGTTAGATGAACCAGACTCTTCCCAACCCGCTGGCGGGCGCACTTCGCGACGAGCCATCAGATCATCAATCTGCGGTGCATCGATGGTCTCATATTTCATGAGCGCATCTTTCATTGAGTGCAGGATGTCCATGTTATCGTTCAGCAGACGGCGAGCACGGTCATAGTTGCGCTCAATCAGTGATTTCACTTCCTGATCGATAATACGCGCGGTTTCATCGGACATATGTTTTGCTTTCGCAACAGAACGTCCCAGGAACACTTCGCCTTCTTCTTCCGCGTACAGCAACGGCCCCAGTTTGTCAGAGAAGCCCCACTGAGTGACCATGTTACGCGCCAGGTTCGTCGCGACTTTAATGTCGTTCGACGCACCGGTAGAAACATGTTCAGCACCGTAGATGATCTCTTCCGCCAGACGACCACCGTACAGCGTGGAGATCTGACTTTCCAGTTTCTGACGGCTGGCGCTAATTGCGTCGCCTTCAGGCAGGAAGAAGGTGACACCCAGCGCACGACCGCGCGGGATAATCGTCACTTTATGCACCGGATCGTGTTCAGGTACCAGACGGCCGATGATTGCATGGCCAGCTTCATGGTACGCGGTAGATTCTTTCTGCGCTTCCGTCATCACCATGGAGCGACGTTCCGCACCCATCATGATTTTGTCTTTCGCTTTCTCGAACTCAACCATCGATACAACACGCTTGTTACCACGCGCTGCAAACAGTGCCGCTTCGTTCACCAGGTTCGCCAGGTCCGCACCGGAGAAACCAGGCGTACCACGAGCAATAATTGCCGCATCGATATCCGGAGACAGCGGTACGCGACGCATATGCACTTTCAGAATCTGTTCACGACCGCGAACGTCTGGCAGCCCCACCACAACCTGACGGTCAAAACGGCCTGGGCGCAGCAGCGCAGGGTCAAGAACGTCCGGACGGTTAGTTGCCGCGATAACGATAATACCTTCGTTACCTTCGAAGCCGTCCATCTCAACCAGCATCTGGTTCAGCGTCTGTTCACGTTCATCGTGACCGCCACCCAGACCCGCGCCACGCTGGCGACCTACGGCGTCGATTTCATCGATGAAGATGATGCACGGTGCCGCTTTCTTGGCTTGTTCGAACATGTCACGCACACGAGATGCGCCCACACCGACGAACATTTCCACGAAATCAGAACCGGAAATTGTGAAGAATGGAACCTTCGCTTCACCCGCGATGGCTTTTGCCAGCAAGGTTTTACCTGTACCCGGAGGACCGACCATCAGGACGCCTTTCGGGATCTTACCGCCCAGCTTCTGGAAACGGCTCGGTTCGCGCAGGTATTCAACCAGTTCAGCGACCTCCTCTTTCGCTTCGTCACAACCAGCGACATCAGCAAAAGTGGTTTTGATCTGATCCTCGGTCAACATGCGCGCTTTGCTCTTACCGAACGACATGGCACCTTTGCCACCACCGCCCTGCATCTGACGCATGAAGAAGATCCAGACACCAATCAGCAGCAGCATTGGGAACCAGGAAATGAAGATAGAAGCCAGCAGGCTCGGCTCTTCAGGCGGCTCGCCAACAACCTTGACGTTTTTAGTCAGCAGGTTATCAAGCAGCTTCGGATCGTTAACCGGAATGTAGGTCGTGTAACGGTTACTATCTTTCTTGGTAACGTTAATCTCACGTCCGTTGATACGCGCTTCACGAACCTGGTCCTGATTGACCTCTTGCAGGAAGGTAGAGTAATCAACCTTACGGCCATTAGACTCGCTGGGCCCAAAGCTCTGGAATACTGACATCAGCACAACGGCAATGACCAGCCAGAGTATTAGGTTTTTCGCCATGTCACTCAAGGGATTAACCTCATATTACAACTGTGTTAAAAACAGCGTCAGGATACTCTATATCCAGTGTCTTTCAAACTTACGTTTGAAATCTACCGGTTATGGTTTACGCCCGGTCGCTACAATGTACACTTCACGCGAACGGGCGCGAGAAGAGTCCGGCTTACGAACTTTGACCTTCGTAAACAGGGAGCGAATGTCTCTTAGATACTCATCGAAGCCTTCGCCCTGGAACACCTTCACTACAAAACTACCACCTGGCGCTAATACATCACGAGCCATTCCAAGTGCCAGTTCAACCAGATACATGGCCCGGGGAATATCCACCGCCGGTGTTCCACACATATTTGGCGCCATATCAGACATGACAACTTGTACTTTACTGTCACCTACACGCTCAAGTAACGCTTTCAGGACTAATTCATCACGAAAGTCGCCCTGAAGGAAGTCCACACCAACGATTGGATCCATAGGTAAAAGATCGCAAGCGATAATGCGGCCGCTGTTTCCGATCTGCGTAACCGCATATTGCGACCAGCCACCGGGTGCAGCGCCGAGGTCAACAATCGTCATCCCCGGTTTAAAAATTTTGTCACTTTGCTGTATTTCATCAAGTTTAAACCAGGCACGGGAACGTAACCCCTTTTTCTGTGCCTGTTGAACATATTTATCGCTAAAGTGTTCCTGAAGCCAGCGACTCGAGCTGGCAGAACGCTTTTTACCTGTCATTTCACTTTCCCATCGGGCAGTTCATCGTAACCAATGGTGTAAATATCTACACAGCTATTTGGCGATATATGGGAGATGGCGGTAGAATGACCCGTTTTCAATCCCAACGTAAGCAAAAATATACGATGAATCTGAGTACTAAACAAAAACAGCACCTGAAAGGTCTGGCACATCCGCTCAAGCCTGTAGTTATGCTTGGCAATAATGGTTTGACCGAAGGGGTACTGGCCGAGATTGAACAAGCGTTAGAGCACCATGAGCTTATCAAGGTGAAAATCGCCTCGGAAGATCGCGATACTAAAACCTTGATCGTGGAAGCTATCGTACGCGAAACCGGCGCCTGCAATGTACAGGTCATCGGCAAAACGCTGGTACTGTATCGCCCGACGAAAGAACGTAAAATCTCGCTGCCACGCTAAGAATATCCCAAAGTTGAACACGAAGTTTGTGTAAAACGCGGGAATTTCCGCTAGCAGGAGAGCAAAATGCCACGCTCTCTTCGTTGATAAAAGGCCGCTATGCGGCCTTTTTCCTTTCTTTACAATACATCAACATCTTACAGATACACTAAATAATTCGAGCACAGCCAACGCACATGCCGCGTGCAGTATGATGTGTGTATTGGGAAATTCTTACAGGTATTCGACCTTCGTCACTTCATACTCAACTTCACCGCCCGGCGTTTTGATAACCACCACATCATCCTGCTCTTTACCAATCAGGCCACGAGCAATAGGTGAGTTCACCGAAATCAGGTTTTGTTTAAAATCAGCCTCATCATCGCCCACAATGCGCCAGGTCTGCTCTTCATCGTTATCAAGATTCAGAACGGTAACCGTCGCACCGAACACAACGCGGCCGTTATTTGGCATTTTAGTGACGTCAATAACCTGCGCGTTAGACAGTTTGGCTTCGATATCTTTAATGCGACCTTCGCAGAATCCCTGCTGTTCACGAGCCGCGTGATACTCCGCGTTCTCTTTCAGGTCACCGTGTTCACGCGCTTCCGCGATCGCGGCAATAATTTCAGGGCGGCGCACAGATTTGAGAAAATCCAGCTCTTCGCGCAGTTTTTCAGCACCACGTAAGGTCATCGGGATAGCTTGCATTTGTTATACCTCTTGAACATTCCTGTAGGGGGTGATTGTCCTCACCCCGGCTGCTAAGCCCACCCTGGCATACGCCATGCCAGAGTCAGAAGCAAAAAAATACCGACCCGGGGCACGAGGTCCCAGGTCAGCTACAATTCTCTATTTGATGTTCATTTTACCCTGGAGTTCCCTATGGGTCATCGTTTACTTTTTAGGGCGTTGCGCCGTAGTATGACGGCCTGATTCCAGGTTGTTAGCGCGAGATTATGCGATTTCCCAGATTTGCCATTGGATTAACTGCCAGTATAGCGTTCAGCGTTCAGGCTGCGAATGTCGACGAGTACATCAACCAGCTTCCTGCCGGGGCCAACCTCGCCCTTATGGTACAGAAGGTTGGCGCGCCTGCGCCCGCGATTGATTACCATAGCCAGCAGATGGCACTCCCGGCCAGTACCCAGAAAGTGATCACCGCTCTGGCGGCATTGATTCAACTCGGACCTGATTTCCGTTTCACCACGACGCTTGAGACAAAAGGCAACGTAGAAAATGGGATATTGAAAGGTAACTTAGTTGCAAGATTTGGTGCCGATCCGACGTTAAAACGTCAGGATATTCGCAATATGGTAGCAACTCTGAAAAAATCAGGGGTGACGCAAATTGCCGGAAATGTCCTGATCGATACCTCCATTTTTGCCAGCCATGATAAAGCGCCCGGCTGGCCCTGGAACGACATGACGCAATGTTTTAGCGCTCCGCCAGCAGCGGCGATTGTCGACCGAAATTGCTTCTCGGTATCGCTTTACAGTGCACAAAAACCCAACGATCTTGCCTTTATTCGCGTAGCGTCATACTACCCGGTAACTATGTTCAGCCAGGTCCGCACCCTCGCGCGCGGCTCCGCGGAAGCGCAATATTGTGAACTGGACGTGGTACCCGGCGATTTAAACCGCTTCACGTTAACCGGCTGTCTGCCGCAGCGCGCCGAACCTCTGCCACTGGCGTTTGCTATTCAGGACGGTGCCAGTTATGCCGGAGCCATTCTTAAAGATGAGCTAAAACAAGCGGGTATTACCTACAGCGGTACGCTGCTGCGTCAGACTCAGGTCAACGAACCGGGTACCGTAGTCGCCAGCAAACAATCAGCACCGTTGCATGATCTGCTTAAGATTATGCTGAAAAAATCAGACAACATGATTGCCGATACCGTTTTTCGCATGATTGGCCATGCGCGATTTAACGTACCGGGCACCTGGCGGGCAGGTTCCGATGCCGTACGCCAGATCCTGCGTCAGCAGGCGGGCGTCGATATCGGCAATACGATTATTGCCGATGGCTCTGGCCTCTCCCGCCATAACCTGATTGCCCCCGCCACCATGATGCAGGTGCTGCAATACATCGCGCAGCATGACAATGAGCTGAACTTTATTACGATGCTGCCGCTGGCAGGCCACGACGGCTCTCTGCAATACCGTGCAGGCCTGCATCAGGCTGGTGTTGATGGCAAGGTTTCCGCGAAAACAGGCTCACTGCAAGGGGTGTACAACCTCGCGGGGTTCATCACCACCGCCAGCGGGCAACGCATGGCCTTCGTGCAGTACCTGTCTGGCTATGCGGTAGAGCCTGCAGACCAGCGTAACCGCCGTATTCCGCTGGTGCGCTTCGAGAGTCGGTTGTACAAAGATATATACCAGAATAACTGAGTATGTTTGCCGGATGACGGCACAAACGCGCCTTATCCGGCCTACAGCGCACCCTGGAAACCAAAACCCCGGCAACATGGCCGGGGTTTTGGTTGGGATTAACGCTTGTAAATGAACTCAACGCCTTCTTCGTCGTCTTCGTCCCAATCATCATCCCAGTCATCTTCCGCTTCGTCTTCGACTTCAGCGAGCTGCTGACGGTGATAATCATCCCACATGAACTCAACTTTCTCCGGCTGTTTCGCTTCTTCAGCCTGAACGATTGGGTTCTCAATGATAAAGGTCATCACATCCCAGCAAAGATCCTTCACACCCAGCTGGCTGGCGGCAGAGATCAGGTAATATTTACCTTCCCAGCCCAGCGCTTGCGCGATCGCTTTCGCTTTTTCTTCCGCTTCAGCTTTGTCCATCAAATCAATTTTGTTGAACACTAACCAGCGAGGTTTAGACGCCAGATCCTGACTGTATTTTTCCAGTTCGCCAATAATAATACGGGCATTTTCTACCGGATCGGAACCGTCAATCGGATCGATATCAATGAGGTGCAGCAGCACGCGGCAACGTTCCAGGTGCTTCAGGAAGCGAATACCAAGACCAGCGCCTTCAGCAGCGCCTTCAATCAGACCCGGGATATCAGCAACCACGAAGCTCTTTTCGTTGTCCATACGCACAACGCCGAGGCTCGGTACCAGCGTGGTGAATGGATAATCCGCCACTTTCGGTTTCGCCGCAGATACCGCGCGGATAAACGTCGATTTACCCGCGTTTGGCATACCCAGCATACCGACATCGGCTAACAGCATCAGCTCCAGCATCAGGTCACGTTTATCGCCAGGTGTACCCATCGTTTTCTGACGCGGGGTACGGTTGACCGACGATTTAAAACGGGTGTTACCCAGGCCGTGCCAGCCACCTTTAGCGACCATCAGACGCTGACCGTGTTTGGTCATGTCGCCCATCGTTTCGCCCGTACCCTGGTCGATAACCCGTGTCCCTACTGGCACTTTGATGGTAACGTCTTTACCACGCTTGCCGGTGCAATCACGGCTTGCGCCATTCTGACCACGTTCCGCACGGAATGATTTTTCAAAACGGTAATCAATCAGCGTGTTCAGGTTTTCGTCGGCTTCCAGCCAGACGTCACCGCCATCACCACCGTCACCACCGTCCGGACCGCCTTTGGGGATGTATTTTTCGCGGCGGAAGCTGACACAACCGTTACCGCCATCGCCTGCAACGACCAGAATCGATGCTTCATCAACAAACTTCATTTTACTCTCCGTAAATCATTCGCCTGAGCGGGGCTGCGAAACCACCGTTTCATGCTTACGTAAACCGCCCCAAATTCGATGACCAATGGCGGAATACATCGCGCCCGCAACCACGATAAACGCACCGAGATAACCTAAAAGGTTTAGCATCGGTCTGGCGAAGAAATCGGGCCAGGCCAGTGATAATAAATCTGAAAATAACAACGTAAACAGCGGAGTGAGCGTAATTATGGCGCTCACCTGTGCCGCCTGCCAGCGAGCCATTGCTTCCGCAAGGGCACCGTATCCTACCAGTGTATTCAGGCCGCAGAACACGAGGCAGGCAAGCTGCCAGTCGCTGAGTTGCGCTATTACACCGGGTTTAGCCAGCGGCAACAACGCTATCGTACATAAAGTGTACAGTAAAAACAGGATCTGAGGTGATGCCAGGCGGCGCAATAACACCTTTTGCGCGACCCCATAACACACCCAAACCGTCGCGGCACCGACACCAAAGATCACGCCCCAGGTGTAATCGGTCAGCCGGGTAAAAATTTCGATCAGACTGGTATTAAAAAACAACACCAACCCGCTCAGAAGCATAATGGCACCAATAACCTGCGTACCGCGCATCTTTTCCTTCAGGATAAAGACACTGGCGATCATCATGCCAACAGGTGACAGTTGACCGATAACCTGCGAAGCCGTTGGGCTCAAATATTGTAAAGACGAACTAAACAGAATGAAGTTACCGAACAGTCCACCAGTGGCAATAGCCAACAGCACCAGCCAACGCGCTTTGCGAAAAATACGCAATGGCGGGAGCTTTTTTTTAACCGCAAGAATAGCGCCAAGGCCAATGCTTGCCATTAAAAAACGGTAGAACACTACGGTAGGAGGTTCCATCACCTCCAGCACTTGCTTCATCGCTATTGGTAAAGCCCCCCAACAGACAGCTGTCGTGAGTGCTAAAAGAATACCAATACCTGCCTGCTGCTTCATGCCGTATTCCCTGCAAGGGCTCGTTTCCGGGTTATCACGGCGCGACGAGCGTATTTACCGGTCGTCGAATGTAAAAAGCCCCGCAACGTGTTGCGGGGCTTTTATCCGTTACCGGGACGCGAAAAACTTATTCAGCAACAATGCTGATGAATTTACGGTTTTTCGGGCCTTTCACTTCAAATTTCACTTTACCGTCTGCTTTAGCAAACAGAGTGTGGTCTTTGCCGCAACCAACGTTGGAGCCAGCGTGGAATTTAGTACCACGTTGACGAACGATGATGCTACCAGCCAGAACTGTTTCACCGCCGAAGCGTTTTACGCCCAGACGTTTAGCTTCTGAATCGCGACCGTTACGAGTCGAGCCGCCAGCCTTTTTATGTGCCATTTAATCTGCTCCCCTTAACTTAAGCGCTGATGCCAGTGATTTTCACATCAGTGAACCACTGACGATGGCCCTGCTGCTTACGGTAGTGTTTACGACGACGAAACTTAACAATTTTAACTTTCTCGCCACGACCGTGAGCAACGACTTCAGCTTTGATAACGCCGCCATCAACGAAAGGAACGCCGATTTTGACTTCTTCACCGTTTGCGATCATCAGAACTTCAGCGAACTCAACAGATTCGCCAGTTGCGATGTCCAGCTTTTCCAGGCGAACGGTCTGACCTTCGCTTACTCGGTGTTGTTTACCACCACTTTGGAAAACCGCGTACATAAAAAACTCCGCTTCCGCGCACACCTTTTTGATGATTCAGAGTGCGCTATAAATATTCACAATAGGGCGCGAATATTACGCAAAACGCGAGCCTTTGACAAGTGCTACCGTCAATACATGAAGAAAAAAAACACAACGTGTACCGTAACGTTTATCTGCGGCGTTTTTTCAGTACAATCAACATATATTTCTAACCCTAAACCCGACGTTACCTTCTCAAATAGTGAGGTAATCGGGGCGAGAAGCCCGGCTTTTGCGATGAATTTAGAAAAAATCAATGAGTTAACCGCGCAAGATATGGCGGGTGTCAATGCGACAATCCTTGAACAGCTCAATTCCGACGTCCAGTTGATCAATCAATTGGGGTACTACATCGTGAGCGGCGGCGGAAAACGCATTCGCCCAATGATCGCCGTACTCGCGGCGCGTGCCGTTGGTTATCAGGAAAATGCCCATGTCACGATCGCTGCCTTAATCGAGTTTATCCACACCGCAACCCTGCTTCATGACGATGTTGTGGATGAATCCGACATGCGCCGTGGGAAAGCCACGGCAAACGCAGCGTTTGGCAATGCTGCCAGCGTTCTGGTCGGCGATTTTATCTATACCCGCGCCTTTCAGATGATGACCAGCCTCGGCTCCCTGAAAGTGCTGGAAGTGATGTCTAAAGCGGTCAACGTCATTGCTGAAGGCGAAGTCCTTCAGTTAATGAACGTCAACGACCCGGATATCACCGAAGAAAACTATATGCGTGTTATCTACAGCAAGACGGCGCGTCTGTTTGAAGCCGCGGCCCAATGTTCAGGTATCCTTGCAGGTTGTAGCGATGAGCAAGAGAAAGGCTTACAGGATTATGGTCGCTACCTCGGAACGGCTTTCCAGCTTATCGACGATTTACTGGATTACAGCGCAGATGGCGAACAGTTGGGTAAAAACGTGGGTGATGACCTCAACGAAGGTAAACCTACGCTACCGTTGCTGCATGCGATGCGCCACGGCACCCCTGAGCAGGCGCAAATGATTCGCCAGGCGATTGAGCAAGGGAATGGTCGCCACCTTCTGGAGCCGGTTCTGGCGGCGATGAACGCTTGCGGGTCACTGGAATGGACCCGTCAACGCGCAGAAGAAGAGGCTGATAAAGCCATCGCGGCACTTCAGGTACTTCCAGATACTCCGTGGAAAGAAGCCCTGATTGGCCTGGCGCATATCGCCGTACAGCGCGACCGTTAATTTTCCTCTCCTCGCCTCGCTTTCCAGCATCCCGTGCAGCACACGGGATGCGCTTATAAACTCCAATAGACTCCACAAAACAGCCAGGTCACTCGCATAATTTTGGCATATTCTGAATATATAAGAACCTTACGAGAACATTTTAGAGCATTCGTTCTCAGAGCGTATAGTAACTCCACAGGCTGATTGTGAAACCTAACAGGTTAACCAAAGGAGATGTGGAACTATGGAAAGCAAATTCATTGACTGGCATCCGGCTGACATCATCGCGGGGCTACGCAAAAAAGGTACGTCAATGGCCGCTGAGTCACGTAAGAATGGCTTAAGTTCATCAACGCTGGCAAATACGTTAACCCGACCGTGGCCGAAAGGTGAATTGATTATCGCGAAAGCACTGGGAACAGACCCGTGGGTAATTTGGCCGTCACGCTACCATGACGCCAGGACGCATGAATTCATCGACAGAACGCGAATGATGAGAGTACGGAAAGCAAAAGAGAATATTGAGTAACGGTAAAGCAGCAACCCCCGGATCAACGATCCTGGGGGTTACAAGACGCGTTGGCGATTACTCGCCTTTAATGCGCTCAATGTTTGCGCCCAGCGCACGCAATTTATCCTCGATGCGCTCATAGCCGCGATCGATGTGATAAATACGGTCAACGACCGTTGTGCCTTCAGCGATACATCCCGCTAATACCAAACTTGCGGACGCACGCAGATCGGTCGCCATTACCTGTGCACCGGAGAGCGTTTCAACGCCGTGACAAATCACAGTATTGCTTTCGATCTCCGCGTGAGCACCCATACGGCTCAGTTCAGGCACGTGCATAAAGCGATTTTCAAACACGGTTTCCGTAATGAAGCCAGTACCTTCGGCCACCAGGTTCAACAGTGTGAACTGGGCCTGCATGTCAGTCGGGAAAGCCGGATGTGGCGCAGTGCGCACGTTAACTGCTTTAGGACGTTTGCCGTGCATGTCGAGGCTAATCCAGTCTTCACCGACTTCGATATCCGCACCGGCATCACGCAGCTTCGCCAGAACAGCATCCAGTGTGTCTGGTTGTGCATTACGGCAGATGATTTTTCCGCGAGAAATCGCCGCCGCCACCAGGAACGTCCCGGTTTCAATACGGTCTGGCAGAACGCGATACACACCGCCACCGAGACGTTCAACGCCTTCAATGGTAATACGATCGGTACCCTGCCCTGTGATCTTCGCACCGAGCGCAATCAGGAAATTAGCGGTATCCACAATTTCCGGTTCGCGGGCGGCGTTTTCGATGATGGTGGTGCCTTCTGCAAGCGTTGCCGCGCACATAATGGTGACCGTTGCACCGACACTCACTTTGTCCATGACAATGTGTGCGCCTTTCAAACGGCCCTCAACGGACGCCTTCACATAGCCTTCTTCCAGCTTGATGGTGGCACCTAACTGCTCGAGGCCGGTAATGTGCAGGTCAACCGGACGCGCACCAATTGTGCAGCCGCCCGGCAATGACACCTGACCCTGACCAAAACGAGCCACCAACGGCCCTAATGCCCAGATGGACGCACGCATGGTTTTCACCAGATCGTACGGTGCACAGAAGACGTTAACGTCACGCGCATCAATGTGCACAGACCCATTACGCTCTACTTTCGCCCCCAACTGGCTCAGCAACTTCATGGAGGTATCGACGTCCTTCAGTTTCGGGACGTTTTGAATTTCTACAGGTTCTTCAGCCAGCAGCGCCGCAAAAAGGATCGGCAGTGCGGCGTTTTTAGCGCCTGAAATAGTGACTTCGCCCTGGAGCTTCGTTGGCCCCTGAACACGGAATTTATCCATTATTCTGTTCTCTGTTAAGAATTCATCTTCGCTACCGGCATCACACCCGTAGCTCAAAAACCGTTAAGTTTGCGATCACGCGCCCATTCCGCTGGGGTAAACGCTTTAATCGACACAGCATGAATGCGGTTATCCGCAATATACTCCATCAATGGACCATAGACCGATTGCTGCTTCTTGACCCGGCTCATGCCGTCAAACATCTCACCCACGGCAATAACCTGAAAGTGACTGCCGTCACCAGAAACGTGGACTTCCTGGAGGGAGAGTGCGTTCATCAGCACGCTCTGAATTTCATTATTTTCCATGGGTTCTTCATTCGTCAGATAGTGAAAACAGCCCAACATCTTAGAGCAAAGTGGCGCTGTCATAAATAAGCAAAAAGCCTCGCTGATAAATCAGACAAGGCTTTGGCGGCAGATCCCCTGTGATGGAGGTGCTGAATGAAGGCACAAGGCCTTATCCAGCCTGGAAAAATTAACGCGGAAGGACGTCGTCAGGCAAATTGTAAAGCTGTGCCAGGGTATAAACCTTATCGTTAACACCGGTAAGCGAAACGCGATTTCCCTGTTGCTTGCCCTGGTCAACCAGATGCAACAGCAATGCCAGACCACCGGTATCAACCCGGGAGACCTGGCTCAGATCGATGCAGGTTACCCCTTTCATCGCCTCAACACGTGCATCCCATAACGGATTTAACACGTCCTGATCCAGCTCTCCCGCGAGCGTCAGTTTGTCACCTTCACGCGTCCAGGTGAGTGACTGCGTCATTATTTCTTCTCTTCCAGAGTGATTTTCTGCTGAGAGATAGATTTCAGCTGTGCAGTCAGGCCATCAATACCTTTCGTGCGCAGCAGGTCGCTCCACTCATTCTGTTTAGTCGTGATCATACTGACGCCTTCGGCGATCATGTCATACGCTTGCCAGTGACCGGTTTGGGAGTTTTTACGCCACTGGAAATCCAGGCGCACCGGAGGACGACCGTTTGGATCGATAATCGTCACGCGGATAGGCACGATGGTCGCATCACCCAGCGGTTGTTCCGGTGCGATCTGATAGGTCTGACCGTGGTACATCGCCAGCGCCTGACCGTAGGCTTGCTTCAGGTATTCACGAAACGCGGCGAAATAAGCGTCACGCTGCGCAGGCGTAGCTTCTTTGTAGTAGCGCCCTAAAACCAGCGCCCCCGCATATTTCACTTGCACATACGGCAGCAGTTCCTGGTCGACAACATCACGCAGATAATCCGGGTTAGAACGGATCTTCGGCTGTTCGTTTTTCAGACGATCGAAAGTTTTCTGCGCCGCCTCATTCATCAGTTTATACGGGTTTGTCTGGTCCGCTGCGGTTGCCACGCTAAGTGGAGCAATGACCAGCATAGCCACCATCATCAATCGTTTAAACATACGTCGATTCTCCTGAGATTATTTCGTTGCGCCCGCAGGCGTAGTGGCTTCATTATTGCCTTCAGTTGCGGCTGGCGCATCGCCAGAATTCTTATTGTCATCACCTTTACTGTTACTGTTGTAGAGGAATTGACCAATCATATCCTCCAGCACCATCGCGGATTTAGTGTCCTGAATCGTACTGCCATCTTTGAGGATAGACGTTCCCAGCTCAGGATCTTCAAAACCCACGTTTAATGCCAGGTACTGCTCACCCAGCAGACCAGAGGTGCGGATGCTCAGCGAGCTGGTGTCCGGGATATGGTTAAAGCGCGATTCGATGTCCAGCGTTACGCGTGGCAGGTATGTTTTGGGATCTAACGAGATATCCGAAACTCGCCCCACAACAACCCCACCTATCCGCACTGGAGAGCGCTCTCTCAGGCCGCCGATATTATCAAAGGTCGCATAAACCGTGTAGGTTGGTTCAGTACGCATGGAGGTCACATTAGCCGCTTTCAGGCAGACAAATAACGCCGCCAGCAGCGCAACCAGCAGGAATACCCCGACCCAAATTTCATTTTTTTTCGTTTGCATGAACTCAATTCCCAAACATCAGTGCGGTCAGCACAAAATCCAGCCCCAGAACGGCAAGAGATGCGTGCACAACGGTGCGTGTCGTAGCCCGGCTAATTCCGGCAGAGGTCGGAATCGCATCATAACCATTGAACAATGCAATCCATGTGACCGTAATGGCGAACACCACGCTCTTAATCAAACAGTTGACCAGATCCAGACGCCAGTCGACGGCATTTTGCATAGCCGACCAGAAAAAGCCTGCATCAATCCCCTTCCAGCTAACGCCTACCAGCGAACCACCCCAGATCCCAACCGCGACAAAAATAATCGTCAGCAGCGGCAATGAAATGACACCCGCCCAAAAACGCGGAGAGACCACTCGACGCAGAGGGTCAACCGCCATCATTTCCAGGCTGGAAAGTTGCTCGGTTGCCCGCATCAGGCCAATTTCCGCGGTTAACGCCGATCCGGCCCGCCCGGCGAACAGCAGCGCCGCAACAACTGGCCCCAGTTCTCGCAGCAAGGACAGCGCCACCAGCATACCGAGACTGGTTTCTGCACTGTAGGTTGTCAGGACCAGGTATCCCTGCAATCCCAGCACCATCCCGATGAACACGCCAGAAACGATAATGATCAGCATCGACAGGACACCGACATTATAGAGCTGGCGGATCAGCAGCGGCGCATGTTTGCGAAACTCCGGCTTGCCGACTACCGCATTGAACAACATTAATCCGGCTCGCCCGAACGTCCTGAGGGTTTTTATCCCTCGATGTCCGAGTGATGCCAGCGCATTTAACAACATGGGTGGCTTAACTCCCTGTTTTGAGTAAATCGGTGTGGTAATCGCCCGCCGGGTAGCGGAACGGAACCGGCCCATCGGCGATACCATCGAGGAACTGACGCACGCGCGGATCGGCATTTTCTTGTAGTGCCTGAGCACTACCGTAGGCCACTATCTTTTTGTCAGCCATGATATAGGCGTAATCTGCAATACTCAGTACCTCTGGCACATCGTGAGAGACCACCACGCAGGTGACGCCCAGCGCGTTGTTCAGCTCTGAAATCAGCTTCACCAGCACACCCATGGTGATAGGATCCTGACCGACGAACGGTTCATCAAACATAATGAGATCAGGCTCCAGCGCAATGGCGCGCGCTAATGCCGCACGTCGCGCCATCCCACCGGATAATTCAGAAGGCATGAGTTTTGCCGCACCACGCAGGCCGACGGCCTCCAGCTTCATCATCACCGTGCTCTTGAGCAACGCCTTGGGCAGCGTCGTATGCTCACGCAGTGGATAAGCAACGTTGTCAAACACGTTCATGTCGGTAAACAGCGCACCGGACTGAAACAGCATACTCATGCGCTTACGCACGGTGTACAAACGTGAACGAGACATGGCTGGGACGTTTTCGCCGTCAAACAGGATTTCGCCCTTATCTGGCGGGATCTGCCCGCCAATCAGACGTAACAGCGTCGTTTTGCCGATGCCAGATGGCCCCATGATCGCCGTCACCTTACCGCGCGGCACCGTCAGGGAAATATTATCAAAGATGCAGCGGTCACCTCGGGAAAAGCTGACATCGCGCATATCGACTAGATTCGCCACAGACTGACCCATTGATTCATCCTTTACTATTGCCTCGTTGATCGAAGAGTTGGCGCTCAATTTAGCCCTGAACTCGACATATTTACAGATTATTGGCTGTCCTGGTTAGCGAAAGCTGGCATTTGTTTTACTTTTTAGCCGCATAAAGTCAAAATTAAGAATTCGTTACGGCTTCCAGAAGATCCTTCAAGTGGACCGGCGAGTATACCTGAAGAAAGGACTTTAGATGCTTTTAGCGACGGCACTGTTAATAATTGGTTTACTTCTGGTGGTCTACGGTGCCGACCGTCTGGTATTTGCTGCATCCATTTTATGCCGCACCTTTGGTATCCCCCCCATCATTATTGGAATGACGGTCGTCAGCATCGGCACGTCCCTACCTGAGATTATTGTCTCTGTTGCGGCATCAATGAATGGGCAGCTCGATTTAGCCGTCGGTACCGCCATCGGCTCCAACATCACCAATATTCTTCTTATTTTAGGCCTGTCAGCACTCATTCATCCTTTTACCGTGCATTCTGATGTTCTGCGTCGTGAATTACCGTTAATGTTGCTGGTAAGCATTTTGGCCGCGTCCGTACTGTATGACGGGCAGTTAAGCCGCAGTGATGGCCTCTTTCTTCTGCTTCTGGCCGTGCTATGGCTGCTATTCATTGTTAAAATCGCCCGTCTGGCAGAACGTCAGGGCAATGACAGCCTGACCCGGGAGCAAGTTGCGGAACTGCCTCGCGAAGGCGGATTGCCTGTCGCATTTTTATGGCTGGGGATAGCGCTGATCATTATGCCAATGGCAACGCGTATGGTGGTTGATAACGCCACTGTACTGGCAAATTACTTTGCCATGAGCGAGCTTACTATCGGTTTGACGGTCGTGGCCATTGGTACCAGTCTGCCAGAACTGGCAACCGCCATTGCAGGTTTGCGTAAAGGTGAAAACGATATTGCCGTCGGTAACATCATCGGCGCGAACATTTTTAATATTGTTATTGTTCTTGGGTTACCTGCACTGATTACACCGGGCGAGGTCAACCCGATGGCCTTCATCCGTGACTATAGCGTCATGCTGCTGGTGAGCGTTATTTTTGCATTACTCTGCTGGCGACGCCCGCGCCAGATTGGTCGTGGCGCGGGTGCGCTTCTGACCAGCGGTTTTATCATATGGCTGGCGATGCTGTATTGGTTATCGCCACTTCTCGTTGGATAACTGGAAACGCATTATGTCGCACTTAGAGTTGCAACCGGGTTTTGACTTTCAGCAAGCAGGCAAGGACGTCCTGACAATTGAACGTGAAGGCCTGGCGGAGCTTGATCAGTACATCAACCAGAACTTTACCCTCGCCTGTGAAAAGATTTTCAGTTGCCCGGGCAAAGTCGTGGTGATGGGAATGGGAAAATCAGGGCATATCGGGCGCAAAATGGCCGCCACGTTTGCCAGTACCGGCACGCCCTCATTTTTTGTGCATCCTGGCGAAGCCGCACACGGCGATCTGGGTATGGTGTCACCGCAGGACGTGGTGATCGCCATTTCTAACTCCGGCGAATCCAATGAGATTGCCGCGTTAATCCCGGTGCTCAAACGCCTTCACGTCCCCCTTATCTGCATGACCGGCCGTCCGGAAAGCAGTATGGCGCGTGCAGCAGATGTACATCTGTGTGTTAAAGTGCCCAAAGAAGCCTGCCCATTAGGTCTGGCACCGACCAGCAGCACGACCGCAACGCTGGTCATGGGCGATGCGCTTGCCGTTGCGTTACTAAAAGCACGCGGCTTCACCGCAGAAGATTTTGCGTTATCTCATCCTGGTGGCGCACTGGGGCGTAAGCTTTTGTTGCGCGTTAACGATATTATGCATACGGGAGACGAAATCCCGCATGTGACTAAAAGCGCCAGTCTGCGTGACGCCTTACTGGAGATCACACGGAAAAATCTCGGCATGACCGTCATTTGCGATGATGCGATGAAGATTGACGGCATCTTTACGGATGGCGATTTACGTCGTGTCTTCGATATGGGCGTTGATGTACGCCAGTTAGGCATTGCCGATGTGATGACCCCTGGGGGCATTCGCGTGCGTCCAGGGATTCTTGCCGTTGATGCCCTGAACTTAATGCAGTCCCGCCATATCACCTCGGTTATGGTTGCTGATGGCGACCAGTTACTGGGTGTGTTACATATGCATGATCTGCTGCGTGCAGGTGTAGTGTAAGAAACTCAAGGATAAAGAAAATGAGTAAAGCAGGTGCGTCGCTTGCGACCTGTTATGGACCCGTCAGCACTGACGTCATCACCAGGGCAGAAAACATCCGTCTGCTGATCCTTGATGTGGATGGCGTACTGTCTGATGGTCTGATTTATATGGGCAACAACGGTGAAGAGCTGAAGGCGTTTAACGTCCGCGATGGCTACGGCATTCGTTGTGCGCTCACTTCCGGTATTGAGGTTGCCATTATTACCGGACGAAAGGCTAAACTTGTAGAAGATCGCTGTGCCACATTAGGGATCACACATCTGTATCAGGGGCAGTCGGACAAACTGGTTGCCTTTGGCGATCTGCTTAGCAAACTGGCGATCGCGCCTGAGAATGTGGCGTATGTTGGCGATGACCTGATCGACTGGCCGGTGATGGCAAAAGTGGGATTAAGCATAGCGGTAGCGGATGCTCATCCGTTGCTGATCCCGCGGGCCGATTACGTCACCCGTATCGACGGGGGGCGCGGCGCAGTTCGCGAAGTCTGCGACTTATTACTCCTGGCGCAGGGCAAACTGGATGAGGCCAAAGGGCAATCGATATGAGCAAAACCAGACGTTGGGTTATCATTCTACTGTCGCTGGCTGTCCTTGTGATGATTGGTATTAACCTGGCAGACAAAGACGACACGACTCAGGTTGTCGTAAATAACAACGAGCCAACCTATAAGAGCGAGCATACCGACACCGTCGTGTACAGCCCTGAGGGCGCGCTGAGCTACCATTTGATCGCGCAACACGTTGAATATTATTCAGATCAAGCAGTTTCGTGGTTCACCCAACCGGTGTTAACCACATTTGATAAGGACAAAGTACCGACCTGGTCTATCAAAGCCGATAAGGCCAAATTGACCAACGATCGGATGCTGTACCTGTATGGCCATGTTGAGGTTAACGCGCTGGTGCCTGACTCTCAACTACGCAGAATTACTACCGATAACGCGCAGATCAACCTTGTGACGCAAGATGTCACTTCCGATGATCTGGTCACGTTGTATGGAACAACATTTAACTCCAGCGGACTGAAGATGCGCGGCAACTTACGCAGCAAGAACGCCGAGCTGATTGAAAAGGTTAGAACCTCATATGAAATCCAAAACAAACAAACTCAGCCTTAATCTTGTGCTTGCCAGCTCACTTCTGGCCGCCAGCATTCCGGCATTTGCCGTCACTGGCGATACCGAGCAGCCGATTCACATTGAATCGGACCAGCAGTCTCTGGATATGCAGGGCAACGTGGTGACGTTTACCGGCAATGTCATCGTGACGCAGGGCACGATCAAAATTAATGCCGATAAGGTCGTCGTCACTCGTCCGGGCGGTGAAGACGGTAAAGAAGTGATTGATGGTTATGGCAATCCGGCGACCTTTTACCAGATGCAGGACAATGGTAAACCGGTTAAAGGCCGCGCCTCACAGATGCACTATGAGCTGGCAAAAGATTTTGTCGTCCTTACCGGTAAGGCTTATCTGGAACAGCTCGATAGCAACATCACGGGCGATAAGATCACCTATCTGGTAAAAGAACAGAAAATGCAGGCCTTCAGTGAGAAAGGCAAACGCGTCACCACCGTTCTGGTTCCGTCGCAATTGCAGGACAAAAACAAGACCAAGACTCCGGCAGAGAAAAAAGGTAACTGATTCGTTATGGCAACATTAACTGCAAAGAATCTTGCAAAAGCCTACAAAGGCCGTCGTGTGGTGGAAGATGTCAGCCTGACCGTCAACTCCGGGGAGATCGTCGGTCTGCTCGGCCCTAACGGTGCGGGCAAAACAACAACCTTTTACATGGTAGTCGGTATTGTGCCGCGCGATGCTGGCAACATTATCATTGATGACGAAGATATCAGTCTGTTACCCCTGCATGCGCGTGCCCGTCGCGGTATCGGGTACTTACCGCAGGAAGCCTCTATTTTTCGTCGCCTGAGTGTATTTGATAACCTGATGGCGGTTCTGCAAATTCGTGATGATCTCTCCAGCGAGCAACGTGAAGATCGCGCCAATGAGCTGATGGAAGAATTCCATATCGAACATCTGCGTGACAGCCTTGGACAGGCACTCTCCGGTGGGGAACGCCGCCGTGTGGAGATCGCTCGCGCACTGGCCGCTAATCCAAAATTTATCCTGTTGGATGAACCCTTTGCCGGTGTTGACCCCATTTCCGTTATTGATATCAAACGTATTATTGAACACCTGCGCGACAGCGGGCTTGGCGTGCTGATTACCGACCATAACGTGCGCGAAACGCTGGCTGTTTGTGAGCGCGCCTACATTGTGAGCCAGGGACATCTGATCGCACACGGTACGCCGACAGAAATCCTGCAGGACGAGCACGTAAAACGCGTATACCTTGGGGAAGACTTCAGACTCTGATAGGGTAGTAGACTTCACGTCACCGCAGGAGACAACAACTCTGAACATGAAGCAAGGTTTGCAACTCAGGCTTAGCCAACAACTGGCGATGACGCCTCAGCTACAACAGGCTATCCGTCTGTTGCAGTTGTCCACGCTGGAACTTCAGCAAGAACTTCAGCAAGCGCTGGAAAGTAACCCACTGCTCGAGCAAACCGATCTTCACGACGAAATTGATACCCAGGAAAAGCAGGATAGCGAATCCCTCGATACGGCTGACGCACTCGAACAAAAAGAGATGCCGGAAGAGCTACCGCTGGATGCAAGTTGGGATGAGATTTACACCGCAGGTACGCCGTCTGGCACCAGCGGGGATTACATCGATGACGAGCTGCCTGTGTATCAGGGTGAAACCACGCAATCGCTGCAAGATTACCTGATGTGGCAGGTGGAACTGACTCCATTCTCAGACACCGATCGTGCTATTGCCACGTCAATTGTGGATGCAGTCGACGAAACAGGCTATCTCACCGTCACGCTGGACGACATTCTCGACAGCATGGGCGATGACGACGTCGGTATCGATGAAATCGAAGCCGTGCTTAAACGCGTTCAGCGGTTTGATCCCGTTGGCGTGGCGGCAAAAGATCTCCGCGATTGCTTACTGATCCAGCTTTCGCAGTTTGACAAAGCCACACCATGGCTGGAAGAAGCACGTCTGATCATCAGCGATCACCTTGATCTGCTCGCCAACCACGACTTCCGTACGCTGATGCGCGTAACCCGACTGAAAGAAGATGTGCTGAAAGAAGCCGTCAATCTTATCCAGTCGCTTGACCCAAGACCCGGACAGTCTATCCAGACCGGTGAACCAGAGTACGTGATCCCGGATGTGCTGGTGCGTAAGCATAACGATCGCTGGGTAGTAGAACTCAACAGTGACAGCATTCCGCGTTTACAGATTAACCAACACTACGCCGCTCTGTGCAATAACGCGCGCAATGATGCTGACAGCCAGTTTATTCGTAGCAACCTTCAGGATGCGAAATGGCTGATTAAAAGTCTGGAAAGCCGTAATGACACGCTATTGCGCGTAAGCCGCTGTATCGTTGAGCAACAACAGGCCTTCTTTGAGCAAGGCGAAGAGTATATGAAACCGATGGTTCTGGCAGATATCGCCCAGGCCGTCGAGATGCATGAATCGACCATTTCCCGAGTGACCACGCAAAAGTATCTGCACAGTCCACGCGGCATTTTTGAATTGAAGTATTTTTTCTCCAGTCACGTCAACACTGAAGGTGGAGGCGAAGCCTCTTCCACAGCAATCCGCGCACTGGTGAAGAAATTAATTGCTGCGGAGAACCCTGCGAAACCGCTGAGTGACAGCAAGTTAACCTCTATGCTGTCAGAACAAGGTATCATGGTGGCGCGCCGCACCGTTGCGAAGTACCGAGAGTCTTTATCCATTCCGCCGTCTAACCAGCGCAAACAGCTGGTTTGACCCAACCGATAAGGAAGACACTATGCAGCTCAACATCACTGGAAACAACGTCGAAATCACTGAGGCCCTGCGCGACTTTGTCACCACAAAGTTCGCCAAGCTTGAACAATATTTCGACCGGATTAATCAGGTCTATATTGTGTTGAAAGTGGAGAAGGTGACACACATCTCGGATGCAACACTGCATGTAAACGGTGGCGAAATTCATGCCAGCGCGGAAGGTCAGGATATGTACGCCGCCATTGACGGTTTAATTGATAAACTGGCTCGGCAGTTAACAAAACATAAAGATAAACTGAAACAGCACTAACTTGTCCGGGCAGTTAGCGGGTGCAGGACGGCCTGTTGTGAAACACAACGGGCCATTTGTACAGTTAGCGCTTAGGTGAAATTATGACAAATAACGATACGACTCTACAACTGAGCAATGTTCTTAACCAGGAATGTACACGCGCGGCCGTTCACTGCCAAAGCAAGAAACGCGCACTGGAAATCATCAGTGAACTGGCGGCAAAACAACTTAGTTTGCCTCCTCAGGTGGTATTTGAAGCCATTCTGACGCGTGAAAAAATGGGCAGTACCGGTATTGGCAATGGTATTGCCATTCCGCATGGAAAGCTGGAAGAGGACACCCTGCGTGCGGTTGGTGTATTTGTTCAACTTGAAACGCCAATCGCGTTCGATGCCATTGATAATCAGCCAGTCGATCTGCTTTTCGCCCTGCTGGTCCCGGCGGACCAAACCAAAACGCATTTGCATACGTTGTCACTGGTCGCAAAACGTCTGGCAGATAAAACCATCTGTCGTCGCCTGCGCGCCGCGCAGAGTGACCAGGAGTTGTATCAAATCATCACTGACACTGAAGGTGGACAGGATGAAGCATAACAACCCAATGGCATCTTTTTCTGTCGTTGTGAGGAGAAACAGTACATGGTACTGATGATCGTCAGCGGTCGTTCAGGGTCAGGTAAGTCTGTCGCCCTGCGCGCTCTGGAAGATATGGGTTTTTACTGCGTGGATAACCTTCCCGTCGTGTTGTTGCCCGAACTGGCTCGAACCCTCGCCGATCGCCAGATATCTGCGGCTGTCAGCATTGATGTGCGCAATATGCCCGAGTCCCCGGAGATTTTTGAGCAGGCAATGAGTAACCTGCCTGAAGGCTTCTCACCGCAACTGCTGTTCCTTGATGCCGACCGTAACACGCTGATTCGCCGCTACAGCGATACACGCCGTTTACACCCACTGTCCAGCAAGAATTTATCCCTGGAAAGCGCTATCGATAAAGAAAGCGATTTACTGGAGCCGTTGCGTTCGCGCGCTGACCTGATCGTAGACACCTCTGAAATGTCTGTGCACGAGCTGGCGGAAATGTTACGTACCCGACTGCTGGGCAAACGTGAACGTGAACTGACGATGGTATTTGAATCCTTTGGCTTTAAACACGGAATCCCTATCGATGCGGATTACGTCTTTGATGTCCGCTTCCTGCCTAACCCGCACTGGGATCCAAAGCTACGTCCGATGACCGGTCTGGACAGGCCCGTCGCAGCCTTTCTGGACAGACACACAGAAGTACACAATTTTATCTACCAGACTCGCAGCTACCTTGAGCTATGGTTACCCATGCTGGAGACCAACAACCGCAGCTACCTCACTGTAGCCATCGGCTGTACCGGCGGGAAACACCGTTCGGTGTATATTGCAGAGCAACTGGCAGACTACTTCCGCTCACGCGGTAAAAACGTGCAGTCACGCCATCGTACGCTGGAAAAACGCAAATCATGACCGTGAAGCAAACTGTTGAAATCACGAATAAGCTGGGCATGCATGCCCGGCCGGCAATGAAACTGTTTGAGCTAATGCAGGGTTTTGAAGCAGAAGTTCTGCTGCGTAATGATGAAGGAACGGAAGCCGAGGCAAACAGCGTTATCGCTCTGTTGATGCTGGATTCCGCCAAAGGACGCCAGATAGAAGTCGAAGCCACGGGTCCGCAAGAAGTTGAGGCCCTGGCAGCCGTGATTGCGCTGTTTAATTCGGGGTTTGATGAGGATTAGTTAAGTGCCTGATGCGCTGCGCTTATCGGGCCTACAAATCAACCGCTGCAGGCATCCGTAGGCCGGATAAGGCGTTTACGCCGCCATCCGGCAATAACCCCGTTAATACAGCTTATTTTCACGCATAAACGACTCACCGCCCAACTGGCGCATTTGGCGCATGATCCACGCCTGACGACTGCGCACATAGCCGGAAGGCGCACTCGCCTTAAAACGTAACGGATTGGGCAGAACCGCCGCCAGCAATGCCGCTTCAGACGGGCTAAGACGGCTGGCGGGTTTATGGAAATAGCGCTGTGATGCAGCCTCTACACCGAATACTCCATCACCAAACTCCGCAATATTCAAATAAACCGTCAGGATTCGTTTCTTACTCCAGACTGTTTCTATCCCCAGCGTTAACCCGGCCTCGAGCCCTTTGCGCACCCAGCTACGCCCATCCCACAAAAAGAGGTTTTTTGCCGTTTGTTGCGATAACGTCGAGGCGCCCCGAATACGGTTTTCATTACGTTCGTTATGCGCCAGCGCTTTCTCTATCGCAGAGACATCAAATCCCCAGTGGTCGGGAAATTTCTGGTCCTCAGCAGCAATGACAGCCAGTCCCATCCACGGTGATATCTCATCCATACTGACCCAATCAGAATGCGCCACATAGCCGAAATCACCCTGTATCCAGGCACCAAGCTGCCGCTCAATCATGACCGCCGAGAAAGGAACGGGCATCACGCTGAAGAGTGCTATACCCCCGCCCCAAAACACGGCGAGGACAATAATTGCCCGCAGAAATAGACGTCGCAGAAAGGCGGTAGCCCCTTTTCTCATTCAGCCAGCACCAGCACACGCGAGACCAGTTTGTCGATCCCACTCGCCACCTGGGCGATATCCTGCGCCAGCATATAAGCAGGTGTGGTGACAACTTTATTATCTTCATCAACCACAATGTCATCGACCGGGCAAGGCACATGTTCAGCGCCCATCTCCTCCAGCACTTCCGCTGTATCGATGTCAGTGCCAATTGTCAGACGCAGCGGGAAGTCAAAAATCTTAGGTAACATAGCAGGAGCAATACACATGAATCCCAGGGGTTTACCGGCCTGATGCAGCGCCTTCGCCAGTGCGGCCAAGTCGCTATCAACCCGACATTCAGTGCCCTGGCTGGCAAAATTGCTCAGATTTTTTGCTGCGCCAAACCCGCCAGGCACGATTAGCGCATCCAGCTCCGCTGCAGCCGCCAGGGCCAGGGGGCGAATATCACCACGCGCAATACGCGCAGCTTCAATCAGGACATTGCGCGTTTCCGGCATCGGCTCGCCCGTCAGATGATTAATGACATCCGCCTGCTGTTTATCTGGCGCAAAGCAGATAGCCTGAGCGCCATTGCGGGCAATAGCCAGCAGCGTGAGTACGGTTTCGTGAATTTCTGCACCGTCATACACGCCACATCCACTGAGCACTACGCCAACTTTTTTCATCGTGATACTCCTTTCGCAACTGACTGAAGCATATTAATAATTCTGATTAGAATGCCACGCTTCACACATTTAACTGATTCATGTAACAAATTATTTAAGATTTGCTATCTTAACTGCGTGCGGCCTGAAAATTAGGGCTGCGCCCTTGTAAACAATGATAATAATTTACGGCGCAGCCACGATTTCCCTGGTGTTGGCGCAGTATTCGCGCACCCCGGTCAAGCCGGGGTCATTTTTTTTCCACGCTCGCAACCCAGGCTCTTAATACCGCTACGTCGTGCTGCCACTCCTGCTTCATCTCTTCAATCCATTCAGCTACGTTATCTTCCCAGGCAGGAAGGTCGGGTGATTGAATTTGCTGACCCAACTGTTGCAGGTGGCGCAGACCGACAGATCCGGCTGCACCTTTAATTTTATGGCCTTCCTCAACCACGCCTTTTTTATCACGGGCAGTCAGATTAGACTCCAGCACGCTCAAATATCCCGGCATCATTTTCTCAAACACCGCCAGACCGTCGGTGATCAACTTCGGCCCAACCAGTTCGAGGTATTGTTCCAACATAGGAATATCTAACAGCGCTTGCGATTTACTGCTTTCTTCAGACGTCACAGTGCTCTCCTCTTCGTTTCGGGTATCCCAGTATTTTTTGATCATGGCGGTTAACGCCGGAACTGACAGCGGCTTACTCAGCACGTCGTCCATTCCTGCATCCAGATATTCTTTTTTATCTTTCAGTACGTTGGCAGTAAGCGCCACCAGCGGCGGCAGGTCCTCGCGCGCATATTTTTGGGTCAGCTCGCGGGAGATATCGAGCCCTGTCATATCCGGTAGCTGAATATCCAGCAGCACCAGGTCATATTCACCCGGTTTGAACATATCCAGCGCGGCTTGCCCGGTCATCGCGACATCCACGCTATTACCCAGTTTTTCCAGCACCGAACGCGCGACAATGACGTTCAGTTCAATGTCTTCCACCAGCAGCACATTCAGGGCTGGTAACGGCATTTCATCGTCTTCGAAAGCATCTTCAATCTCTTCTGCCACGGCAGGAGCATGCACGGTTAGCGTAAAGATGGAGCCTTTTCCGGCCTGGCTGGAAACCGTAATATCACCGCCCATATTTTTCGCCAGACGGCGAGATACCGCGAGACCAATCCCGGTTCCCGTTGCGGGTTTACCACCATGGCTGTCCTTCACCTGATAGTACATGGCGAAGATTTTATCCTGCTCATCCTGCGGAATACCGATCCCGGAATCCTCCACCTCAAAATGCAGTATGTCTCCCTCGTCATAGCGAGCCCGCACCGTCACCTGCCCTTGCTGGGTGAATTTCACGGCATTGCTGATCAGATTCCACAGAATTTGACGCAGACGCGTTCCGTCTGTAATGACCTTATGAGGCAGCGGTAGCGTCGGCTCAAGCACAAAGCGCAGCCCTTTTTGTTGCGCCTGCAAGCCGGAGAGGTTTTCCAGATCCGCCATAAAGCTGGTGAAATCGATTGGCTGGTTATCGAGCTGGACTTTGCGCCGCTCCATCTTATCCATATCGATAATATCGTTGAAAATGTTCCCCAGCGTCACGGCGGAAACATGGATAGTTTTGAGATATTTTTCCTGCTCAGCGGTTAAATCTGTATCTAACAGAATCCGACTTAAACCGACGATACCGTTAAGCGGCGTACGCAGCTCGTGGCTGATCGTAGAGATAAAGGTAGTCTTGTCACGACTGGCGCGCTCAAGGGCGTCCTGATAGCGCTTACGCTCGGTAATATCACGACCAAAGCCCATCAGACCGTGTCGTTTCCCGACGCGGTCGTAGTAGGGCACTTTACGGATCTCAAAGCAGGCTTTGCGCCCGTCCGGATAGTCGAGCCATTGCTCATAGGTCAGCGAAACGTTATGGCGGAATACCTTCTCGTCGGTTTCAATAACTTTTTCAGCCGCCTCTGGCGAATACACATCAGCCGGCTTTAGATTCACCAGTTGCTTTTCGCTCTTACCTGTCAGCAGCTCCATCGCACGGTTACAGCCGGAAAACTCTTTATCTTCATTGCGATAAAAAACCAGGTCCGGTGAAGCATCAAGGAAAGAACGTAAAAATGAAGATTGCTGCTCAAGCTGGATCTGCGCTTCTTCACGCTCTTTGATTTCGACCTTCAGCTGTTCAAACGTCTCCTGCCGCTCAGCTTCCGCCTTTTCACGTTCGACAATCTCCTGATTGAGTTGGGCGATATTATCCTTCAACTGCACGTTGAGCTTGAGATCGCGCTCGCGCATCTCTTCCAGCTTCTGTACCAGTCGGGAAAGGCGTTGCCGGGACTCCTCCAGTTGTTCAACCACCACAGACAGGAAGTAGACAGCCCAGGGGGTAATTAACAGGCCAAAAAAGATAGAACGGATGACATCAATGCTTTCTACCTGGCCATGCAGCACCATAGTGACAGCCATCTGCACCACAATTGCCAACACAACCAAAGCCAGCGCCAACAGCAGCGAAAAGCGCACCAGACCTAACTTCATCATCAGGTCGACATAGTATTGCGCCAGCATACGAATTTGCTTCATAGAGGGTTCCTTCACGACAACTTGGCACAATAATACTCAATTCTCAGCGTGACGTTTAAGATTGTGCAAGAAATGCGTAGTTTCCCTCATCGCGCTACGCGTCTGGCAGGCTCCAGGGGGTCCCCAGAGCGGATCCCTGGACGCCATGTTCATTGAGATACCTGTCCAGTTCGACCATCCCGGTCCAGCGATTTTCACACCACAACGGGGCCAGTAGCGTAGGACGGCGCGCGCTGGCGGAAATGCGGTGATAAATCACCTCGGGTGGCGTATGGCGAATCATCTCACCTGCGGTGACCGTGTACTCATCCAGTCCAATGCCGTACAACCGTCCAGCCTCCCAGGCTTTCGCCATCGTACTGCCCTTCACGATATGCAGCGGATGCAGCTTAATACCGTCAACGCCAGTATCCACCACGCGCTCCAGCGTTTGCAGGCATTCCTCCTGCCCTTCTCCCGGCAGACCGACAATAAGGTGTGAACACACCTTCAGCCCACGCTCCCGTGCCAGTTGGGTGGTACGCTGATAGCAGGCAAAATCATGCCCGCGATTAATGCGATGCAACGTCTTGTCATGGGCAGTTTGCAAACCCAGTTCCAGCCACACTTCGTAGCCCTGCTCCTTGTACTCGCACAGCAGATCGAGCACGGCATCCGGCACACAGTCAGGGCGCGTGCCAACACACAGCCCGACAATGCTGGCCTGACTGACCGCCTGTTGGTACATCGAACGCAGCACCTGTACTTCCGCAAAGGTACTGGTATAAGCCTGAAAATAGGCCAGATAGCGCTTCGCGCGATTCACCAGTTGCGCTTGATGTTCGAGTTGCTCAGCAATGGAATGATGCTGCTGCGCTTCGTCAGCAAAGGAGGCGACATTACAGAAGGTACATCCGCCACGTCCAATGGTGCCATCGCGATTTGGGCAGCTAAACCCGCCGTGTAGCGTGAGTTTATGAACCTTTTGCCCATAACGGCGAGAAAGATCCCCACCAAACATATTGACTAATTTCTGTAACTGCATAATCTGATAGACCGCGCCTTGAAAAGAGGCCAAAGCCTGCCATTTTTAGCCTCAGTCGGCGATGACCTGGATCAATCGCCCTGGCGAGCCTTTATTTATTGAATAACCATTCAAAATAACCGAAATTTCATTCAATCAAAAAGTAATTACTTTTCCTTATATCTCGCTATTTTTTTATCTTCTGATGGCTCTCATGTAAAAACAGTATCTTTAAGACGCCAAAAGTCTACAAGCCAGCATAAAATACCAAACATTGAGATAAACAAAGGGAGGACGGGAGATAACCGGCCTTCCTGACAGTGAGACAGATCACACTTCACCAGCGATCACACTCTGGTTAAATCAATGTAAAAATACCTTTATTTTCAATGCATTCATAAAGTTAATCGCCCTATAGCACATTTTTGCATAAATAAGATTGCCATTTGACCTGTGTGTGGATTCCCGATAACTTGGAAATCCGCTGGAAGCTTTCTGGATGAGCAGTCTGCTCATCATATTTATGCAGTAATTGAGATTCCCTCTGAAGCAAGTCCTCAAACTTGTTTGACCTATGCGAAAAGGATAAAGAGGGCGAATGCGAGGTGAGCGTATGAAACGCAAACCCCGTCGCCATGCTCTTGGTGTGCCCGCGCGCAAACGGTATCGGAGAGGTGTCCCGCAGAGCCTGGGGAGGTTCACTGATATGTTGTACGATAAATCCCTTGAGAAGGATAACTGTGGTTTCGGCCTGATCGCCCACATAGAAGGCGAACCTAGCCACAAGGTAGTGCGTACCGCCATACACGCACTGGCCCGTATGCAGCACCGTGGCGCAATTCTTGCCGATGGCAAAACCGGCGATGGTTGCGGCTTGTTGTTACAAAAACCTGACCGCTTTTTCCGCATTGTTGCGCAAGAGCGCGGCTGGCGTTTAGCTAAAAACTACGCCGTTGGCATGATCTTTTTAAATAAAGACCCTGAACTGGCAGCGGCATCTCGTCGCATTGTTGAAGAAGAATTACAGCAGGAGACTCTGTCGATCGTAGGCTGGCGCGACGTGCCAACCAACGAAGGTGTTCTCGGTGAAATCGCCCTTTCCTCCCTGCCTCGTATCGAGCAAATTTTTGTCAACGCCCCTGCTGGCTGGCGCCCACGCGATATGGAGCGCCGCCTGTTCATCGCACGCCGTCGTATCGAAAAACGCCTCCAGGACGATAAAGACTTCTACGTCTGTAGCTTGTCGAATCTGGTTAATATCTATAAAGGTCTGTGTATGCCGGCAGATTTGCCGCGCTTTTACCTGGACCTCGCGGACCTGCGCCTGGAGTCGGCCATCTGCCTGTTCCACCAACGCTTCTCCACCAACACCGTGCCGCGCTGGCCGCTGGCACAACCGTTCCGCTACCTGGCACACAACGGTGAAATCAACACCATCACCGGTAACCGTCAGTGGGCGCGCGCGCGTACTTACAAATTCCAGACCCCATTGATCCCGGACCTGCACGATGCCGCGCCGTTCGTCAACGAAACCGGTTCCGACTCCAGTTCCATGGATAACATGCTGGAACTGCTGCTGGCGGGGGGCATGGACATTATCCGTGCTATGCGCCTGCTGGTACCGCCAGCCTGGCAGAACAACCCGGACATGGACCCGGAACTGCGCGCGTTCTTTGATTTTAACTCCATGCACATGGAGCCATGGGACGGCCCGGCAGGTATTGTCATGTCAGACGGTCGTTTTGCCGCCTGTAACCTTGATCGTAACGGCCTGCGCCCGGCGCGCTATGTCATCACCAAAGACAAGCTCATCACCTGCGCTTCTGAAGTTGGGATCTGGGATTATCAGCCGGATGAAGTGGTCGAGAAAGGTCGCGTCGGCCCGGG
The DNA here is from genome assembly GCF_046555775.1 of Citrobacter sp. U14242. Lineage (NCBI taxonomy): Bacteria > Pseudomonadati > Pseudomonadota > Gammaproteobacteria > Enterobacterales > Enterobacteriaceae > Citrobacter > Citrobacter sp. U14242. The sequence continues at coordinate 286,124 of NZ_JBKGLW010000005.1, forward strand.
CGAACTGATGGTTATTGATACCCGCAGCGGGCGCATTCTGCATTCCGCCGAAACTGATGACGATCTGAAAAGCCGCCACCCGTATAAAGAGTGGATGGAGAAGAACGTCCGCCGGCTGGTGCCGTTTGAAGATCTGCCAGACGATCAAGTCGGCAGCCGCGAACTGGACGATGATACCCTCGCCAGCTACCAGAAACAGTTTAACTACAGCGCTGAAGAGCTGGACTCTGTCATTCGGGTACTGGGAGAGAACGGCCAGGAAGCCGTTGGATCAATGGGTGATGACACCCCGTTTGCCGTGCTCTCCAGCCAGCCGCGCATTATTTATGACTACTTCCGTCAACAGTTCGCACAGGTCACAAACCCGCCTATCGATCCGTTGCGTGAGGCACACGTCATGTCACTGGCCACCAGCATTGGTCGTGAGATGAACGTCTTTTGCGAGGCAGAAGGCCAGGCACACCGCTTGAGCTTCAAATCGCCGATTCTGCTGTACTCCGATTTCACCCAGCTCACCACCATGAAAGAAGATCACTATCGCGCCGACCGGTTGGATATCACCTTCGACGTGACTGAAACCACGCTGGAAGAAACGGTCAAAGCCCTGTGCGATAAAGCTGAACAGATGGTGCGTAACGGCACGGTACTGCTGGTGCTCTCCGACCGTAACATCGCGAAGAACCGCTTACCGGTTCCTGCCCCCATGGCTGTCGGGGCGGTACAAACCCGTCTGGTAGAACAAAACCTGCGTTGCGATGCCAACATCATCGTCGAAACCGCAAGCGCCCGCGATCCCCACCATTTTGCTGTGCTGCTGGGCTTTGGCGCGACGGCTATTTATCCGTATCTCGCCTATGAAACGCTGGGACGTCTGATCGATACCCAGGCGATCGCCAAAGATTACCGGACCGTGATGCAGAACTACCGTAACGGCATCAATAAAGGTCTGTACAAAATCATGTCCAAAATGGGCATTTCGACCATCGCCTCTTACCGCTGCTCCAAGCTGTTCGAAGCCGTTGGCCTCCACGACGATGTCGTGGCGCTGTGTTTCCAGGGCGTGGTTAGCCGCATCAGTGGCGCAGGTTTTACTGACTTCCAGCAGGTTCTGCTAAACCTCTCCAAACATGCCTGGCTAGCACGCAAACCCATTAGCCAGGGCGGGTTGCTGAAGTACGTTCATGGCGGTGAGTATCACGCCTACAACCCTGACGTTGTGCGCACACTGCAACAGGCGGTACAAAGTGGCGAGTACAGCGACTATCAGGAATATGCCAAGCTGGTGAATGAGCGCCCGGCAGCCACGCTGCGCGATCTGCTGGCGATCACGCCTGGTGATGAAGCCGTAAGCATTGACGAGGTAGAACCCGCAACCGAGCTGTTTAAACGCTTTGATACCGCAGCCATGTCTATCGGCGCATTAAGCCCGGAAGCACACGAAGCGCTGGCTGAAGCAATGAACAGCATCGGCGGTAACTCCAACTCCGGCGAAGGTGGTGAAGATCCGGCGCGCTATGGCACGAATAAAGTGTCACGCATTAAGCAGGTCGCATCTGGTCGCTTCGGTGTGACCCCGGCATACCTGGTCAACGCCGATGTTATCCAGATTAAAGTCGCTCAGGGTGCGAAGCCTGGCGAAGGCGGTCAGTTACCGGGTGATAAAGTCACTCCGTATATCGCCAAACTGCGCTATTCGGTGCCGGGCGTGACGTTGATCTCCCCGCCGCCGCACCACGATATTTACTCTATCGAGGACTTAGCGCAGCTGATTTTCGACCTGAAACAGGTCAACCCGAAAGCCATGATTTCCGTCAAACTGGTTTCCGAACCCGGCGTCGGCACCATTGCCACTGGTGTGGCGAAAGCCTATGCGGATCTGATCACCATCGCGGGTTACGATGGCGGCACCGGCGCAAGCCCGCTGTCATCGGTGAAATACGCGGGTTGTCCGTGGGAGCTGGGCCTGGTGGAAACTCAACAGGCACTGGTCGCTAATGGCCTGCGTCATAAGATCCGTTTACAGGTCGATGGCGGTCTGAAAACCGGTGTCGACATCATCAAAGCGGCAATCCTCGGTGCAGAAAGTTTTGGCTTCGGTACCGGCCCAATGGTCGCGCTCGGTTGTAAATACCTGCGTATTTGCCACCTGAACAACTGCGCAACCGGTGTGGCAACGCAGGACGACAAACTGCGTAAGAATCACTATCACGGCCTGCCGTTTAAAGTGACCAACTACTTTGAATTTATTGCCCGTGAAGTTCGAGAGCTGATGGCACAGCTGGGCGTGAAGCGTCTGGTGGATCTGATTGGCCGCACCGATCTGCTGAAAGAGCTGGAAGGATTTACCGCCAAACAGCAGAAGCTGGAACTGTCTCGCTTGCTGGAAACCGCCGAGCCGCATCCCGGCAAAGCGCTGTTCTGCACCGAGAACAACCCGCCATTTGATAACGGTGTGCTGAATGCGCAATTACTGCAACAGGCAAAACCGTTTGTCGATGAGCGCCAGAGCAAAACCTTCTGGTTTGATATTCGTAATACCGACCGTTCAGTTGGCGCGTCGTTATCAGGTTATATTGCCCAGACTCACGGCGATCAGGGGCTGGCGTCTGACCCGATCAAAGCGCACTTCAGCGGTACCGCAGGCCAGAGCTTCGGCGTATGGAATGCGGGCGGCGTAGAACTGTACCTCACCGGCGATGCCAACGACTATGTCGGTAAAGGCATGGCGGGTGGTTTGCTGGCGGTGCGTCCTCCGGTGGGTTCCGCATTCCGAAGCCATGAAGCGAGCATCATCGGCAACACCTGCCTGTATGGTGCCACCGGTGGCCGTCTGTTCGCCGCGGGTCGTGCGGGCGAGCGCTTTGCGGTACGTAACTCCGGGGCTATCACCGTGGTTGAAGGTATTGGCGATAACGGCTGTGAATATATGACCGGCGGCATCGTCTGTATTCTTGGGAAAACTGGCGTTAACTTCGGTGCAGGTATGACAGGTGGCTTTGCCTACGTACTGGACGAAGATGGCGAATTCCGCAAACGCGTGAACCCTGAACTGGTTGAAGTATTGAACGTGGACTCTTTGGCTATCCACGAAGAGCATCTGCGCGGTTTAATTACCGAACACGTACAGCATACCGGCTCTTCGCACGGCGAAGAGATCCTGGCGAACTGGCCAGCGTTCTCAGCGAAATTCGCGCTGGTAAAACCAAAGTCCAGTGATGTGAAAGCACTGTTGGGTCACCGTAGTCGTAGCGCAGCTGAGCTGCGTGTGCAGGCGCAGTAAGGGGTAGCAGCAATGAGTCAGAACGTATACCAATTTATCGACCTGCAGCGCGTTGATCCGCCAAAGAAACCGCTGAAGATCCGTAAGATCGAGTTTATCGAAATTTACGAGCCATTTTCTGAAGGTCAGGCTAAGGCACAGGCAGATCGCTGCCTGTCCTGCGGTAACCCGTACTGCGAGTGGAAATGCCCGGTACATAACTACATCCCAAACTGGCTGAAGCTGGCTAACGAAGGGCGTATTTTTGAAGCGGCAGAGCTGTCTCACCAGACCAACACGCTGCCGGAAGTTTGCGGCCGTGTCTGTCCGCAGGACAGGCTGTGCGAAGGTTCATGTACGCTGAATGACGAATTCGGCGCAGTAACCATCGGCAATATCGAGCGCTATATCAACGATAAAGCCTTCGAAATGGGCTGGCGCCCGGATATGACCGGCGTTCGTCAGACAGACAAGCGTGTCGCTATTATCGGTGCAGGTCCGGCGGGTCTGGCCTGTGCGGATGTGCTAACCCGTAACGGCGTGAAGGCCGTTGTGTTTGATCGTCACCCGGAAATCGGTGGTCTGCTGACCTTCGGTATCCCGGCTTTCAAGCTGGAAAAAGAGGTGATGACCCGCCGTCGTGAAATTTTCACCGGCATGGGTATTGAGTTCAAACTCAACGTTGAAGTGGGCCGCGACGTGCAGCTCGACGATCTGCTGAAGGATTACGACGCCGTGTTCCTCGGTGTTGGGACCTATCAGTCGATGCGCGGTGGGCTGGAGAACGAAGATGCCGATGGCGTATTCGATGCTCTGCCGTTCCTGATCGCCAATACCAAACAGTTGATGGGCTTTGGCGAAAGCAGCGACGAGCCATACATCAGCATGGAAGGTAAACGCGTTGTCGTACTGGGCGGTGGTGACACCGCGATGGACTGTGTGCGGACCTCCGTTCGTCAGGGGGCGTCACACGTTATCTGTGCCTACCGTCGCGATGAAGAGAATATGCCGGGTTCGAAACGCGAAGTTAAAAACGCGCGTGAAGAAGGCGTCGAATTCCAGTTCAACGTCCAGCCTTTAGGTGTTGAGGTAAATGCTAACGGCAAAGTGTGTGGCGTGAAAATGGCGCGCACTGAGATGGGCGAGCCGGATGCGAAAGGTCGCCGTCGCGCGGAGATCGTCGCCGGTTCCGAGCATATTGTACCGGCTGATGCCGTCGTACTGGCGTTTGGCTTCCGCCCGCACAGCATGGAATGGCTGGCAAAGCACAGCGTTGAGCTTGATTCGCAGGGGCGTATTATTGCGCCGGAACGCAGCGACAACGCCTTCCAGACCAGCAACCCGAAAATCTTTGCCGGTGGCGACATCGTGCGCGGTTCAGATCTGGTTGTGACAGCCATTGCCGAAGGCCGTAAAGCGGCTGACGGGATCCTGAATTACCTGGAAGTGTAATAAGGCCTTCTGGCTCCCCTGCTACAGCTTCACGCTGATGGATGGGGAGCCGATATTTCCCTGCTAAGTAGTTCCTGACCCGTTTTTCGAAAACCGCTCGCAGGTGCAGGTGCAACTCAATGTCATCACCTAAACTTGTTCGGGAATTGACGCACAAGCGTTGAATTACTGGAGGAGGAGAACAGCCCACATCATCATCAGCGAGAAAAGTCAGCAGGCCCCCTCCAACACATCAACGCCATGAATAACAACAAAGAAAAAACAGACGGAAACGTTTGCTTTATTCTGAGAAGTGTATATGATGCGGCGGATTTTTTGGGCAAAATTCAAGGAGGCGTTGTGTCGCAGGACAACAATTATAGCCAGGGCCCCGTCCCTCTGGCAGCGCGGAAAGGCGTGATACCACTGACGTTTGTGATGTTGGGGTTAACATTCTTTTCAGCCAGTATGTGGACCGGAGGCACACTCGGTACCGGTCTTTCCTATAATGATTTTTTCCTGGCAGTTCTCTTCGGTAATCTCCTCCTCGGTATTTACACTGCATTTCTCGGTTATATTGGCGCAAAAACAGGTCTCTCTACCCACCTCCTCGCACGTTACTCATTTGGCATAAAAGGTTCATGGCTTCCCTCAATGCTATTAGGTGGCACACAGGTGGGCTGGTTTGGCGTCGGCGTGGCAATGTTCGCCATCCCGGTGGGTAAAGCAACGGGTATTGACGTCAATGTCCTGATTGCAGTTTCCGGTCTGCTGATGACCATGACCATCTTCTTTGGTATCTCGGCACTCACCATTTTGTCCATCATCGCCGTTCCCGCTATCGTCATTCTTGGCAGTTACTCTGTCTGGCTGGCAGTGAGCGATGTGGGGGGATTGGATCATTTAAAAGCAATTGTGCCGCACACGCCGCTGAATTTTTCCACGGCACTGGCGTTGGTCGTCGGATCGTTTGTCAGCGCAGGTACCTTAACCGCCGACTTCGTCCGCTTCGGGCGAAATGCCAAAGGCGCAGTGTTGATTGCCATGGTGGCTTTTTTCCTTGGCAACTCGTTGATGTTTATCTTCGGTGCCGCTGGAGCCGCCGCGGTAGGACAGGCAGATATCTCAGATGTGATGATCGCGCAGGGGCTGCTGCTGCCCGCCATTGTCGTACTCGGCCTGAATATCTGGACAACCAACGACAACGCGCTGTACGCCTCGGGTCTGGGCTTTGCTAACATTACCGGCCTTTCCAGCCGCACATTGTCCGTGGCCAACGGCATTATTGGAACACTGTGCGCATTGTGGCTTTATAATAACTTTGTCGGCTGGCTGACATTCCTGTCGGCAGCGATCCCTCCTATTGGCGGAGTGATTATTGCCGATTATCTGTTAAACCACCGCCGGTACACCAACTTCAACACAGCACAGTTTATTCCCGTCAACTGGATAGCTATTCTGTCTGTCGCGCTGGGAATCGCCGCCGGACACTACATCCCTGGTATTGTGCCGGTCAACGCCGTACTTGGCGGCGTATTCAGCTATATCCTGCTAAACCCACTTTTCAATCGTAGCCTTGCAAAATCCCCGGAGGTCAGTCATGCAGAATAACACTATCACCCTCACTCAAACCCGTCTGCAGGGGTGTGAAGGATTGTGGCAAATCACGATTGAAAACGGGCGTTTTAGCCGTATTGATCCCCAGGAAACAGCATCTGCGCCACAGGGCGAGGTGCTTGATGCTGAAGGTGGGCTGGCCATTCCCCCTTTCGTTGAACCACACATCCACCTGGACACAACGCAAACTGCAGGGGAGCCCAGTTGGAACCAATCGGGTACGTTGTTTGAAGGTATTGAGCGCTGGGCCGAACGTAAGGCAATGCTCACCCACGAAGACGTGAAGACCCGCGCCATGCAGACCCTCAAGTGGCAGATGGCCAACGGTATCCAGTATGTCCGAACTCACGTAGACGTTTCCGCTCCTACGCTCACGGCACTGAAAGCCATGCTGGAAGTGAAGCAAGAAGTGGCACCGTGGGTGGAGCTGCAGATTGTGGCGTTCCCACAGGAAGGTATTCTTTCTTATCCCAACGGTGAAGCACTATTAGAAGAAGCTGTGCGTTTGGGCGCCGACGTCATTGGCGCAATTCCTCACTTTGAATTCACGCGTGAATATGGCGTTGAGTCGCTGCACAAAACTTTCGCCCTGGCGCAGAAGTATGACCGACTTATCGATGTCCACTGTGACGAGATTGATGATGAGCAATCGCGCTTTGTTGAAACCGTCGCGGCACTGGCGCATCGCGATGGCATGGGGTCGCGCGTGACAGCCAGCCACACCACGGCGATGCATTCCTATAACGGCGCATATGCTTCCCGCCTTTTCCGTCTGTTGAAAATGTCAGGTATTAACTTCGTTGCGAATCCGCTGGTGAATATTCACCTGCAGGGACGATTTGATACCTATCCTAAGCGCCGTGGTATCACCCGCGTCAAAGAGATGCTGGAAGCGGACATCAATGTTTGCTTTGGGCATGATGACGTTTTTGACCCGTGGTACCCGTTGGGAACCGCGAATATGCTGCAAGTTTTGCATATGGGATTACACGTGTGTCAGTTGATGGGGTACGGACAAATCAATGATGGGCTAAATCTCATCACCACCCACAGCGCGAAAACTCTGCACTTACAGGACTACGGTTTGAGTATTGGGAACTCCGCTAACCTGGTGATTTTACCTGCAGAAAATGGGTTTGATGCGGTTCGTCGCCAGACACCTGCACGCTATTCAATCCGCCATGGGCGGGTTATTGCCGAGACGGTGCCAAGCCAGACAACGCTCCATCTGGCGCAGCCAGAAGCGGTAACGTTTAAGCGCTAGATTTTCTTTTCGGACATGGCCGCAGACTCACAGTCTGCGGCAAAAAATTATGGCGACATATTTTCTGTCAGGCAGCGAACAAACTGGCGCGCACCTTCACAACAACTTTTTTGATTTCCGCTGGAGTCCCCGCCACACAGCCCGGTTTATGTGGTTCACCCGGCATAAAAATTGCGAACATACCTGGGATGAGCGTAATGGTCTGTTCATCATGAATCTCACCGCACAGCTGATAATCCTCTGCAATATGCATCTCTTCACACTGCCGGGCAGACCCCGTCATACCAAACAGAATACGTTCTTCACCCGCCAGCAGTACCTGAATATCAACGTATTGCTCATGCAACTCCGCTTTCTTTTGCTCCGGTTGTTGCGTAACAAACTGCATAACGTTCATAAAGATATTCTCGCCTTGCAGCTCATAGCGCCCTGGTGCTTTATCCTGTGGTTTTGCCGCAACAGCCTGCGTTAATGCCTGCTGCAATACCGGATGCAATCCAGCAGAAGGCAGAGACTGTAAATCCCCTGACATCATCATCATTCTCCCTGGGCCAACAGCGCAGCCCCCAGTAGTCCAGCGTCATGACGGTAATGTGCCGCCAGTAATTTCACGTGATAAATCGCGGGTTCCTGTGCCAGCCAGGCTTCTACCTGCGCCAGATAACCTTCAGCCAACCCGACGCTTCCGCCAATAACAACGCACTGGCAGTCGGTTGTCGCCTTCACATCGGCAATCAGACGAGCCAACGTGCATGCCGATCGCTGGATCAATTGACACGCCTGTTCATCCCCCTGTCCGGCCCGGCTAAAAATAGTTTTTGCATCACATCCAGCAAGTGAGCCTTCGGCTGCCGCTGCAATCCCACGACCGGAAGCGATAGCCTCCACGCACCCCACACGTCCACAACCACATTGCGGACCATACGGATCCGCCAGTGTATGACCGACATGCCCCGCCAGCCCCCCGGCTCCGGTTAACAACTTTCCGTTGCTAACCACACCGCCACCAACACCGGTCGATACAGTAATAAACGCCATATCGTGGTATTTCCCGCCAAGTGCATGATATTCAGCCCACGCAGCGGCCTGTGCGTCATTCACCGCCAGCGTCGGTAGGCCGGTGAGAGACTCCAGCGTTTGCACCAGCGGGAAATGCATCAGCCCGCCAAGATTTAATGGATTCAGTGCCAGTAGCGCACCCTCACGGATGATGCCAGTCGAGGCAATCGCCACGCGCTGAGCCTGTGCCTGCAGCGGCTCAATCAGTGCTTTCAGGGCAGCTCGCAGCGCTTGTGGTGTTTTGCTGGCGGGTGTCGGAAGTTCGTGACGGTCACGCATTTGCAGGCGACCATCCACCAGTGCCGCAGCCAGTTTAGTGCCGCCAATATCAATCGCCAGGATGCTCATAGCGCGGCCTTTTTCATCGCCGTGGTGTACCACTGGCAAATGTGTTCCAGTCGGGTAATCGCAGAACCTACTGTCACCGCCCAGGCCCCGTGGCGCATCGCTTCAGCTGCTTGTGCTGGCGTGTTATAGCGTCCTTCGGCAATCACCCGACACCCGGCATGACATAACGCTTTCACCAGCGCCAGATCCGGCTCCTCTGGTGTTTCTGGTGTCGTATAACCCGACAGCGTCGTACCAATAATTTCCGCACCGAGTTGCTGGCAGGCCAGGCCGTCTTCCAGCGATGAACAGTCGGCCATGGCCAGGCAGTGATGTTGATGAATTCGTGCCAACAGTGCGGCGATGGGAACAGGACGCACGCGGTCTGTTCCATCAATCGCAATAATGTCAGCTCCCGCCTGCGCCAACGCATCGACATCATCTAAAAATGCAGTGATGCGTACCGGGGAGTCAGCAAGATCGCGTTTCAGAATACCTATAATTGGCAGCGAAACGGCCGCCCGGGTCGACCGCAGGTTCTCCACGCCTTCAATACGCAGCGCCACCGCGCCAGCCTGCTCGGCTGCCAGCGCCATGGCGGCGACAATTTCAGGTTTATCCAGCGGGCTGTCAGGAACGGGCTGGCAGGAGACAATCAGTCCGCCATCAGCGGCAATTTTTTTATCCAGTAGCTCAAGTAACGACATACATCTTCCCTTTCGGTTCTTGCCCGGCTCAACGCCGGGCAAGCGGATTAACTTTTTGATTTCACCATGGCGCTTTTATCGCCGCCAAACGGCACGGCTCCACTAAACGGTTTACCGTCAATGGCATCATGTGTACGTAGTGCTTCAGGCCGCAGCCAACGCTGTACACGAGACGGCATATCAAGACCAATCAACAGGATCACCACAAATGTCAGGCCGAAAGAGAGCGATCCCAGCGCAGTGCCCAGATCCAGACGTTGTGCAATCAGCGCCCCGATGATCGGTGCCAGTGCTCCACCCAGTGCCCCTACGTTGTAGGTGAACCCCAGGCCCGCAGCACGTTGGTCGGTTTCGAAATAACCACCAATGAGTTTTGGTAAGATCCCGGAGATCCCCTGCCCAAGCATTTGTTGGAAAAACAGTAGCAGCCCCAGGACCCAGACGTTGGCTCCGCCAATCGCAAACACAGGGATAATCAGCAACTGCGAGGCCAGCAGACTGCACACATAAGCCTTGCGGGTACCCAGCCAGTCACCAAGGAAGCCACCGACGCAGCAGCCAACCGCCGCGCCAAAGCCGCTAAAGAACAGGACCCTGGCAACCGTTGAAGGGTCATACATCAGTTCAGTTTTTAAATACGTTGGCAGCAGCGCCTGAATCGGCCACGAGTAGAGAAATGCGAACAGCACGACAACCATCAACATCACACCCGTCGGCCAACGTTTACCGCTGCTTTGCACCATAAAGCTAATGAAGATGAAGGCACACATCAGTCCGAGGATCGCCACGATGGCTGCATTTTGCAGGTTGCCCGCAAAACAGAACCACAGCGCAGTCGCAGCTACGATGGTCATCAAGATATTGATTACCCGATGTTCGCCCCGATAGAGAATATCCACCATCGTGCGTACCGGCGCTTTACCTTCGTGTTTTTCTTTCCAGTCCTCTGCCTCCGGAATATTTTTACGCAGCCAGAGGGCAAAGATAATCGGCAGAATGCCGATGAAGAACAGCGCACGCCATCCCCAGACCGGAACCACCAGGCTATAAACCTGGGCAGCAATCACAGCGCCGACCGAGAAACCAGAAATCAGGAAACCACTGGCTTTGTTACGCAGGTGTTTAGGCCAGCTTTCAATAACATAGGTGGCGCTGGAACCGTACTCACCTGCCATTCCCATACCGATAACCAGGCGGGCGATAAACATGGTGGTATAGCCCGGCGCGAAGCCACAGGCCAGCGTCCCCACAGAGAATAGAATGATGCTGGTGACCATTGCCAGGCGACGTCCATAGCGGTCACCCATCGCACCCAGCATTAACCCGCCAAACCAGCGAGAGATGAAGGCGGCTGAAATCAGGCTGGCCGCCTGCACCGTCGTCAAACCGAATTCACCTTGTACTTCTGTCAGCACAAGGGCGATTAACACAAAATCAAAACCATCAAGCAGATACCCCAACCAGGCGGCAGAAAATGCCCGCCATTGTGCCCGATTGAGATGGCGATACCACGGGATGCTCTGGGTAGAAGTACTCATTTTACTCTCCCGACGATTTTTTGTTGTTGTGCCGGATGGCGGCCTCGCCTTTTCCGGACTACGGTCGAAAAATCCAGGCCGGGCAAGCAAAGTGCCCCCCGGCTACCCGCGGTTACGCTTTTTCCGCCAACAGTTGGTTCGCCAGGGCTTTCAGTTCTGGCAGATATTGTTCATCTACGGGAGCGAACGGTTTACGGCACAGCGGTACAGAAACCACATCCATATAGTGCAGTACCGTTTTCAGACCGCGGAATACGCCAACCTTGATGAGCAGATCGATAACCTTATTGCACTCGGTTTGCAGCTTTTGTGCAGCCCGGATATCGCCTTCTTTGAGCGCTTTCACAATTCCCTGATAACGCCATCCCATAATGTTGTAAGTACTGCCGATCCCACCATCCGCACCAGCCAGCAACCCAGAAGCAAAAATCTCGTCATAACCGTTGTAAAGCACCAGATCCGGATGGGCGCGGCGGATCTGTTCCATTTGATAGAGATCGCCTGAGGTTTGTTTCAGTGCACCAACGCCTGGCAGCGTCACTAGCGTATTGATCTGCCCCAACGTCAGTTTTACGCCACTCAGCGCCGGGATGTTATAGACCACCATCGGCAAACCCTCAGCGGAATCAATAATTGCGCGGTAGTGATCGCAATGCTCTTCAAAGCTGAACGGATAGTAAAACGGGGTAACAGCAGAAACTGCGTCAAAACCATAACGGTGTGCGGCGCTCGCCAGCTGCTGGCTCTCTTCAGTGCTCACTGTGCCAACGTGGGCAATTAAGGTCACTTTACCTTTCGCTTCTTCAGCAACAATTTCCAGCACCTGCTCTCTTTCAGCACGGTTCTGCACAAAAGCTTCACCCGTTGAGCCACCGACATAGAGCCCATCAACGCCTTGCCCAATGTTGAAGCGCACCAGACGACGCAGGCTCTCGATATCCAGTCGCTGTTGGTTATCGAATGGGGTTAACAATGCCGGCATTACGCCTTTTAAATCTCTTGCCATAACGACCTCTGTCAATGATTAGTGTTGACTGACTGCATACCTTTATACCTGTTATACCAGATCAAATAAGCAGCAATACAATACAGAACGCTTATAGTGCGATCTGCTTCACTAAACGATCGTCAGGATCGCGATCACTTACGCATTTTTTTATTTTTACCGAAGGCGTGCCAGGTGGCGGAAACGCTGTTGAGATGTTCTTGTAATGCGCGGTCGGCTTCATCAGGATCGTGCCGACGAATCGCCTCGACAATGGCAATATGCTGCTGATAACTCACACTATTGTGTTCATGCAATTCTTGATCGGCGACAGTCGGACGTGCGGCAATCAGCCAGTCCAACAACGCAACGTGGATTGCCATAAAGATGGGATTGCCGGGGATCTCCGCCAGCACTCGGTGAAAATCGACATCCGAACGAATGAACAGCGTGTTGTCATCCAGCGACTGACTGTTGATCTCCAGCGCCCTGGCCAGCCTGTCAATTTGCTCTTCAGTGGCATGCTCGGCGGCATAACGCACCAGACTCGATTCAAAGAACAATCGCAATTGCTCGAAGTGGGAGATACCGCCGGGATGCGAGAGAAAATCTTTTGCCATGCCGGACAGTTCACCGATGATGGTATCCGCAGACGGACGCGAAACGCGCGCGCGCTCGCCGTTGTTGATCTGTACCAGACCTTTACGTTTTAACGCAGCAAGCGCTTCTCGTACAGAAGGACGACCGACATTAAAGAAGGCCATCAGTTCCCGCTCTGACGGCAACTGTTCCCCTTCGCCAAATTCCCGACGGCGAATCATCTGTTCAAGTTCTTCCTCAACCATTTCAGACAGTTTTTTACGCGCCAGCGGGCGGCTGCGTAAGCTACGACCAATGGTGGATGGAGAGTCTTCAGCTTGCGAATCAAATGCGTTCATAGGGTCCATTCAGCTAAGTCGTGGTGACAAATAACAGCGAGTTCATCGTAACACAGGATCGAAAGCAGGGTGAAATGGTGGTCAGCGGGGGATATGCTCATACAAATGATATATAAAATGCATATATTTCAACATGAATGATTGAGCAGATAGTTTTTTATTACCATGGGATAAAACTAACTTTATGAAATCTGCGAACATGATCTTTAAAATTAATCATAACCTACTATTTTAAAACGAAAAATAACCAGCGCTCGATTATAAAAACACGATATCCACTCCAAAACACATGCCAGAAAAAATATAACATCCGCATTTAAAACAGCGTTATTACCGGATTTATCTTCTTCTCTGGCATGGAGTGAAAAAATGTTCGGCATTATTATCTCTGTCATCGTTTTATTAACGATGGGTTACCTGATCCTCAAAAACTACAAACCACAGGTAGTACTGGCAGCAGCCGGGATCTTCCTGATGATCTGCGGCGTCTGGTTGGGGTACGGCGCACTGGTCGCCAGCGACAAAAGCAGCGGTTATCTGCTGGTCGATATTTATAATGAAATTCTGCGCATGCTTTCAAACCGGGCGGCAGGTCTTGGGCTGTCCATCATGGCAGTAGGTGGTTATGCCCGTTATATGGATAGAATGGGAGCCAGCCGGGCAATGGTCAGCCTGTTGAGCCGCCCACTCAAGCACATCCGCTCACCCTATATTGTGCTTGCCGCGACGTATGTAATTGGTCAAATCATGGCACAGTTCATCACCAGTGCTTCCGGATTGGGCATGCTGCTGATGGTTACGCTCTTCCCAACGCTGGTCAGCCTGGGCGTGAGCCGTTTATCCGCGGTAGCGGTCATTGCCACCTCGATGTCGATTGAATGGGGCATTTTGGAAACCAACTCCATTTTCGCCGCACAGGTTGCGGGGATGAAAATAGCCACTTATTTCTTCCACTACCAACTTCCCGTCGCATCCTGTGTCATCATCGCCGTCGCCATCGCACACTTTTTCGTCCAACGCCAGTTTGATAAAAAAACACAACCAGACAGCACCAGCTTCAATGAACAAAAGACGCTGGAAGATGTGCCACCGCTCTATTACGCCATTTTACCGGTGATGCCTCTGCTCCTGATGTTGGGTTCGCTGTTACTGGCACATATGGGATTAATGCAGGCAGAGTTGAATCTGGTTGTGGTGATGTTAATGAGCTTGACGCTGACCATGTTTGTGGAGTTTCTTCATAAACACAATCTGCGTGAGACGATGGATGATGTGCAGGCGTTTTTTGACGGCATGGGAACACAGTTTGCCAACGTCGTCACACTGGTGGTGGCCGGTGAGATCTTTGCCAAGGGTTTAACCACTATCGGCACCGTCGATGCAGTGATTAAAGGTGCGGAACACTCCGGGCTTGGCGGTATCGGTGTGATGATCATTATGGCCGTGGTTATCGCCGCCTGCGCAATTGTAATGGGATCCGGGAATGCACCGTTTATGTCATTCGCCAGTCTGATCCCGGATATTGCTGCGGGGCTGCATATTCCTGCAGTTGTGATGATTATGCCGATGCACTTCGCCACCACGCTGGCACGTGCGGTTTCACCGATTACGGCAGTGATTGTCGTGACATCCGGTATTGCTGGCGTGTCGCCTTTTGAGGTAGTAAAACGGACAGCCATCCCAATGGCGATAGGATTTGTGGTCAATATGATTGCCACTATCGCGCTGTTTTATTGATATCTGACGCAGAAGGCAAAACAGGCCCGCAAGGGCCTGTTTGATTATTTCACCACGCGTAGCGCCGGACGCCCACCGCGAGGAGGCGGCGGCGTGTCATCCGGGTCGTTGTCGTCGGCATTGTCTGGCTTATCGCCATCAATGACAGACATGACCGTTTCGTTCTCAAAACCCGACGCGTCGTTATCGTCATCGTTCAAGCTGGCGACATCTTCATCGTAAGCAGCTTCCGGTTCGAACATCGTACCCGCGCCATTTTCGCGCGCATAAATAGCCAGAACCGCAGCCAGCGGCACAGAAACCTGACGCGGCACACCACCGAAGCGCGCATTGAAACGTACTTCATCGTTAGCCAGTTCCAGGTTCCCCACTGCACGCGGTGCAATATTCAAAACAATTTGCCCATCACGTGCATATTCCATCGGAACCTGCACGTCCTGGAGCGTCACATCCACCACCAGGTGCGGCGTGAGCTGGTTGTCCAGCAACCACTCATAGAATGCGCGCAGCAGATACGGACGGCGTGGCGTTAGCTGTGGCAAATCCATACAGGTTAACCCCGGCCCAGACGCATTTCACGTTCAGGCTCAGTCAGAGAAGCCAGGAAAGAGTCACGTTCAAAGACGCGAGTCATATACCCTTTCAGTTCTTTCGAACCTGCGCCGTTGAATTCAATACCCAGCTGCGGTAAACGCCACAGCAGTGGTGCCAGGTAGCAATCTACCAGGCTGAACTCATCGCTCAGGAAATAAGGCTTTTGACCAAAGACTGGAGCAATTGCCAGCAGCTCTTCACGCAGACGCTTACGTGCAACATCGGCTTCAGATGCGGAACCGTTCACGATGACGTTCATCAACGTGTACCAGTCTTTTTCAATACGCTGCATGTACAGGCGGCTCTCACCACGCGCAACCGGGTAAACCGGCATCAGCGGAGGATGCGGGAAACGCTCATCCAGGTATTCCATAATGATGCGAGATTCCCACAGGGTCAGCTCACGATCCACCAGTGTCGGGACGCTCTGATTCGGGTTGAGGTCGATCAGATCCTGCGGTGGATTGTCCTTTTCCACGTGCTCAATCTCGAAACTAACACCTTTTTCAGCCAGCACGATGCGGACCTGATGGCTATAGATGTCAGTAGGACCAGAAAACAGCGTCATTACCGAACGTTTGTTGGCAGCGACAGCCATGAAAACCTCCAGGTATATTCAGAATTTTTACTGCTACCAGCCACTTTGTGGCCAGCCAGAAGTGATGTCACCCAGATTCGGGAAAGTCATTACTGTTCAAAATACAAACAAAAAATGAACAATACCGGATATTTGGGCAGAAAATTGGATGATAGTTTACCAGATTTTGTGACCTTTGTGGTGAGTCGATTCTGGAAATGGGGAAAAAGAGGTGGCAATCAGCGTATTACCGTGATTTCTTGAGGATGAAAAGCATAAAAAAACCCGCCGGAGCGGGTTTTTCGCAAATTGTAATCTGCCGAAGCAGAAGCAATTAACGTTTGGAGAACTGCGGACGACGACGTGCTTTACGCAGACCGACTTTCTTACGTTCAACCTGACGAGCGTCACGAGTAACGAAGCCAGCTTTACGCAGTTCAGAACGCAGGGACTCGTCGTACTCCATCAGAGCGCGGGTGATACCGTGACGGATCGCACCAGCCTGACCAGAGATACCACCACCTTTAACGGTGATGTACAGATCCAGTTTCTCAACCATGTCGACCAGTTCCAGCGGCTGACGAACTACCATGCGGGCAGTTTCACGACCGAAGTACTGTTCCAGAGAACGTTGGTTGATTACGATTTTACCGTTGCCCGGTTTGATGAAAACGCGAGCTGCGGAACTTTTGCGGCGACCAGTGCCGTAGTATTGATTTTCAGCCATTGCCTATAATCCCGATTAGATGTCAAGAACTTGCGGTTGCTGTGCCGCGTGGTTGTGCTCGTTGCCAGCGTAAACTTTCAGTTTACGGAACATAGCACGACCCAGCGGGCCTTTTGGCAGCATGCCTTTAACCGCGATTTCAAGCACACGCTCAGGACGGCGAGCAATCATCTCTTCAAAGGTCGCTTGTTTGATACCACCGATGTGGCCGGTGTGGTGATAGTACACTTTGTCAGTACGCTTGTTGCCGGTTACAGCAACTTTGTCAGCGTTCAGAACGATGATGTAATCACCAGTATCTACGTGCGGAGTGTATTCCGCTTTGTGCTTACCGCGCAGGCGCAGAGCCAGTTCGGAAGCCAGACGGCCCAGAGTTTTACCGGTCGCGTCAACAACATACCAGTCGCGTTTTACGGTTTCTGGTTTAGCTGTAAAAGTTTTCATTAAAAGCTTACCCAAATAAATAAGTTACACGTTGGTGAACACCCAAACGTTTTGTCAGTTGAGGTTCACACGACATTGTCCAGCAAACCTACCCCTTCGAATAGCCTATGCCGGCGCATAGAAAGTTTTGGGAAAAAAACTCTCTCGTAACGTGGGGTCGCAAGATTATAGAGAAGTCAGGGTCAAAGATCGACCCCTTTATGTGATTTGCGGCAGGTTTAACCGGCTAAATGTTCCCGCTTCAGATACTCTTCGCTTTGCATCTCCTGCAAACGCGACAAACAACGCTGGAATTCAAACTTCAGGCGCTCGCCCTGGTAGATCTCATATAAAGGCGCTGCGCCGCTGACCACCAGTTTAACGTGGCGTTCGTAGAACTCATCAACCAGCGCGATAAAGCGTCGTGCTTCACTTTCCATCAGCGTCGTAATTACCGGTACATCAAACAGCAGCACCGTGTGGAACAGGCGCGACAATGCGATGTAATCGTGCTGGCTGCGGGCATCGATGCACAGCGTAGTGAACGATACCGCCAGCGTTTGGTTCTCAACGGCCAGCGTCTGCATCGGGCGATGGTTAATCTCCAGCGTCGGTGCATGTTCGTTTTTCGCGCCCGCTAACGCCAGCCAGAGCTTATCCATCTGCCGCTGTGTTTCATCATTAAGCGGAGACAGCCATAAGTGTGCCTGCGTTAACGTACGTAACCGGTAGTCAACGCCGGCATCCACGTTCATGATGTCGCAATACTGTTTAATGGCTTCGATAGCGGGAAGGAAGCGCGCACGTTGCAAACCGTTACGATACAGTTCATCAGGCGGAATATTGGACGTTGCCACCAGCGTAATGCCGCGAGCAAATAGCGCCTTCATTAAGCCACCGAGCAGCATGGCGTCAGTAATATCCGAGACAAAAAATTCATCAAAGCACAGCACATCAGTTTCGGCTTTGAAACGGTCAGCAATCACTTCCAACGGGTCGCTCTGACCTTGCAGAGCCGTCAATTCTTCATGCACGCGCAGCATGAAGCGGTGAAAGTGCAAACGCTGTTTACGTGTGCCAGGCAGGCTATGGTAGAACAAATCCATCAGCCAGGTTTTTCCGCGTCCTACGCCCCCCCACATATACAGACCACGCACCGGCGTGTTTTCCTTCGGCTCACGTTTACCCAGCAATTTACCAAAGCGGGCCATCAGTCCACTCTCCTGCGCGGCTGGAGGTGCAATCGTCGTGAGCGCCTGGTAAATCGTTTCCAGTCGATTCACTGCTTCTTTTTGTACGTTGTCGGGTTGATGGCTGCCGTCGTTGAGGGCCTGCAGATATCGCGATGTCGGGGAAAGGCTTTGCATGATGTTATTGTTATTCCTTGAGAATCGATGTGCCGTCGCTCACGGTTGACGAAAAAAAGGCCGTTCTACATTACGTGATATAAACACGGGATTCCACTTCTACGGGATTAGCGGTTATAGTGGCATAATCAGGCGCAGGCATGGAGCCTAAAGCCAACACCCTACGGAAACAAAAGACAACGGGAGATGTTCATGACCTGGGAATATGCGCTAATTGGGTTAGTCGTCGGTATCATTATTGGTGCTGTAGCCATGCGTTTTGGTAATCGTAAATTACGCCAACAGCAGGCATTACAGTACGAACTGGAAAAGAACAAAGCTGAGCTGGAAGAGTACCGCGAAGAGCTGGTGAGTCATTTTGCCCGCAGCGCTGAGCTACTGGATAACATGGCTGACGATTATCGTCAGATCTATCAGCATATGGCGAAAAGCTCCAGCAGCCTGCTGCCGGGCATGTCAGCGGAAAACAACCCATTCCGCAATCGTCTGGCTGAGTCTGAAGCGGGTAACGATCAGGCGCCGGTTCAGATGCCGCGTGACTATTCCGAAGGGGCTTCCGGCCTGCTGCGTAGTGGCGCAAAGCGCGACTAACTGCACATCGTTAAGAAATTTATCGGGCGCAGCAAATGCGCCCTCCGCTTCTCTTCCCGTCCCAGCTATTATTTAGTCGTTAGCCTCATTGTGACCAAACCGAAAATTCAATAACATCAAACTGTTTTGAATCATCTTCCGTTTACTCAAGGTACGAGAGCAGGATCCATGAAAAAACAAACCCAGCTGTTGAGTGCATTAGCGTTAAGTGTCGGGTTAACTCTCTCGGCGCCATTCCAGGCCATTGCGTCGATTCCCGGCCAGGTCCCCGGTCAGGCAGCGATCCCCAGCCTCGCCCCCATGCTGGAAAAAGTGTTACCTGCCGTCGTTAGCGTGAGAGTCGAGGGCACCGCCGTTCAAGGGCAAAAAGTCCCGGAAGAATTCAAAAAGTTTTTTGGTGATGAGCTGCCCGATCAGCCCTCGCAGCCATTCGAAGGACTGGGTTCAGGCGTCATCATTGACGCTGCCAAGGGCTATGTTCTGACCAACAACCACGTTATTAATCAGGCGCAGAAAATTAGCGTTCAGCTGAACGATGGGCGCGAGTTCGATGCCAAACTCATCGGTAGCGACGATCAGAGCGATATCGCCCTGCTGCAAATACAGCATCCCAGCAACCTGACACAAATCGCTATCGCCGACTCCGACAAACTGCGCGTGGGTGACTTTGCTGTCGCCGTCGGCAACCCGTTCGGGCTGGGACAAACGGCAACCTCAGGGATCGTCTCCGCATTGGGTCGCAGCGGTCTGAACCTGGAAGGGCTGGAAAACTTTATTCAGACCGATGCGTCTATTAACCGCGGCAACTCCGGCGGTGCGTTGCTCAACCTGAATGGTGAGCTGATTGGCATAAATACCGCCATTCTCGCGCCTGGCGGCGGCAGCATTGGGATCGGTTTTGCTATCCCCAGTAACATGGCGCGTACGCTGGCGCAGCAATTAATGCAGTTTGGCGAAATCAAACGCGGTCTGTTAGGTATTAAAGGTACGGAAATGACCGCTGACATCGCTAAAGCATTCAAACTGGATGTACAACGTGGCGCGTTTGTCAGCGAAGTTCTGCCTAATTCTGGTTCTGCCAAAGCGGGCGTGAAATCCGGTGACGTTATTACCAGTCTTAACGGCAAACCGCTCAGTAGTTTCGCCGAACTGCGTTCGCGTATTGCGACAACTGAACCGGGGACCAAAGTCAAACTGGGCCTGCTGCGTAACGGTAAACCGCTGGAAGTTGAAGTGACGCTGGATACCAGTACATCATCCTCCGCCAGCGCTGAAATGATTGCACCGGCATTGCAAGGGGCCACGCTCAGCGACGGGCAGCTAAAAGACGGTGCCAAAGGCATTCGAATTGATAACGTTGAGAAAAGCAGCCCAGCCGCACAGGCCGGCCTGCATAAAGATGACGTCATCATCGCCGTTAACCGCGATCGGGTGAACTCGATTGCCGAAATGCGCAAAGTGCTGGAAACGAAACCGTCAATCATTGCTCTGCAGGTCGTTCGTGGTAACGAGAGTATTTACCTGCTTTTGCGTTAACCAGGACAACCGGACATCAGCCCCCCGTGTGATGTCCGGTAAACTCGTGATATGCTGCTGCCGTTCCCTTTTTTAATGACGCCGCCATCATGTTTGTGAAGCTTTTACGTTCGGTCGCGATTGGTTTAATCGTCGGCGCCATTCTGCTGGCCGCGATGCCCTCTCTGCGAAAAATTAATACGCTTACCGCACCACAGTTCGACAGCACAGATGAAACACCTGCCAGTTATAACCCGGCAGTTCGCCGTGCTGCGCCTGCCGTGGTCAACGTGTACAACCGCAGTGTGAACAGCACGACGCATAACCAGCTGGAGATCCGTACGCTCGGTTCAGGCGTTATCATGGATCAGCGCGGCTATATCATCACCAACAAGCATGTCATTAATGACGCCGACCAAATCATCGTCGCGCTGCAGGATGGACGTGTCTTTGAAGCGTTGCTTGTTGGCTCCGATACCTTAACCGACCTTGCAGTGTTGAAAATCAACGCAGCAGGCGGACTACCGACGATCCCGATTAATAACAAACGTGTACCGCATATTGGCGATGTCGTGCTTGCCATCGGTAACCCGTACAACCTTGGGCAAACAATCACTCAGGGGATCATCAGCGCCACGGGGCGTATTGGCCTGAACCCAACAGGCCGGCAAAACTTCCTGCAGACGGATGCCTCCATTAACCACGGTAACTCCGGCGGTGCGCTGGTTAACTCCCTGGGTGAGTTGATGGGGATTAACACACTATCGTTTGATAAGAGCAATGATGGTGAAACGCCGGAAGGGATTGGCTTTGCAATTCCGTTTCAACTGGCGACGAAAATCATGGATAAGCTGATTCGCGACGGGCGAGTTATTCGTGGCTACATCGGCATCAGCGGGCGTGAAATTGCACCGCTGCACGCACAAGGTAGCGGCATGGAGCAAATTCAGGGGATTGTCGTAAACGAAGTGGCTCCGGATGGTCCGGCGGCCCAGGCAGGCATTCAGGTCAATGACCTGATTATCTCGGTCAATAATAAACCGGCGGTCTCTGCGCTGGAAACCATGGATCAGGTTGCTGAAATTCGCCCAGGTTCAGTTATCTCCGTGGTCGTAATGCGTGATGATAAACAGTTAACGTTGCAGGTCACCATTCAGGAATACCCGGCGACGAACTAATGTCGTGAATTTGACGCACAAAAAAACCGGAGAATTCATTCTCCGGTTTTTTTACATCAGGCCTACGCGAGCGTGTTACTTAACGAACTCTTCGCCCAGCGTGATATCTTTCTTCAGCGTGTCCAGCATGCCTTCCAGCGAGCTTTGTTCGAACGCGCTCAGTTTACCGATGGACTGACGTTCTTCTACGCCATTTTTGCCCAGCAGCAGCGGCTGAGAGAAGAAGCGAGCGTACTGACCATCGCCTTCAACGTAAGCGCATTCCACGACACCTTTTTCACCGCTCAGCGCACGAACCAGTGACAGACCGAAACGTGCTGCAGCCTGACCCATAGACAGGGTTGCAGACCCGCCACCGGCTTTTGCTTCCACAACTTCAGTACCCGCGTTCTGGATACGTTTAGTCAGGTCAGCAGCTTCTTGTTCTGTGAAACTTACGCCAGGAATTTGTGACAGCAGCGGCAGAATGGTCACACCTGAGTGTCCACCAATAACCGGGACTTCAACATCGCCAGGCTGCTTGCCTTTCAGTTCCGCAACAAAGGTGTTGGAGCGGATGATGTCCAGCGTAGTGACGCCAAACAGTTTGTTCTTATCGTATACGCCTGCTTTTTTCAGCACTTCAGCAGCGATAGCAACGGTCGTGTTCACTGGGTTAGTGATGATACCGATACATGCTTTCGGACAGGTGGTAGCAACCTGCTGCACCAGATTCTTCACGATGCCAGCATTCACGTTAAACAGGTCAGAACGGTCCATACCTGGTTTACGCGCAACACCCGCAGAAATCAGCACCACGTCAGCACCTTCCAGTGCAGGGGTCGCATCTTCACCGCTGAAGCCTTTGATTTTCACAGCAGTAGGGATATGGCTCAAATCAACGGCCACACCAGGAGTTACTGGAGCGATGTCGTACAGGGAGAGTTCTGAACCTGAAGGCAGTTGGGTTTTTAACAGTAATGCTAGCGCCTGACCGATACCACCAGCAGCGCCGAGGACTGCAACTTTCATCCTAAACTCCTTATTATATTGATAAGCAAAATGTCTATTGCTCCGCGGCGGCGACCTTAATTCACAAATCCAACGAATTCAATAACCACGCTTCAAGAATGCGTAGTCACGCAAATTTGGCTTTTATGCATTTAACTTACGTAAAATAAAACCTAAGTTACGTAATTCAAAACCACTCGCACAGTAGAGCAACTTTCCAACAGGTGCTGACAATATACCCTACAGCCACCTCAAAACAACATCAATTTGATAACATTTAATTTACTTTTAATCTTATTTGCGAGCCGTGACACAGGCATGTTTCTTGATAACGAAATTTGATAAAATCCCGCTCTTTCATAACATTATTTCAGCCTTGAACGAGGCAGACCGTTTGCATAAAAATTCATCTGTATGCACAATAATGTTGTTTCTACCGCTATATTACGGGTGACTTATGCGAAGCTCGGCTAAACAAGAAGAATTAGTTAAGGCGTTTAAAGCGCTACTTAAAGAAGAAAAATTCAGCTCTCAGGGCGAAATCGTCCTCGCGTTGCAGGATCAGGGCTTTGATAATATCAACCAGTCCAAGGTTTCACGCATGCTGACCAAGTTTGGTGCCGTGCGTACCCGCAATGCGAAAATGGAAATGGTGTACTGTCTGCCTGCAGAGCTGGGAGTCCCGACAACGTCAAGCCCATTGAAAAATCTGGTGCTGGATATCGACTACAACGATGCCGTTGTCGTTATTCATACCAGCCCAGGCGCTGCGCAGCTGATTGCTCGCCTGCTGGATTCACTGGGTAAAGCAGAAGGTATTCTTGGAACGATTGCTGGTGACGATACCATCTTCACCACACCGGCCAAAGGTTTTACGGTAAAAGACCTGTACGAAGCCATTCTGGAACTGTTTGAACAAGAACTGTAATTCCCTTCCCCGTCATGCCCTGTGGCGGGGGAAAAATCTCTCTTTTCTGCTCCTCTCCTCAGCTTTCCACTACCGGGCATTTAACAAATAGTGCGTTTCACCGCCAAAATACATTCACATAGTGAATGATACTCATCAAAAACGCACAATTTGCAAAATCTAGTATCTACATGAATTTATTGATTTTATTTTTAAATATCAGTTCTGATTTGTATTTTTAATTCCATATAGTTATAAAAAAACACTTTTCTTAACACCTGATTACCATAGAAACAATTAGCGTGGTATTAATTTATCACGTGATTAGTGTATACTTGATTTTGTGATGAGGGTCACGAAACAAAGACCCCTAATAAAAGAATTCGACGAGGTAAATATCATGAAAATCAAAACCACTGTTGCAACTTTAAGCCTTCTCTCAGTTCTCTCTTTCGGTGCAAGCGCCGCGGTTAATCAGGTGAACTCTCAAGAAGCACAGAATCTGCAATCCATGGGTACCATCTCTGTATCTCAGATCGGTAGCTCACCAATGGATATGCGTCAGGCAATCGCCGCTAAAGCAGAAAAAGCGGGCGCCAGCAGCTATCGTGTCACTGAACTCCGTGAAGGTGCTCACTGGCATGCAACCGCAGAATTGTACAAATAAACCCTCGTCGTCTGGTCCGAGACGACTTGCCCCCGCCTGCCGGGGGCTTTTTTTATGCCTATTTTGAGTGGCGAACGTTAAAGCGCAATTGCCCTTCCAGTTCCTCTTCTGCTTCATCAAACAGCAATATCAGGGCACCGTAGCGTCGACGCTGTTTGTCCGGTAAATGGACAAACTCAATCTCCAGCGGCAGAGGCAGGACGTCCCCCATCACCACTTCCCACAGCGAATCGAGATCGCTCACCTTTTCCCGGGCCAGGCCGAATATCCGCGTAAACTCGCGGTAGAAATCACCCTGATCTTCAATCTCGTCAAAATCAAACGTATAGATATTCATCTATAGCCACCATCCCGACGCCAGTCACTCTACAGACTACCTGTATGCTGGGAATTCCCACACGTCAGGTAAGTATAGCCATAAAAAAACCGACGCTTCTGGCGTCGGTTTTTAGCGCTTAATTGCTGGTCAGCGCATGCTGGTATTTGTGCAACATTCCCGTGAGTCGTTTCACTGGCTCCGTTACCTGAGGCGGGGCTTCCCAGAGCGTTAATTTTTCCTGGTAGATATCAAGCTCCTCCAGCAACTGACTAAAGTAGCGTCGGCGTTTGTCATCATTTACTGCAGAAATAACATGATCGGCAGTACGGCGAAGTTGCCGATGAAACGCCGATAAATCATCGTTTACTGGTACAGGCGCATCACGTAAACGCTGGTGAGCAATAATCATCGTCAGTGCCAGACGGAACTTTGCCAGATCGCCGGGAAATTTGTTCATCAGTAAAAACAGCTGCTGATACAACGCCGGAAGGTGGTTTTCTTTACGGCGCACAACATTGGTGGTCATTGCGGAGACCGCTGCCGACACAAACTGGTTAAGCAACACGCGACCCGTTCTGTCTCGCGAGTTATCCCGCACCAGCAGAATCACGATAAATGCCAATACGCAGCCGACAATCTGCCCCAGTGCACTGTCGAGGAACTGACTAAAGTGAAACGTCATCGGGTTATCAAGCACGATGATGTTAATGGTGCTCGCCAGCGCCCCCATTGAGCCCAGACGCCGCTTCTGCACCTCGATACCCAGAAAGAATCCCAGCACCGCCAGACTCAGACACAGCAACAACATACTTTGCTGAGTATTGGGGATAATCACCAGAAAATAGAGCGCCCCCAACGGTAATGCTGCCAGCGTGCCATATATAAAGTCGATGGCCACCATGCGGGGGTTAGGCAAACGCATAGCCAGCGAGGTGACGACCGCTATCATGACCATCGCGCCGCTACCTGACGTCCAGCCGGTCCACAACCAGAATAAGGTTCCCAGCACACAGGACAGCGTAGTACGCCAGAAGTTGACCATCGCATGGTGACGTTCAGCGGATTCCACTTTCACCACCGGCTCGCCCTGCAGGATCTCTTCTTCTATTGCACTGATTTTGGTATTGCTGACTACACCGCGTTTCAACAGCAGATAGCGCGTCGCCGCGCCAGCCCAGCTATAAATCGTCACCGGCGTATCACGCTCACCGGTCCAGGCTATCACACGGCGCATCCGCTTCAGTTGTTTATGTACGTCCTGCACCGTTTCAACCGGTGTATCAAACAACTCGCGGAAAGTATCTGTAATCAGTTCTGGTCGTGTATTCTGGATAAGATAGGTTTCACAGGACTGAGTAATAAGCGTCAGTGACAGCGTGTTCAACGCTTTGAGCCTACGATTGGCGCGCACCCAGCGTGAGGATTCCATGTTCAGGTTGCTGCGCATCCCTTCAAGCGCTGCCGTACGACGAACTAAAGTGCCCCAGGCCTTGTCCACTTCTTCGCTATCACCATGCTTTATGCACAGTTGCATAAGCTGATATTGCGCCACCAGAAGGCTGTCCAACTCGACATCTATCTCCTGTTTCACTGAACGGGGCGAAAAGAGCAGGTCGGCAATGATGGCGCAGACAATCCCCATCACAATCTCGCTGCAGCGTTCGAGTGCAAATTGTGGCGTCAGCAGAGGTTCCGCCTGAATGGTAATGACGATAATCAACGCCGTGTAACCCGAAAGCCCCCAGGCATAGGAGTTTTCGATCTTAACCAGTGAAGAGATCCAGGTACAAAAACCGGCCCAGATACAGCACACCAGGATCATCAATAGCGGCGCACGGATCATACTGATAATAATGATCAGCGCGGCAATGCAGCCAATAAATGTCCCAATAATACGCAGCATGCCGCGGTAGCGAATAGCGCCAGAATAAGGTTCTCCACCGGCGGCAAAGGCTGGGCCTGCCGCCACAATCGCAGCAGTCAGTACAGCCCAACGAGGGGTCTCAAGCTGGAAATGAAAGCCAACAAATAACGCCAGTACAATGGCGCATGCCAGCTTTACCGCAAAGCGGATATGCTGATTGGCAATGGAGAAAATGCCCATCACAATTAACCAAACTCGCGCAGACGGTGCGCCATTTTACGGAAGAACGACTCCTGGCTGGCATCGCGATCCTGCTTACCGGTAATAACGACGGTGGCCGTAGTACCGGCCGGCCACAGGGTTCCCTGCTGGTCATCAAGACGGATGCGCACCGGCACACGCTGCGCCAGTCGCACCCATTCAAGATTAGAGTCAATGGTCGCCATGCCTTTTGCATCCTGGGTGCTGCTGGCATTTGTCACGCCTGCCGCCACGCTATCGACGGTGCCTTTCAATACCTTATTGCTGCCAAGCGGCGTAATTTCAGCACGATAGCCCGGACGCACACCTTCCAGCTTGGTCTCTTCCATATAGGCCAGCACGTAAAAAGAGTGATGCTTAACCAGCGCTACCGCCGTAGAGCCACGAGTAATAAATTCACCAGAATAGACGTTAAGGTTAGTCACCCAACCATCGGCTGGTGCACGGATGACGGTACGTTCGAGATCGAGTTTTGCCAGATCGCGGGTCGCCTGCGCCTTCGCAAGCTGATGTAATACGGTTTGCAGCACGTTATTCGACTGGTCGATCTCTTCGCGGGACATGGCCTGCACGCCCAGGCGGTTACGACGACCGGCTTCCTGGCGTTTTTCTTGTGCCAGTACCTGATAATAAGCGACGTCCGCTTCAGCCTGTTCGAGTGCTTTTTTATAGCGTGGCTGGTCGATAGTGAACAGGACCTGATCCTTTTTCACCAGTTGGTTATCATGGACGTTAACATTGGTGATAAGACCCGCGACATCCGGTGCAATGGCGACGACATCAGCGCTAAAACGTGCATCACGCGTCCACGGCGATTCGGTGTAATAGACCCATGCGCGGAAAATAGCGATAAAGGCCAGAATGACCAGGATGAGAGTCATGGCCGTGCGGGAGAGTTTTCTTGTTAGTGTTTTCACTTCAACCTCAAACGAACAGGCGCGTTATTAGATAGAACAGACAGCAATACAGCGCGGTGTTAAACAGGGCCGGATGCCAGACAAAATCATAGATGCCAGTCGGAACTAACACCCGGCGCACCAGCCAGAAAATCGCCAGTGACAAAAGCAATTCGAAAAAAATCGGTGGGAAGGACAGACCAAACACCACGATAACGGGAAACAGACTCATGTTGACCTTGGTAGTTTTAGAGAGTGCAGATGATCGTTTATTGCGCGTATGTCACCGCAGAGAAGGGCAAGGATGAGCCAGGCGAGAGCGACATAGCGGTTATTTGAATAATAATATATTAGCGTAACTGTTATGCTGTTATCTATATAATGTGATCTAAATCACTTTTAAGCCAGAGTGAATAATGGAACGATTAAAACGTATGTCGGTGTTCGCCAAAGTTGTCGAACTGGGCTCCTTCACCGCCGCCGCAAGGCAGTTGCAAATGAGCGTTTCATCGATAAGCCAGACGGTATCCAAACTGGAAGATGAGTTGCAGGTTAAGCTGCTAAACCGCAGCACGCGCAGCATTGGGCTTACCGAGGCGGGTAAAATTTATTATCAGGGTTGCCGCCGAATGCTGCACGAAGCGCAGGATGTTCACGAGCAACTGTATGCTTTTAACAACACGCCCATTGGTACGCTACACATTGGTTGTTCTTCAACCATGGCACAAAATGTCCTTGCCGGACTGACCGAAAAAATGCTGAAAGAATACCCTGGGCTGTCGGTTAATCTGGTCACTGGCATCCCTGCGCCAGACTTAATTGCTGATGGTCTGGATGTGGTTATCCGCGTCGGCGCCCTGCAGGACTCCAGCCTTTTTTCGCGTCGTCTGGGGGCTATGCCGATGGTGGTCTGCGCGGCAAAAAGTTATCTCGCCCAGTTTGGTGTTCCGGAGAAACCTGCCGATCTCAGCAATCATTCGTGGCTGGAATACAGCGTTCGCCCGGATAATGTATTCGAACTTATCGCCCCGGAGGGAATTTCTACCCGCCTGATCCCACAGGGTCGCTTCGTAACCAATGATCCCATGACGCTGGTTCGCTGGCTGGCTGCCGGTGCGGGAGTTGCCTTTGTCCCACTGATGTGGGTGATCAATGAGATCAACCGTGGCGAGGTGGAGATCCTGCTGCCCCGCTACCAGTCAGACCCGCGTCCGGTCTACGCGCTGTATACTGAAAAAGACAAGATGCCACTCAAGGTACAGGTGGTGATTAATTCTCTGACGGATTATTTTGTCGACGTGACGCAGCTGTTTCAGGGAATGTACGGCAGGGGCAAAGAGAAATAAAAATGCCCGGTAGCGCTTCGCTTACCGGGCCCTGGGTCGCACTATTTGGCTGGTCGGATAAAACGCAAAGCGTTACCATCCGGCCTGTGCAATTATGCTGTACCACCTACGGTCAGGTTATCCACCTTCAGCGTCGGCTGACCCACGCCAACCGGCAGACTCTGTCCTTCTTTACCGCAAACGCCGACGCCGTTATCGAGTTTCAGGTCGTTACCCACCATCGAAATCTGCTGCATCGCTTCAATGCCGGAACCGATCAGCGTCGCGCCTTTCACCGGTTTAGTCACTTTGCCATTTTCGATCAGATACGCTTCGGAGGTAGAGAACACGAATTTACCGGAGGTGATATCCACCTGCCCGCCACCAAAGTTTGGCGCATAAATACCATATTCGACAGACTCGATAATTTCCTGCGGCGTGGATTTACCCGGCAGCATATAGGTGTTAGTCATACGTGGCATCGGCAGATGCGCGTAAGATTCACGGCGACCGTTACCCGTTGGCGCCACCCCCATCAAACGTGCATTCAGTTTGTCCTGCATGTAGCCTTTCAGAATACCGTTTTCAATCAGCACGTTGTACTGACCCGGCGTGCCTTCGTCATCAATGGCTACTGAACCACGGCGATCCGCCATCGTGCCATCATCAACGACGGTGCACAGTTCTGACGCCACCAGCTCACCCATATGGCCGCTGAATACCGAGGTTCCACGGCGGTTAAAGTCACCTTCCAGACCATGGCCAACAGCTTCATGCAACAGAACCCCTGGCCAGCCAGCACCAAGCACCACTGGCAACGTGCCCGCTGGAGCCGCTACCGCAGAGAGATTGACCAGCGCCATACGTACGGCTTCTTTCGCCCATGCGTCAGCACGGACTTCGCCATCAAGGGAGGCGAGGAAGTAGTCATAACCGAAGCGACCGCCACCACCACTGGCACCACGCTCGCGTTTACCGTCTTCTTCTACCTGCACGCTGACGGACAGTCGCACCAGAGGACGAACATCTGCCGCCAGTGTTCCATCCGTCGCCGCAACCAGAATCAGCTCATACACGCCGGTCAGGCTCGCCGTCACTTCCTGCACTCGCTTATCAGCGGCACGCGCAACGCTGTCAACACGACGCAGAATATCCAGTTTCTCTTCCCGGCTCATGCTCTGTAATGGATCAACCGAGGTGTAGAGTGCCTGATGCTCTACCGCACCCAGCGTTTTTACTTTGCCATCACCGCTGTCACGCACGATAGTACGCGCGGCATGAGCACTTTGTTCCAGCGCCAGCAGGCTTATCTGGTCTGCGTAGGCAAACCCCGTTTTTTCGCCGCTGATGGCACGCACACCAACGCCCTGATCAATATTGTAAGAACCATCTTTAATGATGCGGTCTTCTAAAACCCAGGATTCGTGGTAGCTCGACTGAAAATACAGATCGCCGTAATCAAGACGGCGTTCGGCCAGTTGGCCCAGGATGGCGAACAGATCCTGATGTTTCAGGCCATTCGCCGCTAGCAATTGTTCACTTACCAGGTTCAGACTCATCGTTTTGCTACTCATTAGTTACTGCGGTAGAAGATCTATGTAGTGAGATTGGGGCAATTACTCGCCCCCGTCAAATCATTGCTGGCTTTCTTTGCGC
Organism: Citrobacter sp. U14242; assembly: GCF_046555775.1. Classification (NCBI taxonomy): domain Bacteria; kingdom Pseudomonadati; phylum Pseudomonadota; class Gammaproteobacteria; order Enterobacterales; family Enterobacteriaceae; genus Citrobacter; species Citrobacter sp. U14242. The sequence continues at coordinate 316,843 of NZ_JBKGLW010000005.1, forward strand.
GGCTGGCGCAGAACTTCGTTGATCTGTGGCTTATCGACCGGGCCGGTGATGCGATAGCGCAGAATCGAGACCTTGCTCCACAGCGGCCCCAGAACTTTACTGGCGGCAAATACCGCCGCGCCGACAATTGGGTTGACGGCAAACGCCGCGGCCACCCCGACGGTGGCAGAAATTTCAGGTGCGACAACGGCTTCCATATTCAGTTCGCGGCGCACCAGATTCACCGAACCTTTCATGGCGATATCAGCTTCCAGGCCATCCACCAGCGTATCATCAGTGTGCATCACACCGTCTTTGATCCACGCCGTACTGCGGATAGAGTCAAAGTAAAAACCTTCGCTGAACGTATCGCTAAAATCAAAACGCAGTTTTCGCAATAGCGCATCAAAGCTCAGCAGACGTAACAGTTGTCCCGCATGTCCGGTGCTAAGTTCAGTCAACTCACCTTTGCCTAAACGGGTGCGCAAAATACCATTCAGTGAAGCTTCATCCGGGTCCCAGGGCGGATTACGCCAGTGCAGATCGTACTCGACGTTAAAGGAAGAGTTACGAATCGGGGTAGATACGCCAAAGAAACCAGCGGCTGAATCAATCTTGTTGCCATTCAGCTTTCCTTTCAGTGACGTACGCTCCTTGCCCGGCACATTGACCCACTCGCCATCGGCGGTCAGTCGGGCAAACCCGGTATCCAGTAGACCGTTGCTCAACGTTAATGTGTCACCTTTTATCGCTACATCGGCATCAATGCGCCCATATTTTTGCCCCCACATCCAGCACTCTTCGCAGCGTATCTGCGCATCCGGCCAGCCACGAAAACTGACGTGATTGATGGCAGAGAACGGCGAGGCTGGCGTTGTATTTGGCGATGACTTTGCAGCGCTCGGGTTGTAATACAGGTACTTGATATTGGCAAGCCACGGAGCATTATTGCGCATAGCCAATGTGGCGTTTATCTCACGCCCCTGTGCCCGTACGCTGGTACCATTAAGCCCAGGTTCAGATACAATGCTCAGGTTATTCCACTGCTGCTCGCCCAATGATAAAGAAGGCGTGCGCACCGCAATACGCTGCGGGAAGTTCGCATTACTTCCGACGTTATCCGCCGCGCCTTTCTGGAACAATGCCAGCCATTGCGCACCATCCATGGGCGGAAGATTAAGTTCGATGCCCTGCTGGTCAGGAAGCGCTGGCACGGTACGGCTTTCCGAAGTCCAGATAGCGCGATCAAGCGTCAGTTTCTGATTCAGCAACCAGCGGCTGTTAAAGTGGTTCTTACTTCCGGCGTTACCGGTCAGATCAAAGCTGTGCAGGTTACCCTCTGCCTTAACATTAACTGGCAGCGACTCGCCGACTACCTTGTTTAACGGGGCAGGTAAGTGACTGCTTACATTTTTCAGGTCACCTTTCAGCTCAATGTTGTAAGTCGCTCCGGCATGATATGGCAGGTCAATGCCAACTTTACCATTCCACGCCATACTGCCGCTTAAAGCATCATTCACCTGTGCGGGGAGTATCCCCATGCGAGTTGGCTGCCAGTCGCCGTTCAGATTCACAGCAACCTGGTAAGCTTTTGCACCCTCGGTAGTGGAAAAGTCGACATTCAGAGGCTGATTAAACCAGTTCGCCGTCATCGGCTCACTCTTGAGATCGCCGTTGATAAAACTGAATTTACCGTTCAAATTCTTCAGCGTGCTGTCGAGTGGCTTGATAAACAAACTGTTATTTCGCAGGTTCACATCGCCTTTGGCCGTAACCAGCGAACCATCTAACGGGATATCAAGATGTAAGCGAGCACTCACATCGCCATCAATTTGAAGCTGTTCCAGTGTGGCACCAAGCGACTCTTTCAGCGGCGTTTCGTCGAAATAAGGCCCAACCGCTTTGCCCGGCCCGTTGATGTCGGCATCAATCAGCAGTTTTTCTTTTGCGTAGTCAGGGATATTTGCCGTCAGGTTTGTGGCTTTTACCCCCCCCAGATTGACGCTATCCGTCTTCATCCACAGGCCATCGTTAATGAAGTTCAGTTCAATATTAAGGTCAGTCAGTGCGGGCCAGTCCGGCTGGAAGGCAAATTTTGCATTACGCAGCGGCACCAGCACCTGGAACTGACCTTCGTTATGCAAATACGGGAACAGATGTGGGTTACCGCCATAAACCAGTGTTGCGTTATCAGCCTCACCGCCCTGAATTGCCCCACTGAGGTAATCAACCAGCTCTTTCCCCATCAGGTTTTCCGGGAAATAGCGCCAGGCCTGAGAACCATCGTGAGTGCTAATCCCCGCCAGAATCCCCAGCCACGGTTCATCACCTGTTGGTTGCAGATAACGAAAACCCCCACGCGCATGGACCGCTTTTGCTTTTACATCAATATTTCGCCCGTCCAGCTGAAAACCTTTGTCATTCTTCAGCCAGCTTAACGTGGCTACGCCATCGTCTATTTCCAGCGGCGCACGAAAGACGGTTTCATACGGCATTTTTGCCTGCTTCATGGAGGCCGTTAATGCGCCATTTTCCACGCTGCCAGACAATGTACCGGAGAAATGTTCGGCCCCCGGCAGCAGCTTCCACTGTTTCCAGGCCAGATCGGTCCACGAGGACTGGAAACGGGTTTTTTCGGTCGCCTGTAACGGGATATCCAACGCCAGCACATTTATTTTGCCGCTCGGTTGCGTGGCCCGCCAGATATCACCCAATGCCGGAGATAACTTAGCGGCCATCGGGCGTAGCCCCTCTAATCCGGCTAACTCCAGGTTACTGGCGCGAATACGTAATTCGTCGCTGCGCTTGTTATTAGCGCCCCCCACTTCCTGCTCAGGGAACCAGGCCAGCGTTAATGCGCCGCTCGGCCAGGGTTTGTCATCCATCGTGATGCGCGTGTCCGGGATAGCGAACAACCAACCAGAGTGCTCACGGCTGATATGCGCAGTCAGGTTGTCGACAGACAGCGTATGGATGTTGTTCTCTCCCTTCCAGCTTGCGCCGCCCTTTTTCAACCAGACATCGCCGCCAGAAATTTCGCCTTTGCTGAGCGTCATCCAGCCTTCCAGACTAAAGCGCGCGGTTTGCAGTGCAACATTGTCCTGCATCCATTTTCCCAACCACGGCTTAACGTCGATGTCGTCAGCCTGCAGCCAGACGCGACCATTATTCAGCAGGCCGTCATCATCACGCAGATCCATACGCACCTGCATAACACCGTGCTGGCCGGTCAGACTGGAGAGGCTGACCTGGCCTTCAGCACGATGCCGGTTTTTACCGTTCAACCAGGTTAGCTGAGGGATCGCCAGTTCTGCACGCTGGCCTGACAGGGTCAAAAAACTGACCTGGCTGTCGCGAAGATCAAAATGATCAAACTGGCGCAGGAACAGATCGCTGACGTGGCTGGTTTCAATTCCATCGCCGCTATCACCGCGTTGGATCGGCGTATTGGTGCGCAACTGCAGTTGCCAGAAGGTGAGATCGCGAAACTGCCAGCGCATGTGCAGCAAACTTTGCCAGACATCCAGCGCCAGCGTGACACGCTTTACCGAGAATTCGCCACCGTCTTTCAGCTGTGCATGAATATCGCGCGCTTCGAGCGTAGGGCCAAAATTTTGCCAGTTAGCAGAAAGCTGGCTGGCGGAAACGGGCATACCGGTGGCAGATTCAATCTTACCCAGAATGGTCGGACGCCAGCTATCGAGATGCGGTAGAGCAAGGCGCAGCCCACTGACCAGCAGCGCTGCGATGACAACGAATGCGGCCCCAGTGAGCAGTAAAATCCCCGGCAATCGCCTCACGCGCCTCTCCTTGTCTGCCAAAAAAGTGACTCACACCCCCTGAGTGAATATTGCCGGATAGCGGCGTTTTGCCTTATCCGGCCTACATGCGCGGGTGCCACTACACGATTTACATCATTACCACGTCAAACTGCTCCTGGTTATAGAGCGGTTCGACTTGTACTTTAACCTGTTTGCCAACAAAGATTTCCACTTCCGCCAGCGCATGCGACTCTTCCCCTTTCAGGGTTTCAGCCACTGCCGGAGATGCGTACACCAGGAAACGATCGGAGTCGTAAGCATGGTGCACGCGGACGATTTCACGCATGATTTCATAACATACGGTTTCGACCGTTTTCACCGTGCCACGTCCGTGGCAGGTTGGGCACTCGTTACACAGCACATGCTCCACGCTTTCACGCGTGCGCTTACGTGTCATCTCTACCAGGCCCAACTGTGAAAAACCGTTAATGCTGGTTTTCACGCGATCCTTGCTCAGCGCCTGTTCCAGAGAGTGCAGCACCCGGCGGCGGTGATCGTCATTATTCATGTCGATAAAATCGATAATGATTATGCCGCCCAGATTACGCAGACGCAGCTGACGTGCGATGGCCTGCGTTGCTTCAATATTAGTATTAAAGATAGTGTCATCGAGATTACGATGCCCAACAAATGCCCCCGTGTTGATATCTACGGTGGTCATGGCTTCAGTTTGATCGATAATCAGATAACCGCCGGATTTCAGCTCAACCTTGCGCTCCAGCGCACGTTGGATTTCATTCTCAACATCGAAGAGATCGAAAATCGGTTGGCGTCCACTATAGTGTTCCAGCTTGCTGGTCATCTCCGGGATATATTCCGCAGTAAATTCCAACAATGCTTCATAAGTCAGACGGGAGTCGACGCGAATTCGGTCTAACTGAGCATCGGCAAAATCACGCAGAACGCGCTGTGCCAGCGCCAATTCACCATACATCTGGTAGCGCGTTTGTGGGCGCTTCTTACGCTCCATGACCTTCGTCCAGACGCGCTTAAGGTAAGCGGCATCAGAGGCAAGGTCTTCTTCACATACGCCTTCAGCCGCCGTGCGAATGATGAATCCGCCCTGCTCGTCGCAATAATCCGCCACCACCTTTTTCAGGCGTTCGCGTTCGGTTTCACTCTCGATTCGCTGAGAAACCCCCACGTGCGAGGCGCCAGGCATAAAGACAAGATAACGGGAAGGCAGCGTGATATCCGTCGTCAGACGCGCGCCTTTCGTGCCCAGAGGATCTTTCACCACCTGTACCATCAGATCTTGCCCCTGACGCACCAGTTCGGAGATATCGCGCACAGTGAACTGTTTTTGTTCTTCACCCGCTACGCATTCGGTATGCGGCATGATGTCTGATGCGTGGAGAAATGCGGCTTTATCCAGCCCAATATCTACAAAAGCCGCCTGCATACCCGGAAGTACACGACTTACACGACCTTTGTAGATATTGCCTACGATTCCGCGTCGCGCCTCACGTTCAATATGAATTTCCTGCAGAATACCGCCATCAATGTACGCCACCCGCGTTTCCGATGGCGTTACGTTTACCAACAATTCAGCCGTCATGTTTATCCCTTTTCTCACGCAGTGCGTTAAAATTGCTCAGCAACTCATACGTTTCTACCAGCGGTAAGCCGACTACGGCGTGATAGCTGCCATTTATCTTCCTGACAAAACAGCCACCCAACCCTTGAATACCGTATGCACCTGCTTTATCCATAGGCTCACCGCTGGCAACATAACCGGCGATGTCCTCATCTGTTAGTACTCTGAATGTCACTTCCGTCACCACCAGACAGTCCAGGCTGTGCTGGCGATCGGCTAATGCGACAGCCGTCATGACCTGATGCGTTTTGCCTGACAGTTTGCGCAGCATCTCTGCTGCATGGCCGACATCATGTGGTTTTTCCAGCACTTCGCCATTAAGGATAACAATGGTATCCGCTCCCAGCACAGGTAAATCGCGCTCAGCCAGTGCTACGCCCGCCTGCGCTTTTTCACGCGCCAGGCGAACAACATACTGCTGGGCGCTTTCCTGCGGGTGCCGCTGTTCCTCAATTCCAGGAAGCAGTCGTGCGAATGTTACGCCAAGCTGAGCCAACAGTTCCTGACGACGTGGGGAACCTGAAGCAAGATACAGAGTATTCATATCAACCTTATTGCACCGCAAACTGCTGGCGAACTTTACGCATCAGTAAGAATAGCCATGGCCAAAGCACACCATTTACTACACTACTCCAGAACACTTCAGGTCTGAAAGAGACGTTGATCACTAAAAACTCGGCCCAGAAAACAATAATATCCACGACCAGTGATAACAACATGACCACCAGCGCCTGCTGCCAGAGCGCGAGGTTACGGAAGAGCTGGAATTTCAGTGCGACCAGATAGGCAATGATACTCATCGACAAAGCCCGCACGCCAAGCGTAGAGCCGCTAATGAGATCCAGTATGGCACCCACGACAAATCCTGTGCCCACATTTACGCGATGCGGCAACGCCAGGATCCAATACAACAGGATGAGTAGCACCCAGTTTGGCCGGTAAACAAGAATGTCGTCCGGCCAGGGCATGACTTGCAGTAAAAGTGCAATAAGGAACGAGAGCCAAATAACCCAACGTCCCTGACTACGATAGCTTGCCACTTACTGCCCTCCCGGCTTACGCGGAGCAGGTTGTGACGGCGTGGTTGTTGCAGGAACCGGGGTTACGCCTGTTGCTGGAGCAGGAACCGGCGCAGGAGGCCCCATGGCATCCGGTGCAGGCAGAACTTGCGGCATCATTTGCATCAGACGTTCATTAGCTACACGGTGCACTTCTTCTGGCGTCATCGGGTTAGCGCCATTGCGATCGGATCCCCACAGCAGCAGAAGATACCGCAAACGCTGTAAACCCGCAGTCGGACGCGCCTGAATCACGGTGTATGCACGCTGGGTATCCAGCTTCACAGAGGAAACAACACCGACTGGATAGCCTTCAGGGAAACGCCCACCCAGACCGGAGGTCACCAGCACGTCGCCGACACGGATATCGGTGTTGGCAGGCAGGTGTTCAAGCTGGAGATCGTCGGTGCAGCCGTTACCGGCGGCAATCACGCGGATGTCGTTACGCAGCACCTGAATCGGCAGCGCATGCGTGGCATCGCAAATCAATAGGACGCGGCTGGTCAGTTTTGCCACCGCAACGACCTGGCCCACTACACCTTTATCGCTGATAACTGGCTGACCTTCATAAACGCCGTTAACGCTCCCTTTGTCGATCACAACCTGATCGCTGTAAGGATCGTTAACCGTTGAGATGACCTGCGTCACCATTTTTTGTTCGTCCTGGCGCAGCGGCGATCCCAGCAGCTCACGCAAACGCGCGTTCTCCTGTTTATATTGCCCCAGCATCAGCAGTTCACTGTTTTTCAGCAGCAGTTCCTGACGCAACGCCCGGTTTTCAAGTTCGAGTTGGTCACGAGAAGCCAGCGTTTGCGACACGCCGTCGAGTAATTCACGGGGACCATTAGAGATAAAGTAGAAAGGACTGACGGCGGTATCCATGTACGTTCGGATTTGACTAAACGTACCCAGGCGGCTGTCGGCAATAATAACGCCGAGCGCCACCAACACCGCCAGAATAAGGCGAATCTGTAGCGACGGGCCACGGCTAAAAATTGGCTTCATAGTCTATGCGTATTCTCGCATCAGAGCGGAAGAGCAACCCATGGCTACCCTTCCTGCATCCGATTACTCTTCGCTGAACAAGTCGCCGCCGTGCATATCGATCATTTCCAGTGCTTTACCGCCACCGCGAGCCACACAGGTCAGCGGATCTTCGGCAACAACAACTGGAATACCGGTCTCTTCCATTAACAGGCGGTCAAGGTTACGCAGCAGCGCACCGCCGCCGGTCAGGACCATACCGCGTTCTGAGATATCAGACGCCAGTTCTGGCGGACACTGTTCCAGTGCAACCATCACCGCGCTTACGATACCGGTCAGGGGTTCCTGCAGCGCTTCCAGGATCTCGTTAGAGTTCAGGGTAAAGCCACGTGGAACACCTTCTGCCAGGTTACGACCGCGAACTTCGATCTCGCGAACTTCGTCGCCAGGATAAGCAGAACCGATTTCGTGCTTAATACGTTCCGCGGTAGCTTCACCGATCAGAGAGCCGTAGTTACGGCGAACATAATTAATGATGGCTTCGTCGAAGCGGTCACCACCAATACGCACAGAGGAGGAGTAAACTACGCCATTCAGAGAGATAACGGCGACTTCAGTGGTACCACCACCGATATCGACAACCATTGAGCCGGTTGCTTCAGAAACTGGCAGGCCCGCACCGATTGCTGCCGCCATCGGCTCTTCGATCAGGAACACTTCACGTGCACCTGCACCCTGAGCGGATTCACGGATGGCACGGCGTTCAACCTGAGTTGCTCCAACCGGTACACACACCAGTACGCGCGGGCTTGGGCGCATGAAGCTGTTGCTGTGCACTTGTTTGATAAAGTGCTGGAGCATTTTTTCAGTCACGAAGAAGTCAGCGATAACGCCGTCTTTCATTGGGCGAATTGCAGCGATATTGCCCGGCGTACGACCCAGCATCTGCTTCGCATCATGACCTACTGCAGCCACGCTTTTCGGCGAACCGGCACGATCCTGACGAATGGCCACTACGGAAGGCTCATTCAATACGATGCCTTGTCCTTTTACATAAATAAGGGTATTCGCGGTACCCAGGTCAATGGACAGGTCATTGGAAAACATGCCACGAAATTTTTTCAACATACTAAGGGATAATCCTGAAAGCTGGGGCGGAAAACAAAATCCGCTTACTTTACCAACCACACGCAGCAGCGACAAGGCGCAAAAATCATCTGCTACGGTGAAAATTAGTGCAGTTCGTTTCCTTTGTTACAAAACCGGCCTGAGTCCATCAGAGCTGAAAAACTCAGCAGCAGTCCTCGCTTTTGTTTGCAACCTGTCAAAGGTCATTCACCTGCATGTTTGCTGTTACAACCTGGCGAGCAGACAAGCACACCCCCAGAAGGCACAGCGCGCGTTATTCTACGTGAAAACAAATTAAACGGCAGGTTAAACCGAGTATCTTTGCGAATATTTTTTCACGTTTGTGTCAAGTGGCTGTGACGCGGCAAAAAAATCACCCTGCCCACCCGCGACTCCACGTTCTGTCAGGGTATGCCACTCGCTGCGCGAGCGAACACCCGTGGCATAAACCTGTGTTGGCGTTCCGGTACACGCCTCTACCAGGCTCTGAACCAGCAACTGATTTTCCGTTCGCTTATCAATGTTTCTCACCAGGCTGGGATGAAGCTTCAACAATTCGACATTCAGCTCTTTGATCCAGCTGGTACTCACCAACGTTAAACCGGCCTGCGTAACGGCGATACGTACACCAAGCGCATCCATCAATCGGATAACCGGTTGTAACCGGCTGATGTGTTGACAAACATCCGCCTCAGCAAGTTCAATAATTATGCGTTTACGTAGCGATTTTTCGCACTGCATCAGCGTATCTCGCAGCCAACGCTGAAAACGTGGGCGGATTAGCGACTCAACTGTCGTCTGCATCGCCAGATTTTCCTGCGGCCAGTAACCCAAAAGCAGGATGAGACGGCTGATCTGCAGACGGTCATACTCTTCTGCCAGACCAAATTGCAGCACCATCGGCATATATTCCGCCGAGATGACCTCTTCGCTGCCATCGAAAATACGGCACATAAGCTCGCGATGGTGCACCCGCCCTTCACGCGTTACGGCAGGTTTTTGATAAATTCGCGGTCCGCCCCGACTGAGCATCTGCTCAATCAGCGTTCGCCAGCGCACATTGCCCCGGCCTTTTTCCGGCAGCGAGTCGTCATACACCGACCAACTGTTCCCGCCTTGTAATACTGAATTCCGGGTGGCCGCTTCGGCGTGATCCATAACTTGTTCAGTCGATTGACCGCTGCGACAGACACAAATGCCAATATGAACCATATCGGCACGATCGATCATTTTGTTAGCCGGAAGTGCATCCACCGCCTTTAAGAGTTGACCGGCAATGCTTTCCGCTTCTTTTAACGTGCGGTGTGGCAGCAGGATGGCAAAATCGCTTCGGTGGTAACGCGCTAACAGTGCGCCCGGATAGCGCATCATAAAGGTAGACAACAAATTGATAAGCGTTGAAATTTGTTCTTCCGCCTGGGTAATGCCCCAGCTCTCGCGTAGCAGCGTAAAGTCCGGCAGACGCACCATCATCACCACACCATGCGAGCCTACCTTTTCCTGATCTTCCAGCAGCGTCGCCAGTTGGTTATCAAAGAACAAGCGGTTGCTCAGTCCCGTTTTTGTATCCTGGGCAACATAGGAGCGAATAAGCGTATCCAGCCTGCTGCGCTGCTCACGAGCATTTTGAATTTCGGTCAATAGCATGTCGAGCGCACTACTGGTACGCGCTGGCCACTCATAGACCGTTCCTCGCACGTTTGGCCCGCGTTCACCGTTGAGGATCCGCGTTGAACGAATCTCCAGTAGTTCTTGTCCGGAAAGTTGACGCTGGAGCCAGCGCACGGACAAAAACAGCATCAGGATAATAAAGCCTATCGATAGCGTGAGCGGTGCCGTGGTCATCAACGAATGGAAATAGTTGCCCATCGGATCCTGGTAAACCATACGCAGCGACATCCCCGGATGCTTGACCAATGGCACGGTGAGATCGCGATAAAGGTTATTCGTCCCCGCCGGGCGGTAGCTACTGGTTCGGGAATGGCTATAAACAACGCTGCCACCCTGAAGCAATTCAATACGGACGATATCAACCGAAATCATCAATTCATCAATTTGCGGCGTTAAGGACACGACATCTCTGGTGACCAGATGGGTATCGATCGCCGTCGCGACGGCATGGACGCGGGTGGTGAACTTATATTGAATAGCGTTATAGAAACTCAGCGAGCAACCTATCAGCGTCACGAAAATCGTTAACCCGGTAAGCAGCGTGACAAAGGCTGAAAATTTCGTCGTTAATCGCATCCTTGTGTTAACTCCGACAGTAATGAATCAGGTATGAAAGTGAAAAAGCGACACGAAAATGCAAAACTGAACGCGAAATCCGTCAATTTACACAAACAATGTGGGCATACTACCAAATCAGGTATATCTGGCAATTTATTGCGCAGAATCGGCATCATGTTTTAATTAGCGAGTATAGTCTTCACAGATAATTTTCCAATCCACTATATGAATTGAGGACAGGTTATGCAGGCTTTGATCTTAGAACAGCAGGACGGAAAAACCCTCGCATCCGTTCACCCCCTCGACGAAAATCAGCTACCTGAAGGCGATGTGACGGTGGATGTTCACTGGTCGAGCCTGAACTATAAAGATGCCCTCGCCATCACCGGCAAGGGTAAAATTATCCGCAATTTTCCGATGATTCCTGGTATCGATTTCGCCGGTACCGTACGCACAAGTGAAGATCCTCGTTTTCATGCAGGCCAGGAAGTCTTACTGACCGGATGGGGCGTGGGTGAGAATCATTGGGGTGGGCTGGCCGAACGCGCACGTGTTAAAGGCGATTGGCTGGTTGCGCTGCCAAAAGGACTGGACGGTCGCAAAGCCATGATCATTGGCACCGCCGGTTTTACCGCGATGCTGTGCGTCATGGCGCTTGAAGATGCCGGTATCCGCCCGGAAGACGGCGAAATCGTCGTCACCGGTGCCAGCGGTGGCGTAGGCAGTACTGCCGTTGCGCTGCTGCACAAACTGGGTTACCAGGTTGCGGCAGTATCGGGCCGCGAAAGCACCCACGACTACCTGAAAAGCCTGGGAGCCAACCGCATTCTGGGTCGTGATGAGTTTGCTGAATCTCGTCCGCTGGAAAAGCAACTGTGGGCGGGTGCCATTGATACCGTTGGCGACAAAGTGCTGGCAAAAGTACTGGCGCAGATGAACTATGGCGGTTGTGTTGCCGCCTGTGGTCTGGCGGGCGGTTTTGCGCTACCCACCACGGTGATGCCGTTTATTCTGCGCAACGTGCGCTTACAGGGCATCGACTCCGTGATGACGCCTGCGGCGCGTCGTGCGCAGGCGTGGCAACGTCTGGTAAACGACCTGCCAGAGTCGTTCTATACCCAGGCAGCGACAGAAATCACGCTTGCCGATGCGCCGAAATTCGCCGATGCCATCATCAATAACCAGGTGCAGGGCCGTACGCTGGTGAAGGTGAAATAAAACAATTCGCAGATACAAATTTACATTTAATTAACTAAATTTCTCTGCACATTGACGGACTCCCTGCCATAGTAACTACGCGCCAGTATGAGCCTTTGCGCGTATGTCGGGAGTCCGTTATGAAGAAAATACGTCCATTCACTGAAGCCGATGTAACAGCCGAGTCGGCTTTTTTTATGCAGCGCCGCCAGGTGTTGAAAGCGCTGGGTATCAGCGCCGCCGCGTTGTCTTTGCCCTTTTCTGCCGAGGCCGATCTTCTGAGCTGGTTTAAAGGCAATGACCGTCCGCCCGCGCCTGCCGGTAAACCCCTTGATTTCACCAAGCCGGCAGCCTGGCAAAATACGCTTCCTTTAACACCAGAAGATAAGGTTTCTGGCTATAACAACTTCTACGAGTTCGGCCTCGACAAAGCCGATCCTGCAGCCAATGCCGGCAGTCTGAAAACGGATCCCTGGACGCTGAAAATCAGCGGTGAAGTCGCTAAACCGTTGACGCTCGATCATGATGCCTTAACCACCCGTTTCCCACTGGAAGAACGTATATATCGAATGCGCTGTGTTGAGGCCTGGTCGATGGTCGTACCGTGGATTGGTTTTCCTTTACATAAACTGTTGGCGCTGGCTGAACCCACCAGCAATGCAAAATATGTCGCGTTCGAAACTCGCTATGCCCCCGAAGAGATGCCGGGACAAAAAGATCGCTTTATTGGCGGTGGGTTAAAATATCCTTATGTTGAAGGGCTACGTCTGGATGAGGCCATGCATCCGCTCACGTTGCTTACCGTGGGCGTGTACGGCAAGGCACTTCCTCCACAAAATGGCGCCCCTATTCGCTTAACGGTGCCATGGAAATACGGATTTAAAGGCATTAAGTCGATCGTCAGTATTAAACTGACGCGTGAACGACCGCCAACCACCTGGAATATGGCTGCGTCCAATGAATACGGTTTTTATGCCAATGTGAATCCTCATGTCGATCATCCCCGCTGGTCACAAGCGACTGAACGCTTCATCGGCGCGGGCGGCATACTGGATGTACAGCGCCAGCCCACGCTGCTGTTTAATGGCTATGCAAAGGATGTTGCTTCCCTGTACCGAGGCCTCGATCTGCGGGAGAATTTTTAAGTGCGCCTGACTGCAAAACAGATGACCTGGCTGAAAGTTTGCCTGCATCTTGCCGGACTTTTACCGTTTCTCTGGCTATTTTGGGCGGTAAATCATGGGGGACTGAGCGCCGATCCGGTCAAAGACATTCAGCACTTTACCGGTCGGACAGCTCTGAAATTCCTACTGGCTACCTTGCTGGTCGCGCCGTTGGCGCGCTACGCTAAACAGCCATTATTGATACGCACTCGCCGACTGTTAGGGCTATGGTGTTTCGCCTGGGCGACGTTACATTTAACCAGCTATGCGCTACTGGAATTAGGCATTAATAACCTGGCATTGCTGGGGCGGGAACTGACTACCCGACCTTATTTGATGTTGGGTATTATCAGCTGGGTCATTTTATTCGCCCTCGCCTTAACCTCTACACAGGCAGCCCAGCGAAAACTGGGCAAATATTGGCAGTATCTGCACAACTTCGTCTATCTTGTGGCGATCCTGGCACCCATACATTATTTGTGGTCGGTAAAAATTATCTCTCCGCAACCGATTATTTATGCCGCACTTGCAGCGGTGCTGTTAGCCTGCCGCTACAAGAAGTTTCGCCAGTGGTGGCGGTAGTTTCACGTTATGTGCAGTACGTTGCAAAACACGGACGAACCCATGTTCTTTACATGTCAGCGGTTGATTATCTTCCCTGATAAGACCAGTATTTAGCTGCCAATTGCTACGAAATAGTTATAATGTGCGCCTTTGCTCTCCCCGGTAGCGTTTTTACAGCGCAGAAAGGGTGACAATCGTATATTGAAGGTATATTTTGTCTTTTACCCGAAAATGGCAGAAGATAGCCGCACAATGACTAACAAGTCTGGCAATCTCATATAATGGCCGCAGCACGCAGTGCAACGCCAGAGATGCGTGGCATCTTGTCACTCACTGTTATAAAAATGCTATACAGACGGCGGTAAAACGCCTGTCACAATCTCACTAAACAAAGAGTACGGAACCCACTCATGGATATTCGTAAGATTAAAAAACTGATCGAGCTGGTTGAAGAATCAGGCATCTCCGAACTGGAAATTTCTGAAGGCGAAGAGTCTGTACGCATCAGCCGTGCAGCGCCAGCTGCAAGTTTTCCAATGATGCAACAGGCCTATGCTGCACCAGTGATGCAGCAGCCAGCTCTGTCTAACGCTGTTGCACAGACTGCCACTCCAAGTATGGAAGCGCCGGCAGCAGCGGAAATCAGTGGTCACATCGTACGCTCCCCAATGGTTGGTACGTTCTACCGCACCCCGAGCCCAGACGCGAAAGCGTTCATCGAAATCGGCCAGAAAGTCAATGCGGGCGATACCCTGTGCATCGTTGAAGCCATGAAAATGATGAACCAGATCGAAGCCGACAAATCCGGCGTAGTGAAAGCGATTCTGGTAGAAAGTGGTCAACCGGTAGAATTTGACGAGCCGCTGGTCGTCATCGAATAACGAGGCGAACATGTTGGATAAAATTGTCATCGCTAACCGCGGCGAGATTGCCTTGCGTATTCTTCGTGCCTGTAAAGAACTGGGCATCAAGACTGTCGCTGTGCACTCAAGCGCGGATCGTGATTTAAAACACGTATTGCTGGCGGATGAGACGGTCTGTATTGGCCCTGCTCCGTCCGTTAAAAGCTATCTGAACATCCCGGCAATCATTAGCGCCGCTGAAATCACCGGCGCAGTGGCAATCCACCCGGGTTATGGCTTCCTCTCTGAGAACGCCAACTTCGCTGAACAGGTAGAACGTTCTGGTTTTATCTTCATCGGCCCGAAAGCTGACACCATCCGTCTGATGGGTGACAAAGTGTCCGCGATTACTGCGATGAAGAAAGCTGGCGTACCGACCGTTCCAGGTTCTGACGGCCCGTTGGGCGACGACATGGACGCTAACCGCGCTCATGCCAAACGCATCGGCTATCCGGTAATCATCAAAGCCTCCGGCGGCGGCGGCGGACGCGGTATGCGCGTCGTGCGCAGTGATGCTGAACTGGCGCAATCCATCTCCATGACCAAAGCGGAAGCGAAAGCAGCTTTCAACAACGATATGGTCTACATGGAGAAATACCTGGAAAACCCACGCCACATCGAAATTCAGGTGCTGGCTGACGGTCAGGGTAACGCGATTTATCTGGCTGAACGTGACTGCTCCATGCAGCGTCGTCACCAGAAAGTCGTCGAAGAAGCACCTGCGCCGGGTATCACCCCGGAACTGCGTCGCTATATCGGCGAGCGTTGTGCCAAAGCCTGTGTTGATATCGGCTATCGTGGGGCAGGTACTTTCGAGTTCCTGTTCGAAAACGGTGAGTTCTACTTCATTGAAATGAACACCCGTATTCAGGTTGAACACCCGGTCACTGAGATGATCACGGGCGTTGACCTGATCAAAGAACAGTTGCGTATCGCTGCTGGCCAGCCGTTATCCATTAAGCAGGACGAAGTTGTGGTTAAAGGCCACGCGGTAGAATGCCGTATCAACGCCGAAGACCCGAACACCTTCCTGCCAAGCCCGGGCAAAATCACGCGTTTCCACGCGCCGGGTGGCTTTGGTGTTCGCTGGGAGTCTCATATTTACGCAGGCTACACTGTACCTCCGTACTATGACTCAATGATCGGTAAGCTGATTTGCTACGGTGAAAACCGCGACGTGGCAATTGCCCGTATGAAAAACGCATTGCAGGAACTGATCATCGACGGTATCAAAACCAACGTTGATCTGCAGATCCGCATCATGAATGACGAGCACTTCCAGCACGGTGGAACCAACATCCACTACCTGGAGAAAAAACTCGGACTTCAGGAAAAGTAAGCACGCGTTAACCGAAAAGGCCGGAAATTCCGGCCTTTTGTTTTTCTCCCCTCCCGTACGTGCCATAAGGTACAATCCCCGCTTTCTTTATCCACAAGGGACAAAAAATGGACGCTCGTTTTGTTCAGGCCCATAAAGAGGCGCGCTGGGCGCTGTGGCTGACCCTTTTATATCTTGCCACATGGTTAGTGGCCGCTTACTTACCAGATTCAACGCTGGGTTTTACCGGCTTACCGCACTGGTTCGAAATGGCCTGCCTGCTTACGCCGCTGGTTTTCATAGTACTGTGCTGGGCGATGGTGAAGTTTATCTATCGCGACATTCCGCTGGAGGATGACGATGCAGCTTGAAGTGATTTTGCCGCTGGTTGCCTATCTTCTGGTAGTGTTCGGTCTCTCTGTTTACGCCATGAGAAAACGCACGACCGGCACTTTCCTGAATGAATATTTCCTCGGCAGCCGCTCGATGGGCGGGGTCGTATTAGCCATGACGCTAACCGCAACCTACATTAGCGCAAGCTCCTTTATTGGTGGTCCCGGTGCGGCATACAAATACGGACTGGGCTGGGTGTTGCTGGCAATGATCCAGTTACCCGCCGTCTGGCTTTCGCTGGGTATTCTCGGTAAGAAATTCGCTATTCTGGCGCGACGCTATAATGCCGTAACCCTCAACGATATGCTGTTTGCCCGCTATCAAAGCCGGTTACTGGTCTGGCTGGCGAGCCTTAGCCTGCTGGTCGCCTTCGTTGGGGCGATGACGGTACAGTTCATCGGCGGCGCACGTTTGCTGGAAACTGCCGCGGGCATTCCGTACGAAACTGGCCTGCTGATCTTTGGCGTCAGTATTGCGCTCTACACGGCGTTTGGCGGATTCCGCGCCAGCGTACTGAATGACACGATGCAGGGTATGGTGATGCTGATCGGTACGATCGTCCTGCTGGTAGGCGTCGTCCACGCTGCCGGTGGCCTTAGCCATGCGGTTGAGACCCTGCAAACCATCGATCCTAAACTGGTATCACCACAAGGCGCAGATGACATTTTGTCACCCACATTTATGACATCGTTCTGGGTGCTGGTGTGCTTTGGCGTGATTGGACTGCCGCATACGGCGGTACGCTGCATCTCCTATAAAGACAGCAAAGCGGTACACCGTGGGATTATTATCGGCACCATCGTGGTGGCAATCCTGATGTTTGGCATGCATCTGGCGGGTGCGTTGGGACGTGCGGTTCTCCCTGACCTGACGGTACCAGATCTGGTGATCCCGACTCTGATGGTAAAAGTTTTACCACCGTTTGCCGCCGGGATCTTCCTGGCCGCGCCGATGGCTGCGATCATGTCGACGATCAATGCCCAATTGCTGCAAAGTTCCGCTACGATCATTAAAGATCTTTATCTGAACATTCGCCCGGAACAACTGAAAAATGAAACGCGTCTGAAGCGCATGTCCGCTGTGATCACCTTACTGCTGGGTGCATTACTGCTGCTGGCCGCCTGGAAACCACCAGAGATGATTATCTGGCTCAACCTGCTGGCGTTTGGCGGGTTGGAAGCGGTCTTCCTGTGGCCACTGGTGCTGGGCCTGTACTGGGAGCGGGCGAACGCCGCAGGCGCATTGAGCGCCATGATTGTCGGCGGCGTGTTGTATGCCGTCCTCGCGACCTTTAACGTTCAGTACCTGGGCTTCCATCCGATAGTGCCCTCGTTGCTGATAAGTTTGCTGGCTTTCCTGGTCGGAAACCGTTTCGGTTCTGCCGCCCCGCAAGCTGCCATATTGACTACTGATAAATAAAGAGTTTTGCCATGCCATGGATCCAACTGAAACTGAACACAACGGGTGCTAACGCAGAAGAGTTAAGCGATGCACTGATGGAAGCAGGCGCTGTTTCCATCACTTTCCAGGACACGCATGATACGCCTGTGTTCGAGCCCCTGCCGGGTGAAACTCGCCTGTGGGGCGATACCGATGTCATTGGTCTGTTCGATGCCGAAACCGACATGAAAGAAGTGGTTGCTATTCTGGAACAGCACCCGCTGCTGGGCGAAGGCTTCGTGCATAAAATCGAACAGCTTGAAGATAAAGACTGGGAACGCGAATGGATGGACAATTTCCACCCCATGCGCTTTGGTGAACGTCTGTGGATTTGCCCGAGCTGGCGTGATGTCCCGGATGAGAACGCAGTCAATGTGATGCTGGACCCGGGTCTGGCGTTTGGCACAGGCACTCATCCAACGACCTCTCTGTGCCTGCAGTGGCTCGATGGTCTCGACCTTAACGGTAAAACAGTGATCGACTTTGGCTGCGGCTCCGGCATCCTGGCAATTGCAGCACTGAAACTCGGAGCAGCAAAAGCGATTGGTGTCGATATCGATCCGCAGGCCATTCAGGCAAGCCGCGATAACGCCCAGCGTAATGGCGTATCTGACCGCCTGGAGCTGTATCTACCGCAGGACCAGCCAGACGCCATGAAAGCCGATGTGGTGGTCGCTAACATCCTGGCTGGCCCATTACGTGAACTGGCACCGTTAATCAGCGTCCTGCCCGTTGAAGGCGGTTTGCTGGGGCTTTCCGGGATTCTGGCCAGCCAGGCTGACAGTGTCTGCGAAGCCTATGCCGATCTCTTTACGCTCGATCCCGTCATCGAAAAAGAAGAGTGGTGTCGTATTACCGGCAAGAAAAAATAGTCCTTTCCCGTGGCCTCTCTGTAGGCCACGTTTTCCCTTTTTTTGTACCTCCCCCGCCGCCGTCACAACGCTAAAACAACCCACTTAACCCATTGAAGTTAAAATATAAAATAACATTAATTATTCATTAGACGAATTGTATGAAAGCAACATTAGGTAGGCGGCGCTGCTGGTGCTAAGCATCATGCCTGCAACGGTTTTTGCATCTCACTGGGGTTACGGGGGAGAAGGTTCTCCAGAACACCGGGGCGCACTCAGTGAAGAGTACAAAACTTGCCAGACCGGGAGGAATCAATCCCCGATCAACATCGACACAGTGCTTACAGCGCACCTCTCGCCGCTTAGCATTCACAATACCGATGGGACGGTCACGCTCATCAACAATGGTCATACCCTCCCGGCGGGTCTACAGGCGGCCTCGACCGATGATACTGTGGCCATTGATGGCACAACCGCTCAATGACCGCGTGATTGTCGAGTAATCCTCAGAAAACCCTACGATCATGTTCTGAAATGAGAGCATAGTCACACTATGTCACAATAATCTGCTGATTAATTCAGCAGATTATCTTGTCAGGCCGCCTGGCCTCGAAGAAAAAATGAGAAGTTACGCAAAATTATATGCGTATATAAAATCGACACATTTTTATAATGCAATGATTTATATGATTAATTATTTTCACCCGCTCAGATTTACGGCAATTCATTGATCCACCTCAGTGGATTGGTCAAAGTTTGGCCTTTCATCTCATGCAAAAAATGCGTAATATACGCCGCCTTGCAGTCACAGTATGGTCATTTCTTAACTCATGCGCATCGGACAATATCAGCTCAGAAATCGCCTGATCGCAGCACCTATGGCTGGCATCACTGACAGACCATTCAGGACGCTGTGCTATGAGATGGGAGCAGGATTGACGGTATCCGAGATGATGTCTTCTAACCCGCAGGTTTGGGAAAGCGACAAATCTCGTTTACGAATGGTGCACGTTGATGAGCCAGGAATTCGCACGGTGCAAATTGCCGGTAGCGACCCTGTTGAGATGGCTGATGCCGCACGTATTAACGTGGAAAGCGGCGCCCAGATTATTGATATCAATATGGGGTGTCCGGCTAAAAAAGTGAATCGCAAGCTCGCAGGTTCAGCCCTCTTGCAGTACCCGGATTTAGTGAAATCGATACTAACCGAGGTCGTCAATGCGGTGGACGTTCCTGTCACACTCAAGATTCGCACCGGATGGGCTCCGGAACACCGTAACTGCGTAGAGATTGCCCAACTGGCTGAAGACTGTGGCATTCAGGCTCTGACCATTCATGGACGCACCCGCGCCTGTTTGTTCAATGGAGATGCTGAGTACGACAGTATTCGGGCAGTTAAGCAGAAAGTTTCCATTCCGATTATCGCGAATGGCGACATTACTGACCCGCATAAAGCCAGAGCTGTACTCGACTATACGGGGGCGGATGCCCTGATGATAGGACGTGCAGCTCAGGGAAGACCCTGGATCTTTCGGGAAATCCAGCATTATCTGGACACTGGGGAGCTGCTGCCCCCGCTGCCTCTGGCAGAGGTGAAGCGCTTGCTTTGTGCGCATGTTCGGGAATTGCACGACTTTTATGGTCAGGCAAAAGGGTACCGAATTGCGCGTAAACACGTATCCTGGTATCTCCAGGAACACGCTCCAGATGACCAGTTTCGGCGCACATTCAACGCCATTGAAGATTCCAGCGAACAGCTGGCGGCGTTGGAGGCATACTTCGAAAATTTTGCGTAAACAGAAATAAAGAGCTGACAGAACTATGTTCGAACAACGCGTAAATTCTGACGTACTGACCGTTTCTACCGTTAACTCTCAGGATCAGGTAACTCAAAAACCCCTGCGTGACTCGGTTAAACAGGCACTGAAGAACTATTTTGCTCAATTGAATGGTCAGGATGTTAACGATCTCTATGAGCTGGTACTGGCTGAAGTAGAACAGCCCCTGTTGGACATGGTGATGCAATACACCCGCGGTAACCAGACCCGTGCTGCCCTGATGATGGGCATCAACCGTGGTACGCTGCGTAAAAAACTGAAAAAATACGGCATGAACTGATACTAATCAGCGAAATGTTTGTTTTAAAAGGCGCTACTCGGCATGGGGAAGCGCCTTTTTTATTCGCGTCACACGGAGGCTTTGGTGATGAAAGCAAGATGTGAACCTGTCTACTTTGGTGACGAATCAAAAAAGATAATCCAGGGTGATGCGCTAACTGAACTGAAAAAGCTGCCGTCTGAAAGCATCGATCTGATCTTTGCCGACCCGCCTTATAACATCGGGAAAGATTTTGACGGGTTGGTAGAATCCTGGGACGAAGAGAGCTTTCTGGCCTGGCTGTTCGAGTGCATTGATGAATGCCATCGAATATTAAAGCCACAAGGCACCATGTACATCATGAACAGTACGGAAAACATGCCGTACATCGATCTCAAATGCCGACAGCTATTTACCATCAAAAGCCGTATTGTATGGGCCTATGATAGCTCAGGAGTACAGGCTAAAAAGTACTTTGGGTCCATGTATGAACCGATCCTGATGATGGTCAAAGACCCAAAAAGTTATACATTTAACCGTGATGATATTTTGGTTGAAGCGAAAACTGGGGCGAAACGCGCGCTGATCGATTACAGAAAGAACCCACCTCAACCCTACAATCATAAAAAAGTACCTGGTAATGTCTGGGAGTTTCCACGCGTTCGCTACCTGATGGATGAATACGAAAACCACCCAACCCAAAAGCCTAAAGCTCTGCTGGAACGCATCATTTTAGCCTCCTCGAATCCAAACGACTGGGTGTTAGATCCGTTCGCGGGTAGCTTCACTACCGGGGCAACCGCAGTGGATTTGGGGCGTCAGTTTGTCGGTATTGAAATCAATGATGAATACGTAAAAATGGGGCTGCGGAGACTGCGTATTAGCTCCCATTTTTCAGAGGATGAGCTTGCAAAGGTGAAAAAGCGCAAGACGAAAAACCTGTCTAAAAAGAGTCGATTACCGGAAAAGAGCGGTGGAATTTCAGCAAAGTAAAAGCATTGTAAGTCTGCTTTTCAGCTTTTAGATTTCGTGTATATTCCCTGCACACTTGGGCATGAATACACAGGATTTGGTAATGATTCGCAAGTATTGGTGGCTGGTTGTTTTTGCTGTCTTTGTTTTTCTTTTTGATGCACTACTCATTCAATGGATAGAGTTGATGACAACAGAGCACGACAAGTGCCGGAATATGAACTCAGTGAATCCCCTCAAGCTGGTCAATTGCGCCGACCTCGAGTAGCGCGCCCGGTGGCTTACCGTTCTGTAACTGCCGTCAGTTCATGGCGGCAGAAACTAGCCAGCCTGATCCTCACCCTGAATCAATTGCAGCATACAACCATCAGAGCTTAACATTTTTAATACATTATCGACTAATACAGGTGCTTGTTGGTAGAGATCATAACTCGCTGGATTCATTAACCAGTTTTTTATTATTCCGCTAAAACTACCATGCAAAATAATGATGATAACGTCTAAATCAAGGCTGGGAGCGATCAGATTGTTAACCGCACACTGCTGCAAAGACTCACGAATACTTTGGTGACTAATTCCTATTTTATCGCGAATCGCCTGCTCTGATATCATATCGTTATGAAATTCACATTTATGATATAAAATTTGCATTAATGCCTGCTGGCGAGGATTCTCAGCAATATATTGCAAACCTACAACTAATTTCTCACGCAACCGCTGTAAAGGATTATCCCCCCAACGACCAATGAGCTTTTCCTGAATAAGGTAGCGGAGAGGAGGCTGTTGTGACCATAGCTCATTAAACAGCTGGGTCTTATTTTCAAAATGCCAGTAAAGCGCCCCCCGCGTCACGTTGGCGGCGTCCGCAATGTCGTTTAGCGTTGTATTGCTTACGCCGCGCGCGGCAAACTGCGCTATCGCTGTTTCAATCAGGAGCTGGCGCGTTTTGAGGGCATCAGCTTTCGTTTTTCTGGCCATAGTTCCGAATGCCTGAGACAGAGTAGAGAATGATTAACTTTCTTATCGAATATTTACTATACGGAATAAATGTATCATCTGGTGATTGTTTAAACGAGTTCTAAACTATTTCATTGTGCTGATTACACACAAATAATCAAAACGAATAAACGACGTCAATATATTCACCAATCAAATAATCATTTCAATATGTATTTATACGCATCATAGCATTGCTATTAACGACATAATAAGTCGGCAGTTGATTACTCTTTTTTTGTTTTTACGTGCCGTGCATCGCACACATAAATAAGTATTGCTTACATCGCAAGCTAATAATTTGTAGGATAGCCAACTATTATTTTTTATGCACGTTATCTCCCTTGCCTCACCCGGTAAATAACGGGCTTTCGGTTTTTTAAGGAACAGTAATGACGAAAAATGCCAGGTTCTCACTCCTGCCCTCATTCATCATCATCTCCGCTGCATTACTCGCCGGTTGTAACGATCAGGGGGATACACAAGCTCATCCTGCCGAGCCACAGGTTACTGTCCATGTCGTTGAGTCGGCCCCTCTGGCTGTGACAACTGAATTGCCGGGACGAACGACCTCATTCCGTATTGCTGAAGTCCGCCCTCAGGTCAGTGGGATTGTACTTAAACGAAATTTCACCGAAGGGAGTGATGTTGAAGCAGGTCAATCGCTCTATCAGATCGATCCCGCAACCTACCAGGCAGACTATGACAGCGCCAAAGGTGAGCTGGCGAAGAGTGAAGCGGCTGCTGCAATTGCGCATTTAACCGTGAAACGTTACATCCCGCTGGTCGGCACAAAGTACATCAGCCAACAAGAGTATGATCAGGCCATTGCTGATGCACGTCAGGCAGATGCTTCTGTTACTGCAGCAAAAGCAGCCGTTGAAAGCGCTCGCATTAATCTTGCCTACACCAAAGTCACATCGCCCATTAGCGGACGTATTGGTAAATCTAACGTCACTGAAGGGGCGCTGGTCACCAATGGCCAGGCAACAGAGTTGGCTACCGTTCAGCAACTTGATCCTATTTATGTCGATGTCACGCAGTCCAGCAACGACTTCATGCGCCTCAAGCAATCCATTGAACAAGGTAGCCTGCATAAAGACAGCTCCAGCAGCACTGTTGAACTGGTGATGGAAAATGGCCAGTCCTACCCACTGAAAGGCTCTTTGCAATTTTCTGACGTTACGGTTGATGAAAGCACCGGATCCATCACCCTCAGAGCCGTATTCCCTAACCCGCAGCACACCCTGTTACCGGGCATGTTTGTTCGGGCGCGTATCGATGAAGGTGTACAGCCCAATGCCATTCTCGTTCCGCAACAAGGTGTAACACGTACTCCGCGTGGTGATGCCACAGTGATGGTCGTTAACGACAAGAATCAGGTTGAGTCTCGTGCCGTTGTCGCCGCGCAAGCCATTGGCGACAAATGGCTGATTAGCGACGGTTTAAAACCCGGCGATAAAGTCATCGTGAGCGGCTTACAGAAAGCACGTCCTGGCGTGCAGGTTAAAGCCACTACCGATGCCCCGGCAGCAACTGCGGCGCAATAAGGTAAGCGGACATGGCAAACTTTTTTATTAGGCGACCTATCTTTGCCTGGGTGCTGGCCATCATTCTGATGATGGCAGGCGCTTTGGCGATCATGCAACTGCCCGTGGCGCAGTACCCTACCATCGCGCCCCCTGCCGTAGCAATTTCCGCAACCTATCCGGGTGCGGATGCGCAGACGGTACAGGACACAGTAACGCAGGTTATCGAACAGAACATGAACGGTATCGATAACCTGATGTATATGTCCTCCACCAGCGATTCCGCCGGGAGCGTGACCATTACACTGACGTTCCAGTCTGGGACCGACCCTGATATCGCGCAGGTCCAGGTGCAAAATAAATTGCAGCTCGCCACACCGCTTCTGCCGCAGGAAGTCCAGCAGCAGGGTATCAGTGTTGAGAAATCGAGTAGCAGCTTTTTGATGGTTGCGGGTTTTGTTTCTGACAATCCGCAAACTACGCAGGATGACATCTCCGATTACGTTGCCTCTAACGTTAAAGACACCATCAGTCGTCTGAACGGCGTTGGCGACGTGCAACTGTTTGGCGCTCAGTACGCCATGCGCATCTGGCTGGATGCGAACTTGCTGAACAAGTACAAACTCACACCTGTCGATGTCATTAATCAGTTAAAAGTGCAGAACGATCAGATAGCTGCAGGTCAGTTAGGCGGTACGCCGGCATTGCCTGATCAGCAGCTTAATGCCTCGATCATTGCGCAAACACGCCTGAAAGATCCAGAAGAGTTCGGCAAAGTTACCTTACGTGTGAACAGCGATGGATCTGTTGTACATCTGAAAGATGTCGCGCGTATTGAGCTGGGCGGTGAAAACTATAATGTTGTTGCTCGCATTAACGGTAAGCCTGCATCCGGTCTCGGTATTAAACTGGCCACCGGCGCAAACGCACTGGATACCGCCAACGCCATTAAAGCCAAACTGGTTGAGCTACAACCGTTCTTCCCGCAGGGAATGAAGGTTGTCTATCCGTACGACACAACGCCGTTTGTTACGCTCTCTATTCACGAAGTGGTAAAAACGCTTTTTGAAGCGATAGTACTGGTCTTCCTGGTCATGTATTTGTTCCTGCAAAACATCCGGGCAACGCTCATTCCGACCATCGCCGTCCCCGTCGTATTGTTGGGAACATTTGCCGTCCTTGCCGCGTTTGGCTACTCGATAAATACCCTAACGATGTTCGGGATGGTGCTCGCCATCGGCTTGTTGGTTGATGACGCGATAGTCGTGGTGGAAAACGTAGAACGAGTGATGATGGAAGATAATCTACCGCCGAAAGAGGCGACAGAAAAATCCATGTCACAAATTCAGGGGGCTCTGGTCGGTATCGCCATGGTGCTGTCTGCGGTATTTATCCCAATGGCCTTCTTTGGCGGTTCCACTGGGGCAATTTACCGACAGTTCTCAATCACTATTGTTTCAGCAATGGCGCTTTCCGTGCTGGTCGCATTGATTCTGACTCCGGCACTGTGTGCAACATTACTGAAGCCAGTCTCTGCAGATCATCACGAGAAAAAAAGCGGCTTCTTTGGTTGGTTTAACGCCAAATTTGACCACAGCGTCAACCATTACACTAATAGCGTCAGCGGAATCATTCGCAAAACGGGGCGTTACCTGGTGGTGTATCTGGTCATTGTGATTGGGATGGCTGTGCTATTCATGCGCCTTCCAACCTCTTTCCTGCCAGAGGAAGATCAGGGCGTATTCCTGACCATGATTCAGCTCCCGGCAGGTGCCACTCAAGAGCGCACCCAGAAAGTGCTGGATCAGGTGACTCACTACTATCTGAACAATGAAAAAGCCAACGTCGAGAGCGTTTTTACAGTTAACGGCTTTAGCTTCAGCGGTCAGGGACAAAACTCAGGGATGGCGTTCGTCAGCCTCAAACCCTGGGAAGAACGTAGCGGTAGCGAAAATAACGTTGAGTCCGTTATTGCCCGCGCAACCCGGGCATTTAGTCAGATTCGCGATGGTTTAGTGTTCCCCTTCAACATGCCTGCCATTGTTGAACTGGGTACGGCAACCGGTTTTGACTTTGAACTCATTGACCAGGGCGGGCTGGGACATGCCGCACTAACGCAAGCACGTAACCAGCTGCTGGGCATGGTGGCAAAACACCCTGACCTGCTGGTACGCGTACGCCCTAACGGTCTTGAGGATACCGCGCAATTCAAGCTGGATGTCGATCAGGAAAAAGCACAAGCACTGGGGGTTTCGTTATCTGATATCAACGAAACCATCTCTGCCGCATTGGGTGGCTATTACGTCAATGACTTCATTGATCGTGGCCGCGTGAAAAAAGTGTATGTCCAGGCAGATGCTAAATTCCGTATGTTGCCGGAGGACATCAATAATCTGTATGTCCGCAGCGCCAATGGCGAAATGGTGCCATTTTCTACATTCAGTTCAGCACATTGGATTTACGGCTCGCCACGACTGGAACGCTACAATGGTATGCCATCAATGGAGTTGCTGGGAGAAGCTGCACCAGGCAGGAGTACCGGTGAGGCAATGGCCTTGATGGAAAGCCTTGCGGAAAAACTACCAAATGGTATCGGTCATGACTGGACGGGAATGTCCTATCAGGAACGACTGTCAGGTAACCAGGCTCCGGCGCTGTATGCCATCTCGCTGATCGTCGTCTTCCTTTGCCTTGCGGCATTGTATGAAAGCTGGTCGATTCCATTCTCTGTCATGCTTGTTGTACCGCTCGGTGTTGTTGGAGCATTGCTTGCAGCGTCACTTCGCGGGATGAATAATGACGTGTACTTCCAGGTGGGACTGCTAACGACCATAGGACTCTCTGCCAAAAATGCCATCCTGATCGTCGAATTTGCCAAAGACCTGATGGACAAAGAAGGCAAAGGGTTGATCGAAGCCACTCTTGAGGCTTCCCGCATGCGTCTTCGCCCTATCCTGATGACATCCCTGGCGTTTATTCTCGGGGTTATGCCTCTGGTTATCAGCCATGGTGCAGGTAGCGGTGCGCAGAATGCTGTTGGTACCGGTGTTATGGGGGGGATGCTCACCGCAACATTGTTAGCGATCTTCTTCGTTCCCGTCTTCTTCGTTGTCGTTAAACGGCGTTTTAGCCGGCACCACGAATAATTTGTAAAATAAAGGCGTCCATGGGCGCCTTTTTACATGATGATGAGTTCTTTATTTATTAATAAGATAGACATTTAATTCTGCTGAAACATTGCAGAAAGAACTTTCAGGTGCGCCCATTTTATCCATTATTTTTACAATCCACATGAATTGAGATTATTCCTCATGTCAGTCTTTTTTTAAGCAGTGGTAAAATAGCGGTCGAGTTCGCAGATGGCTGAGCGTTTACCTTTGCTCAATTAGCGAAACGCTTATTTTTGAGGTAACACCATGAAAAGATTAATACCCGTTGCACTGCTTACCGCATTACTGGCTGGCTGTGCACACGATTCCCCTTGCGTGCCTGTCTATGACGATCAAGGGCGTCTGGTTCATACCAATACCTGTATGAAAGGCACCACGCAGGATAACTGGGAAACGGCAGGAGCGATAGCCGGTGGTGCAGCCGCTGTTGCCGGCTTGACGCTTGGGATAGTTGCCTTGACGAAATAAATCATCATAAAAGCGCGGCCGTTGCCGCGCTTTTAGCAATAATGATTAAATCTTTATATAAGACAAAACGTTGGTTCATGGCATCATTCATAAAATAAAATTATTATGGATTCTCTTCACATATCCACGACCTAAAATTAGCATTTTCTCTATTCTTCGTTACAACACATATCCCTTTCATTATTCTCACGCTACAGGTATTCACGCCCGAAATTGTTATCTTGCGTCCTGTCTGAAAATTAATTTTTTGCGCTGAAATGTGGCTTACGTTTCAATTTTGCACCACTTCAGGGCGCTGCATTTATTTTTTCCTGTCTACACTCTGCATATTGCGTCGAATAATCGTGCGCAAAAACCTGGCACTACCTTTGCTTAGAAGAGTATGGCCAAAGCCACAGACAGGTAAAAGACGTTTGTAGAACGTTTCCATAACAATAATTCCACCACACAGGATGCTCTATGAAAAAGATGATAATAGCCAGCCTGGCTGCGGCCGGCGTGCTGCTTGCCGTCGCAAATCAGGCACATGCCGGCGCAACTCTTGATGCCGTAAAGAAAAAAGGTTTTGTGCAATGTGGTATCAGTGATGGCCTGCCTGGTTTTTCTTACGCCGATGCAAGCGGTAAATTCTCTGGTATTGATGTCGATGTATGTCGTGGCGTTGCCGCTGCCGTATTTGGTGATGACAGCAAAGTAAAATATACCCCACTCACCGCCAAAGAACGCTTCACCGCGTTACAGTCTGGTGAGGTCGATATGCTTTCCCGTAATACCACATGGACTTCCTCTCGTGATGCGGGGATGGGCATGTCTTTCACCGGCGTAACCTATTACGACGGCATTGGTTTTCTCACCCATAATAAAGCGGGTCTGAAGAGCGCTAAAGAACTGGATGGCGCTACGGTTTGTATTCAGGCAGGAACAGATACTGAACTGAATGTGGCCGACTATTTTAAAGCCAATAACATGAAGTATACCCCTGTCACCTTTGACCGTTCTGATGAGTCCGCTAAAGCGCTGGAGTCAGGGCGCTGCGATACACTGGCTTCCGACCAGTCTCAGTTGTACGCCCTGCGGATCAAACTGAGCAACCCCGCAGAATGGATTGTACTGCCAGAAGTGATTTCTAAAGAACCACTGGGACCAGTCGTGCGTCGTGGTGACGACGAGTGGTTCTCGATTGTTCGCTGGACATTGTTCGCTATGCTGAACGCCGAAGAGATGGGTGTTAATTCGAAAAATGTTGACGAAAAAGCAGCCAATCCTGCAACACCGGATATGGCGCACCTGTTAGGTAAAGAGGGGGACTATGGCAAGGATCTGAAACTTGATAACAAATGGGCTTACAACATTATCAAGCAAGTAGGTAACTACTCGGAGATCTTTGAACGTAACGTTGGCTCGGAAAGCCCGCTGAAGATCAAGCGTGGACAGAACAACCTCTGGAATAACGGTGGCATTCAGTATGCACCACCCGTGCGCTAATGCACAGTGACGCAACGAGCGCCGCAACTGCGGCGCTCAGCCCAGAGTCATAGTTACCGAGGTTTTCTTATGTCCCATCGCCGCTCAAACGTAAAAGGGTCGTTATCCTTTTCTAACCCTGCGGTCCGCGCCTGGTTATTTCAAATACTCGCTGTGATTGCAGTCGTTAGCATTGCGGTCTATCTCATTCATAACACCATTAATAACCTAAGCAGTCGCGGTATTACCTCGGGATTTTCTTTTCTCGAACGCAGTGCCGGATTTGGTATCGTCCAGCATCTGATTGATTATGAGCAGGGCGATACATACGGTCGGGTCTTTCTTGTCGGTCTGCTCAATACGCTGTTAGTCTCCGCATTGTGCATTGTTTTCGCATCGTTTCTCGGCTTTTTTCTCGGACTGGCACGGCTGTCGGATAACTGGTTACTACGAAAGCTCTCTACGATTTATATCGAAACGTTCCGCAATATCCCGCCATTGCTGCAGATCTTCTTTTGGTATTTTGCCGTATTACGGAATTTGCCCGGACCGCGGCAGGCTGTCAGTACCCTGGATCTGGTCTTTCTGAGCAATCGTGGGCTCTACATTCCGGCACCACAGATGGGAGAAGGTCTGATTACCTTCTGTGCCGCGATCGTGATTGCCGTCATCATCACCATTGGGTTATTTCGCTTCAACAAAATGCACCAGACCAAAACAGGCCAGTTACGCCGAACATGGCCTACGGCTCTGGCCCTGATCGTGTTTCTACCGATGATTTCACATTGGATTTTCGGTGCGGCGCTGCACTGGGATATCCCTGAACTGCGCGGGTTTAACTTCCGTGGCGGTATGGTGCTTATTCCAGAATTGGCTGCCCTGACACTGGCGCTTTCTGTATACACCTCTGCATTTATTGCAGAAATTATCCGGGCGGGGATTCAGGCAGTCCCTTATGGTCAACATGAAGCAGCACGTTCTCTGGGCTTACCAAACCGGGTAACTCTGCGGCAGGTCATCATCCCACAGGCGTTGCGTGTCATTATTCCCCCACTGACGAGTCAGTATCTGAATATCGTCAAGAACTCCTCTCTCGCAGCCGCCATTGGCTACCCGGATATGGTGTCATTGTTTGCCGGTACTGTGCTCAATCAAACAGGACAGGCCATCGAAACTATCGCCATCACCATGTCGGTTTACTTGATCATCAGCCTGAGTATCTCTCTGTTGATGAATATTTATAACCGCCGTATCGCACTGATTGAGCGCTAAGGAGCCATGATGACAAAAGCACTGCTGTCTCGCCCCGCGCGCCCGAGCAGTAACCAGGCAAGTCGCATTCTATTTTGGGTACGTAAAAACCTGTTCTCTAGTTGGTCAAACAGCCTGCTCACATTGCTATGTGTATGGCTTATTTGGTCGTTCCTTCCCCCGCTATTGAACTGGGCATTCCTGCAGGCCAACTGGGTCGGTTCTACCCGGGCCGATTGTACAAAAGCAGGGGCTTGTTGGGTGTTCATCCATGAGCGCTTTGGGCAATTTATGTATGGACTGTATCCACACGATCAACGCTGGCGCGTAAATCTGGCCCTGATTATTGGTCTGCTTTCCATCATCCCGATGTTCTCGAAAACCATCCCCCATCGTGGCCGCTATATCGCCATCTGGGCGGTGGTGTATCCCCTTACCGTCTGGTGGCTGATGTACGGTGGTTTTCTCGGGATTGAGCGAGTAGAAACCCGGCAGTGGGGAGGATTAACACTGACGCTGATTATCGCCTCCGTGGGTATCGCGGGCGCGCTTCCATGGGGAATTTTGCTGGCGTTAGGCCGCCGTTCTCATATGCCGATCGTACGTGTTTTATCGGTCATTTTCATTGAGTTCTGGCGTGGTGTACCGCTTATAACCGTCCTGTTTATGTCCTCAGTCATGCTCCCGCTATTTATGTCGGAGGGTACAACTATCGACAAACTTATTCGGGCACTGGTTGGCGTCATTCTTTTCCAGTCAGCCTATGTTGCTGAAGTGGTACGCGGAGGATTACAGGCCTTACCAAAAGGTCAGTATGAAGCAGCTGAATCACTGGCACTCGGGTACTGGAAAACGCAGGGGTTGGTGATCCTTCCACAGGCACTGAAGCTGGTCATTCCCGGTTTGGTCAATACCATTATCGCGCTATTCAAGGATACCAGCCTGGTCATCATCATCGGCCTGTTTGATCTCTTTAGCAGCGTCCAGCAAGCAACTGTCGATCCGGCCTGGCTGGGGATGTCGACAGAGGGATATGTTTTCGCTGCACTGATTTACTGGGTTTTCTGTTTCAGCATGTCGCGCTATAGCCAGCATCTGGAAAAACGTTTTAACACCGGGCGGACACCGCACTGAGGAATTTATGAGCAAAATAGTAATGCCGTCCACTGACGCGATGATTACGCTGGAAAACGTCAACAAATGGTATGGGCAGTTTCATGTCCTGAAAAATATCAACCTGCAGGTAAAACAGGGAGAGCGTATCGTATTGTGCGGACCTTCTGGTTCCGGAAAATCGACGACTATCCGCTGCATTAACCATCTGGAAGAACATCAGCAAGGGCGTATAGTCGTGGATGGAATTGAACTCAACGAAGATATCCGCAATATCGAACGTGTCAGACAGGAAGTTGGCATGGTCTTCCAGCACTTTAATCTCTTCCCTCATTTAACGGTTCTGCAAAACTGCACACTGGCCCCTATTTGGGTGCAAAAGATGCCGAAGAAAGAAGCTGAAGTGCTGGCAATGCACTACCTTGAACGAGTACGCATTGCTGAACATGCCCATAAGTATCCCGGGCAAATTTCCGGTGGCCAACAACAGCGTGTCGCCATTGCGCGTTCGCTGTGCATGAAACCCAAAATCATGCTGTTTGATGAGCCCACGTCAGCGTTAGATCCAGAAATGGTAAAGGAAGTGCTGGATACGATGATTGGCCTGGCGCAATCGGGAATGACAATGCTGTGTGTCACACATGAAATGGGCTTTGCCCGCACGGTAGCGGATCGGGTGATCTTTATGGATCTGGGTGAGATTGTCGAACAGGCGCCTCCAGATGAATTTTTTGCCAATCCACGATCTGAACGTACACGTGCGTTTTTATCGCAGGTAATACATTAAAGTCGTTGGCCGGATAAAGATCCGGCCGTTTTTTGATACGCATGAACGCAAAAAGGCCATCCTTTCGGATGGCCTTTTCACTTATTTGATGTCTGGCAGTTCCCTACTCTCGCATGGGGAGACCCCACACTACCATCGGCGCTACGGCGTTTCACTTCTGAGTTCGGCATGGGGTCAGGTGGGACCACCGCGCTACAGCCGCCAGACAAATTCTTTTCTACGTGCCGAACTTTAACCTAAAAACTGGTGCTGATACCCAGAGTCGAACTGGGGACCTCACCCTTACCAAGGGTGCGCTCTACCAACTGAGCCATATCAGCACACTAAATTTGATGCCTGGCAGTTCCCTACTCTCGCATGGGGAGACCCCACACTACCATCGGCGCTACGGCGTTTCACTTCTGAGTTCGGCATGGG